>NZ_BOPU01000004.1:0-9465 GCF_017312765.1 Phycicoccus sp. DTK01 | reverse complement strand
TTTGGCGCGGGCGCCGGCCGGGACGGACAGCGATAACCCCGCACGTGCGGGCTCGTCGGCGGCGGTCAGGCGCGCAGGCTCGCGACGACCGACTCGACCCGCCGGGCGCGCGTCTCGGGCTTCTTCGCCGCGACGACGGCCTCGGCGTGCCGGCGCTGCGCGCTGTAGGCCAGCGACTCCCACGCCCGGGCCGCGTCGGCGTCGGCGGCGAGGGCCGCGGCGAGGTCCTCCGGGACCTCGACGGTGCGCGGCGCGTCGTCGAGGACGACCGTGACGGTGTGCGTCTCGCCGGCCGCGATGCCCGCGGCCTCCCGGACGGCGGCGCTCGCGCCGAGGAGGAATCGCCCGCCCATCGCGGCGATGCTCGTGCGCCACGTGTGGCCGGCGACCGTCGCCGCGACCTTGGGGCGTCGCCCGCCGCCGAGCGCCTCGACGACCTCGTCGGGGACGACGAACCCCGTCGTCGTCCCGCCCGTGGCCTCCAGCTGCGTCGTGAA
Organism: Phycicoccus sp. DTK01; assembly: GCF_017312765.1. Classification (NCBI taxonomy): domain Bacteria; kingdom Bacillati; phylum Actinomycetota; class Actinomycetes; order Micrococcales; family Intrasporangiaceae; genus Phycicoccus; species Phycicoccus sp. DTK01. The sequence continues at coordinate 8,968 of NZ_BOPU01000004.1, read as the reverse complement.
CTCCATGGGGGGAGTGTGCCCGAGCGGCGCCGGGCGGGGGAGTGACCGAGCCGACCCGTGGCGTCGGCCGCATCCCCCGGCGCGCGCCACCCCGCCGGTGCCACGATGAGGACGTGGGCCGGCCCAGCACGAGCAGCGGACGCCGCTCGCTGCTGCTCGGCACCGACTCGGCGGGTGACGCGGTCCGACGGATCGCGGTGGCGCTCACCGCGCTGGCCGTCGTCATCGTCGTCGGGACGCTCGGCTACCTCGTCCTCGGCTTCACCCTGCTCGAGGCGCTCTACCAGACGGTGACGACCGTGGCGACGGTCGGCTTCCGCGAGGTCCGGCCCCTCGGCCCCGCCGGGGAGGCCTTCACCATCGTCCTCATCCTCCTCGGGGTGGGGACCGTCCTGTACAACCTCGGGGTCCTCGTCGAGGCCGTCACCGAGGGTCACCTGCGCGAGCACCTCGGGAGGCGCCGGATGGAGCGCGACATCGCGCGGCTGCGCGACCACGTCATCGTCTGCGGGTTCGGCCGGGTCGGCCGCTCCGCGACCCGCTACCTGCTGGACCGCGGCCACGCGGTCGTCGTCGTCGACACCGACGCCACCCGGCTCGAGGGCCACACCGGCCCGTTCGTCCACGGGGACGCCGCGAGCGACGACACCCTGCGGGCCGCCGGCATCGACCGTGCCCGCGCCCTCGTCTGCGCGCTCGACACCGACGCCGACACCACGTACGCGACCCTGTCGGCGCGTGCCCTGCGCCCCGACCTCGTGATCATCAGCCGGGCCCGCACGCTCGGCTCGAAGGAGAAGCTCGTCCTCGCCGGCGCCACGCGGGCGGTCAACCCGCAGCTCATCGGCGGCCGGAGGATGGCCTCCTTCGCCCTGCACGCCGACGTCGCGGAGTTCCTCGACGAGGTGATGCACGACGACGACCTCGACGTCCGCATCGAGCAGGTCCGCCTCGCCGACACCGACGCCGTCGTCGGCCGCACCCTCGCCGAGGTCGACGTCCCGGGGACGTGCGGGTGCCAGCTGCTCGCCGTGCGCGCGCCGCGGAAGGGACCGTTCACGCCGTCACCGCCCCCGCAGACCGTGCTGGCCGCCGGCGCCACGCTCATCGTCTTCGGGACGCCCGAGCAGGTCGGCCGGCTGCGCGCGCTCGCGGCCGACGGGCGCGTCCCGACCGTCGTCGACGGCTGACGCGCCGCCGGCGCCCCTGTCAGGATGACGCCGTGGACGAGCCACCGACCCCGCCCCGCGCCATCACGCTGCGCTTCCTCGCGGCGCCGACCGACGCCGGGCACTCCGGCTCGGTGAGCGCCGGCCGGGTGCTGGAGTGGATCGACAAGGCGGGCTACGCGGCCGCCGCCGGCTGGAGCGGCACGTACTGCGTCACGGCGTACGTCGGCAACGTCCGCTTCACCCGCCCCGTCGAGGTCGGTGACCTCGTGGAGGTGGCGGCCACCGTCGTCCACACCGGCCGCTCGTCGATGCACATCACGGTCGACGTCGCCTCGGGCGCCCCGCGCACCCGTCGGCTCGAGCCGGCCACGCGCTGCCTCATCGTCTTCGTCGCCGTCGACGCCGAGGGCCGCTCCACCCCCGTGCCGCCGCTCGTCCCGGCGACGCTGGGGGAGGAGCTGCAGCAGCGCTGGGCGGTGCGCCGGGCCGAGCTCCGCGCCGAGGTCGAGGCCGCGATGGCCGGCCGGGTCTACTCGGACGCCGGCACCGCCCCGCGCGTCACGATGCGCTTCCTCGCCGCGCCCACCGACGTCAACTGGGGCGGCAAGGTGCACGGCGGCATCGTCATGCGCTGGATCGACGAGGCGGCGCACGTCCTCGCCACCCGGTGGACGGGGAGCGCCCACAACGTCGCGATCTTCACCGGCGGGGTGCGCTTCTACCGGCCGCTGCGCATCGGCCACCTCGTCGAGGTCGAGGCGCGGCTGCTGCACACCGGCCGCACGTCGATGCACGTGGGCGTCCACGTGCGCTCCGGCGACCCCGCCGACGGCGAGGGCTCCCTCGAGCTGACCACCTACTGCCGCACCGTGTTCGTGGCCCTCGACGCCGAGCGAAGGGCCGTCCCGGCGCCGACCTGGACGCCGGTCAGCGACGAGGACCGGGACCTCGACGCCCATGCCCTCGAGCTCGTCGCCATCCGGGAGCGCTTCGGCGACTGACCGGGGCACCGGGGGATCGGTGACCGTTAGTCGTTGACGATGGTGTGCGACACACACTATCGTGTCGGCATGACCTCACCCGACGACCCGACCCTCGCGGGGCACCTCCAGGAGCTGCGCCGGGGCACGGTCGTCGTCGCCGCCCTGGCGAGCCTGCGGACCGCGGGCTACGGCTACGCGCTCCTCGAGACGTTGGGCCGGGCCGGCTTCGAGGTCGACGCCAACACGCTCTACCCGCTGCTGCGCCGGCTCGAGAAGCAGGGCCTGCTCACGGCGGAGTGGAACACCGAGGAGTCCCGCCCGCGGAAGTTCTACCGGACGAGCCCCTCCGGCGAGGACGTCCTCGCCGCCCTCCGTGCCGACTGGCGCGCGCTCGACGCCGCCATCACCGACCTCGCCTGACCCGACCGACCGGAGGAGCCCACCATGGGGAGCCTGACCGACCGCTACGTCTCCGCCACCGTCCGCGAGCTCGCGCAGGACCAGCGCGACGACGTCGACCGTGAGCTGCGCGGCACCATCGAGGACATGGTCGAGGCCCGCCTCGACACCGACGCCGCGACCGACCGCGAGGAGGCCGAGCGCGCCGTCCTCGTCGAGCTCGGTGACCCGGTCCGCCTCGCCGCGGGCTACACCGGCCGTCCGCTGCACCTCATCGGGCCGGCGGTCTACCCCGAGTGGCGCCGGCTCGTCACCCTGCTCGTCACCGTCATCTCGCCGATCGCCGCGGTGGGGACCCTCGTCGTGCGGCTGTTCGTCGACGACGTCGCGACCGACGGCGTCGGGCCGGCCTTCGGGAGCGCCGCCCTGGCCGGGCTGACCACGGCGTTCCACGTCGTGTTCTGGACCACGCTCGTGTTCGCGATCCTGGAGCGCGCGCAGCCCGGCACGGGAGTCATGGGCTGGACGCCCGACCAGCTCCCCGACGCCCCGTCCTCGCGACGGTCGGTCGGGCGGTCGGAGGCCGTGTTCTCGGTCGTCGCCCTCGTCGTCATGGCCCTCGCGGTCGTCTGGCAGGAGACGAGCTCGCCGGTCCGGGTGCGCGGGGAGGCCGTGCCGGTGCTCGACCCCGCGCTCTGGTCGGGATGGCTGCCGCTGTTCCTCGTCCTGCTGGCCGCCCACGCGGCGCTCGTGCTCGTCGCCCTCCGGGCTCGCCGCTGGACGTGGACGACGGTCGGCGTGGGCGTCGCCCTCGACCTCGCGGTCGCGGCGCTGCTCGTCGGGCTCGCGCAGAACGACCGGCTCTACGACCCCGCGTTCGTCGCCGCGCTCGTCGACGGCGGATGGGCGACCGCGGGCCGCGACCTACGGGTCGCCACCGTGCTCGGCGTCGTCGTCGTCACCGTCTGGGACCAGGTCGAGACCGTCCGGCGGATGCGCAGCCGCTGACGCCGGCTGAGGACCTGCTGAGGACGCCGGCGCGGGGCCGCCCTGCGCCGGAGGGCGATCCGTGACATCCGTCAGGGTGCGAAGCGGGCTCGCGGGGTGAGGCTGCGCGTCACGGGGCCACCGCCCCGTGACAGGTCTCCCAGGAGGTATCCCGTGACAGGAACCACTCGTGGGACGGTGGCGCTCGTCGGCGCCGCCGTCCTCGCCGCGACCGGAGCCGGGGCGCTCGGCGCCGGCGCGGCCGCCGCTGCACCGCACGGCACCGGCCGGCACACGGTCAGCCCCGCCCCGGCGTGGACCACGCGGGCGCAGGCCCAGCGCTCCGCGGCGGCGACGTCCGGCCCGACGACCCGGGTCAAGGTCTGGCTCGCGCCCCGCGACGGCGCCGGCCTGCGCCGGCTCGCGGCCGCGGTCTCGGACCCGTCCTCGGCGCAGTACGGGCACTACCTCGACACCGCGCAGTACGCGGCGCGCTACGCGCCCACCGCCGCGACCGTCGACGCCGTCAGCGGATGGGCCCGCGGCGCGGGCCTGCACGTCGACACCGTCGGCACCGACCGCCACTTCGTCGAGGTCTCCGGCAGCCGCGAGGCGGTCTCGTCGGCCTTCACGGCGAACCTGCGCACCTTCACGCTCGACGGTGCCACGGGCACGGCCCCGACGAGCGCCGTCACCGTGCCCGACGCCCTCGGCGCGCAGGTCCTCGCCGTCACGGGACTCGACACCGTGACGCACCGGACCCGGCCCGCGCAGGAGGGTGGCCGGGGCACGGCGTCCACCTCGACGGCCTCGCCGAGCGACCTCGGGCCGCCCGCCGGCTTCGTCAACTCGACGACCTGCGGCGCGTACTACGGCCAGAAGGTCGACCGGACCGACCCGGCGTTCGAGGGCAAGCACCTGCCCTACTCGGTGTGCGGCTACACCCCGAAGCAGCTGCGCTCGGCGTACGGCATCACCGCGTCGCACCTGACCGGCAAGGGCGAGACGGTGGCCATCACCGACGCGTTCGCGGCGCCCACCATCGAGGAGGACGCGAACACCTACGCGACCCGCCACGGGGACAAGGCCTTCCGCCGCAACCAGTTCACGCAGGCCAACGACACCACGTACGACCCCACGAAGGTCGAGGAGTGCGGCGGCAACGGCTGGTACGGCGAGGAGACCCTCGACGTCGAGGCCGTCCACGGGATGGCGCCCGACGCGAAGGTCGCCTACTACGGCGCGGCCAGCTGCTACGACGACGACCTGCTGAACTCGATCGCCCGCGTGGTGCACGACAACAAGGCCTCGCTCATCTCCAACTCGTGGGGCGAGCCGACCTACGTCGTCGTCGACGGCGTGAAGACGCCGACCATCGACGACGCGCTCGTCCAGGCCTACGAGTCGGTCATCCTCCAGGGCGCCGTCCAGGGCATCGGCACCTACTTCTCCTCGGGTGACGACGGCGACGAGGGCGCGAACACCGGTGTCGTGTCGCCGGACTGGCCCGCGGCCGACCCCTACATCACGGCGGTGGGCGGCACGGCCCTCGCCATCGACAAGCAGGGCCGCCGCCAGTTCGAGACCGGCTGGGGCACCGAGAAGTACACGCTCTCGAACGGTGCGTGGGCGCCGGTCGGCTACCTCTACGGCGCCGGCGGTGGGTGCAGCGACCGCTTCACCAAGCCGTTCTACCAGCAGCACACGGTGACCGGCTGCGCGATGCGCGGCGTCCCCGACGTCGCGATGGACGCGGACCCGACCACCGGCATGCTCGTCGGTGAGACGCAGGTCTTCGGCGCGCCGACGCGCTTCGGGCAGGGAGTCCGCTACGGCGAGTACCGGATCGGCGGCACCAGCCTCGCGTCGCCGCTCATGGCCGGCCTCCAGGCCACCGTGCAGCAGCACCGCGGCCGCATCGGCTTCGCCAACCCGTCGCTCTACCGCCTGGCCCGCACCTCGGGCGTCTTCTACGACGTCCGTCACCAGGGCGACCGCGGCAACGTGCGCGTCGACTACGTCAACGGCCTCAACGCCGACGACGGGCTCGTCCCCAGCGTCCGGACCTTCGACCAGGACTCGAGCCTGACGACCGGTCGTGGCTGGGACGACGTCACCGGGGTGGGTGCGCCGACGGCGCGCTACCTCGCCACCGCCTCACGGCGGCACTGACACCCGGCCTGCCCCCGGGTGCGCAGCAGAGGGCCCGGCCGCCACGTGCGGCCGGGCCCTCGTGCGTGCGCGGGGTCAGGCGTAGAGCGCGCCGACGACCTCGCGGAAGGTCCGGGTGTGCAGGTCGACGTCCTCCCGGGTCGTGTCCGGGCACATGAGCGCCATGTTGTGGAACGGCGTCATGAGGATGCCGCGGTTGACCATCGCCAGGTGCATGTACGCGTCGATGTCGTCGTCGTGGGCCGCGGCGGCCTCCTCGCCCGACCGCGGTGCGGGACGGGCGAACCGGTACTCCGAGCGCGCCCCGAGCCGGCTCACCGACCACGGCACGTCGTACTCGTCGAGCGTCGCCTGCACCCCCTCGGTGAAGGCGCTCGCGAGCCCGAGCATGTGGTCGAAGGCGTCCTCGGTGAGGACCTCCGCGAGCGTGGCCCGCATCGCCGCCGTCGAGAGGGCGTTGCCGGCGAGCGTCCCGCCGACACCGCCGACGTCGATGATGTCGGCCTCGCCGGTCTCGGTGTGCCGGGTGACGGCGCGCGCCACCTCCTCGCTGATGCCGTAGGCGCCGCAGGGGATGCCGCCGCCGATCGACTTGCCGATGACGAAGATGTCGGGCTGCAGGTCCCACGCCCGGGTCGCGCCGCCCCAGCCGGCCGAGAACGTGTGCGTCTCGTCGATCATCAGCAGCGCGCCGTGCTTCGTGGCGAGCTCGCGCAGCCCCTCGAGGAAGCCCGGCTCGGGCAGGACGATGCCGATGTTCGTCAGCGCCGGCTCGGTGAGGATCGCGGCGACGTCGCCGTGGGCGAGCTCGCGCTCGACCGACGCGAGGTCGTTCCACGTCGCCGCCCGGGTCGTCATCTCGAGCGGGACCGGGGGAGCGACGTTCCCGGGGCGCGAGACGGTCGTGCCGTCGGGGCCGGGGACCGCGAACGTCTCGTCGACCGACCCGTGGTAGCAGTAGCCGAAGACGAGGATCTTCGAGCGGCCGGTCGCGAGCCGGGCCAGACGCACGGCCCACCGGTTGGCGTCGGTCGCCGAGAGGGTGAAGCTCCACAGCGGCATCGTGAAGCGCCGGGTCAGCTCCTCGCCGACCCACTGCGCGTCCTCGCTGGGCAGCATCGTCGTGATGCCGCCGAGCTCGCCCATCCGCCGGGCGACGGCCGCCGCGGTGGGCGCGGGGGAGTGCCCGGCCATCGCACCGGTGTCGCCGAGCGCGAAGTCGACGTAGGTGTGGTCGTCGACGTCGGTGATCCGGTTGCCGCGGGCGTGGTCGAGGTAGAGCGGGAAGCCGCCGCTCCACTTGTTCATCCAGGTCATGGGCACGCGGCCGAAGAGGTTGCCGCCGGCCTCGTAGAGCGCGCGGCTGCGCGGGTGGTCCGCGGTGTACTGCTCCTGCTCGGCGGCGAGGAGACGGGCGAGTCGGGCGCGGTTGGTGCTCGGCATGGAGGCACGATAGTGCTGCGGATGGCGTGGCGAGAACCCCCGCTCGCCACTCGATCCGTGACCAGCGGACGTCGGGCCTCCTCGATCCACGGTCTCCGTCGACGCCGGCGGGGCCGGTTCGGTCGACCGGCCGCCGCCTCCTACGCTGGGGCACCATGGCCCGCCAGCGCACCCCCGACGGACCCCCGCCGCCCCCGGCGGTCCAGAAGCTCCGCATCCGCTACGCCAAGCGCGGCCGGCTGCGCTTCTCGTCGACCCGCGACTTCTCGCGCGCGCTCGAGCGGGCGCTGCGCCGCTCCGGCGTGCCGATGGCCTTCTCGGCGGGCTTCCACCCGCACCCGCTCATCTCCTACGCCAACGCGGCGCCGACCGGCACCGCGAGCGAGGCCGAGTACTTCGAGATCCGCGTCACCGAGCGGGTCGACCCCGAGGCCGTCCGGGCCGCGCTCGACGAGGCCCTGCCCGTCGACCTCGACGTCCTCGAGGTCGTCGAGGCCGGGCCCGGCGCGCTCGCCGACCGGCTCGAGGCGAGCGAGTGGGACCTGCGCCTGCGGGGCAGCACGCCGGAGGAGCTGGAGCCGGTCGTCGCGGCGTACCTCGCCGCCGAGCGGGCCGAGACCACCCGCACCTTCAAGTCCGGCCCCCGCACGTTCGACACCCGCGAGGCGGTCCTGGACCTGCATGTCGCCGGGTCCGACGAGGAGGGGTGTGCGATACTGCGGATGGTCGTACGGCACACCACACCGTCCGTACGCCCCGATGACATCCTGACCGCACTCCACGCGGTGACGGGGTTCGCACCACCGGTTCCACCACTGGTGACCCGACTGGCGCAGGGCCCGCTCCGTGAGGACCGTGCCGGGGTGGCCGACCCGTTGGCCGCCGACCGGGAGGCCGTCGGCCCCGAGAGGTGACGCGCCCCCCGCGCGAGCCGATCGAGGCAGCAGCTGACTTCCGTGCGGGCCGCTCGGCCCACACGATCCGATCGTGCACCGCACGGCCGGCGAGGAGCCGCCCCAGGGCGTCCCCGGTGTGGTCGACGGCCCGCGGGTGACGAAAGGGGCCGTCATGGCTTCCGAGACCGACCCGACCACCACCGACGCCGACGCGACGCCCGTCGAGGCGAGCAGCGGCGACGAGGCCGCCCAGGCGCCCGCGCCGAAGAAGCGGGCCCCGCGCAAGCGGGCCACGAAGAAGGCCGCCGCCCCGGAGCCGGCGCCCGCCGTCGAGGCGACGGACGCCGACCCCGCCGCGGACGCCCCGGTCGACGCCCCCGCGGCCGCCGAGGACGAGCCCCCGGCCAAGCCCAAGCGCAAGGCCGCCGCCCGCAAGAAGACCTCGAAGAAGGCCGCGGCCGCGCAGACCCTCGACCTCGTCGTCGAGCCGGTCGCCGAGCCCCTGCCCGAGCTCGTCCCCGTCGAGGAGCCCGAGGAGGAGGACGCGGCCGCCGAGCCGACGGCCGAGGCGCCCGCCGCCGAGGAGCCCGCGCCCGCCGGCCCCGCCTTCGGCCTGGTCTTCCAGGCCCCCGAGGTCACGGTCGCCCCGCGCCGCCGCCGGGCCACCTCGCCCGCGCAGGCCCCGGCCGAGGCGCCCGCCGAGCGCGCCGAGGAGCCGGCCGAGGCGGCCCCCGCCGCCGCCGAGCAGGCCTCCGACGAGACCCCCGTCGAGCGTCCCGCCTCCGCCGACGCCACCGACGAGGGCGAGGGCGGCTCCCGCGGCCGCCGTCGTCGCGGTGCCCCCCGGGCGACTTGAGGCGCCAACCGCGGTGTGGCCGAACGGCCGAGTCACGTTCCGGCGCTCGGCCGGACCTCC
>NZ_BOPU01000003.1:72331-529838 GCF_017312765.1 Phycicoccus sp. DTK01 | reverse complement strand
GATCATCCAGCCACCAGCGCTCGAGTGTCAGCGATGTCCTGTCACATCACCTGTCAGGCATGTCCTGGCACACCACACCGGGCTCCACCGGCGGTTTCACACACGTTCGCGGGAGGAGGGGGCGCGGACGGTCAGGTGGGGCGCAGCAGGCGGACCCGGCCGATGCGGTGGCCGTCGACGTCGAGCACCTCGATGACCCTGTCCTGCACCGGGACCCGGTCCCCCGCGACCGCGACCCGTCCGAGCTGCGCGAGGACGAAGCCGCCGACCGTCTCGTAGGCGCCGGTGTCGGGCAGCTCGACCCCCGTGCGCTCGGCGAACTCCTCGAGCGTCGAGCGGGCGTCGAGCACCTCGCCGTCGGGGTCGACGGCCTCGCGCGGCACGACGTCGCGCTCGTCCCAGATCTCGCCGACGAGCTCCTCGACGAGGTCCTCGAGCGTGACGATGCCGTCGGTGCCGCCGTACTCGTCGACGACGACGGCGATGTGCGCCCGCTCGTGCCGCAGCGTGGTGAGCGAGGGCAGCAGCCGGTTGGTGCCGGGCAGCGCGACGATCGGCCGCGTCACGTCGCGCACCGTCCGCGCGTCGCCGCCGGACGCCTCGTGCAGGTCACGGACGTGGACGAAGCCGAGCACGTCGTCGAAGTCGCTGCCGATGACGGGGTAGCGCGAGTGCGGCCGGCCCGCGACCTCGGCGACGGCCTCCGCGAGCCCGAGGTCGGCGTCGAGGAAGGCGACCTCGTGACGCGGCGTCATCACCTCGGTCATCGTGTGCTGGGACGCGCTGAAGACCTCGGCGAGCACCGCGCGCCGGTCGGCCGGGATCGCGTCGGTCGACGTGACGAGGTGCTGGAGCTCCTCCTCCGAGATCTCCTCCCCGGAGGCCTTGGGGTCCAGCCCGAGCAGGCGCACGACGCCGTCCGTCGAGACCGACAGCAGCCGGATGACGGGCCGCATCAGCGCCGCGAACCGGTCGACCGCCGGCGCGACGAGCAGCGCGACCGCGGTCGAGCGCTGGAGGGCGATCCGCTTGGGCACGAGCTCGCCGAGCACGAGCGAGACGTAGGCGATGGCCACGGTCAGCCCGACGAGCGAGACCGTCGCGGCCGCGCCCTCGGGCAGGCCCCAGCCCTCGAGCACGGGCGTGAGGTACGGCGAGATCGTCGAGGCGCCGAACGCCGCCGAGAGGAACCCGGCGAACGTGACGCCGATCTGGACGGCCGCGAGGAAGCGGTTGGGGTTGCGGGCGACGCTGGCGACCTTCGCGCCCCGGCCACCCTGCCGCTCGAGCTGGACGAGCTGGCTCTCGCGCAGCGACACGAGCGCCAGCTCGGTGCCGGCGAACACGCCGCCGACGAGGACGAACACCACGACGAGGGCGATGTCGCCCAGCACGGCCGGCACGGTCGGTCAGCCCCTCTCGACCCGCGTCAGCAGCCGACGAGGCGCTGCGCGAGCCAGCCCTCGACCTGGTCCAGGGCCACCCGCTCCTGCGTCATCGTGTCGCGCTCGCGGATGGTCACGGCGTGGTCCTCGAGGGTGTCGAAGTCGACCGTGATGCAGAACGGGGTGCCGATCTCGTCCTGGCGGCGGTAGCGGCGGCCGATCGCGCCGGCGTCGTCGAAGTCGATGTTCCAGTTCCGGCGCAGCGTCGCGGCGAGGTCGCGGGCCTTCGGCGAGAGGTCGGCGTTGCGCGAGAGCGGCAGCACGGCGGCCTTGACCGGCGCGAGGCGCTTGTCGAGCTTGAGCACGACCCGCTTGTCGACCCCGCCCTTGGTGTTCGGCGCCTCGTCCTCGGTGTACGCGTCGACGAGGAAGGTCATGAGCGAGCGCGAGAGGCCGGCCGCCGGCTCGATGACGTACGGCGTGTAGCGCTCGCCGCTCGCCTGGTCGAAGTAGACGAGGTCGGTGCCCGAGTGCTTGCTGTGGGTCGTGAGGTCGAAGTCGGTGCGGTTGGCGATGCCCTCCAGCTCGCCCCACTCGCTGCCGGCGAAGCGGAAGCGGTACTCGATGTCGACGGTGCGCTTGGAGTAGTGGCTCAGCTTCTCCTGCGCGTGCTCGTAGTGGCGCAGGTTGTCCGGGTCGATGCCGAGGTCGACGTACCAGCGGGTGCGCTCGTCGATCCAGTACTGGTGCCACTCCTCGTCCTCGCCGGGCTTGACGAAGAACTCCATCTCCATCTGCTCGAACTCGCGGGTGCGGAAGATGAAGTTGCCCGGCGTGATCTCGTTGCGGAAGCTCTTGCCGGTCTGGGCGATGCCGAACGGCGGCTTGCGGCGCGAGGACTGCATGACGTTGAGGAAGTTGAGGAAGATGCCCTGCGCGGTCTCGGGGCGCAGGTAGTGCAGGCCCGACTCGTCCTCGACGACACCGAGGTAGGTCTTGAGCAGGCCGGAGAACTGGCGCGGCTCCGTCCACTGGCCGCGGGTGCCGCAGTTCGTGCAGGCGACGTCGGCGAGCTGCACGTCGTCGGGGTTCTCGATGCCCTTCTTCTCGGCGACGGCCTCCTGGAGGTGGTCGGCCCGGAAGCGCTTGTGGCACGAGAGGCACTCGACGAGCGGGTCGGAGAACGTCGCGACGTGGCCGGAGGCCTCCCACGTCTGGCGCGGGAGGATGACCGAGGAGTCGAGGCCGACGACGTCGTCGCGGCTGGTCACGGTGCTCTTCCACCACTGCCGCTTGATGTTCTCCTTGAGCTCGACGCCCAGCGGCCCGTAGTCCCAGGCCGACCGCGTCCCGCCGTAGATCTCGCCGCACGGGAAGACGAAGCCCCGGCGCTTGCAGAGGGAGACGACGGTGTCGACGACGGAGGTGGGGGCAGCCATGGCGCCAAGGCTATACAGGGGCGGCGGGGCGCTCCGAACCGGTTTGCCGCGGGCCCGTAGGCTGGTCCACCGTGTCGACCCTCCGCGAGTCCTTCGAGCGGGCCAGCCTGCCCGCGCTGCGCCGGCTGGACGCCCTCCCCCGGGCGCTCCCCTTCCTCCTCGTGCTCGTGCTCGTCGTCGCCGGCATCCTCCTGCCCTCGCCCGGCTGGCTGCTCATCGGCGTCGTCGTCCTGCTCCTCGGATGGATCCTCGCGCTCGCGTGGCCGCGCCTGTCGACGGCCGAGCGCCTCATGCGACTCGCCGTAGTCGTCCTCATGGTCGCGATCCTCCTGACCCAGGCCTTCCCCCGCACCTGACGGGACGGTCGCCCCACACGATTTGACAACGGTTCTCATCCCGAATGAGAATCGTTGTCATGAAGCGCGCTCTCGCCACCCTCGCCGCCGCCCCCCTCCTCGTCCTCGCGGGCTGCGGGAGCAGCGACCCCGGCTCCGGTGGCTCCGGCGACAAGGCCCTCGAGGTGTCGGCCGCGTTCTACCCGCTCCAGTGGGTCTCGCAGCAGGTCGGCGGCGACCTCGTCGACGTCCGCGCGCTGACCAAGCCGGGCGCCGAGCCGCACGACCTCGAGCTGACCCCGAAGGACGTGGGCGAGCTCGCGCAGTCCGACGTCGTCCTCTACCTCAAGGGCTTCCAGCCGGCCGTCGACGACGCCGTCGCGAGCCAGGCGAAGGACGCCGCCTTCGACGTCTCGGCCGACGCCGACCTCAGCCTCACCGCCACCGAGGAGGGCCACGACCACGCCGGCGAGAGCGCCGAGGAGCACGCCGACCACGCCCACGAGGGAAGCCAGGACCCGCACTTCTGGCTCGACCCGGTGCGCTTCGAGAAGGTCGCCACCGCCGTCGGCGAGCGCTTCGCGACGGCCGACCCCGAGCACGCCGCCACCTACCGGGCGAACGCCTCGACGGTCGTCGGCGAGCTCAAGGCCCTCGACGCCGAGTTCCGCACCGGCCTCGCGCAGTGCGAGAGCAAGGAGCTCGTCACCGGGCACGCCGCCTTCGCCTACCTCGCCCAGCGCTACGGCCTCTCGCAGGAGGGCATCGCGGGCATCTCCCCCGACGCCGAGCCCGACGCCGCCACGCTGCGCGACCTCGCGGCCCACATCGAGGAGCACGGCGTGAAGACGGTCTACAGCGAGACGCTCGTCTCCCCCGCCCTCGCCGAGACCCTCGCCCGCGAGACCGGGGCCACCGTGCAGGTCCTCGACCCCATCGAGGGGATCACCGACTCCTCGGCGGGCACGGACTACCTTGAGGTGATGCGCAGCAACCTCGCGACGCTCGAGAAGGGCCAGCAGTGCCGGTGAGCGACGCCCCCCTCATCGACCTGCGGTCGGCGGCCTTCGGGTACGCCGACCGCACGGTCGTCTCCGGCGTCGACCTCACGGTCCGTGCCGGCGAGGTCGTGGCCCTGCTCGGCCCCAACGGCTCCGGCAAGTCGACGCTCGTCCGCGGCCTCCTCGGCCTGACCGAGCAGCAGGGCGGCGAGGTCCGCCTGCTCGGGGTGCCGCGCGCGGAGCTGCACGACCACACGCGCATCGGCTACGTGCCGCAGCGCCACTCGCTGTCGGCCACGGTGCGCGCCACCGTCGCCGAGATCGTCGCCGTCGGGCGCCTGCCGCACCGCCCGTGGTGGAAGCCCGCCGGGCGCACCGACCGCGACGTCGTCGCCGCCTCGATCGCCGCCGTCGGCCTCGCCGACCGCGCGGACGAGGAGGTCGCCTCACTCTCCGGCGGGCAGCAGCGCCGGGTGCTCATCGCCCGCGCCCTCGCCGGGCACCCCGACCTGCTCGTGATGGACGAGCCGACCGCCGGCGTCGACCGCGCGAGCCAGGACGCCCTCGCCGCGACCCTCCGTGACCTGGCCGCCGACGGCACGTCGATGCTCATCGTCACCCACGAGCTCGACGCCCTGCGCGACGTCGTCTCCCGCATCGTCTGCATGGACGACGGCCACCTCGACTTCGACGGTACGCCGCCGCAGTACGCAGCCCACCTCGCGGCGCACGCCCCCGGCGCCGGTCACCACCACGACGACCACCACCACCCGACCCGCCCCGCGCCGGTCGGTGGCCCCTTCGACGCGCCCCGGGAGGTGCACCCGTGAGCGAGATGCTCGCCCTGGACTTCATGCGCCAGGCGTTCGTCGCCGCGCTCCTCGCCGGGATCGCCGCGCCGCTGGTCGGCACCTTCCTCGTCCAGCGGCGGATGTCGCTCATCGGCGACGGGATGGGTCACGTCGCCCTCGCCGGCGTCGCGGTCGGCATCCTCACCGGGTCGCAGCCCGTGCTCACCGCCCTCGTCGCGGCGGTGCTCGCCGGGGTCGCCATCGAGCTGATCCGCGCCAGCGGCCGCACGAGCGGAGACGTCGCGCTCGCCGTGATGTTCTACGGCGGCATCGCGCTCGGCGTCGTGCTCATCGCGCGCTCGTCGGCGAGCAACCCCTCGAACCTCACCGCCTACCTCTTCGGGGCGATCCTCACGACGAGCGGCGGTGACCTCGCCCTGCTCGCCGCGCTCACCGTCGTCGTGCTCGTCGTGACGACCGTGCTGCGACAGCGGTTCTTCGCGGTCGCCAACGACGAGGAGTACGCGCGCTCGGCGGGCCTGCCGGTCCTCGCCTACAACCTCGTGCTCGCCGTGCTCACGGCGGTGACGGTCGTCGTGTCGATGCGGATCGTCGGGCTGCTGCTCATCAGCGCGCTGATGATCGTCCCCAACGCCACGGCGCAGCTGCTGGCCCGCAGCTTCGGGGCGAGCGTCCGCTGGGCGGTGCTCGTCGGCGTCGTCTCGAGCGTCGGCGGGGTGGCGGTGTCGTACGAGGCGGGCACGCCGTCCGGCGGCACGATCGTCCTCATCGCCATCGGCCTCTTCCTCACGGTCACCGTCGTGACCGGGCTCGTCGGCCGCGCCCGGCGGGCCGCGCACCGCCGCGCCGAGCGGCACGACCACGAGCACGGCCCCCGGTGCGGCCACGACGCCGTCGAGCACGACGACCACGTCGACTACCTCCACGACGGCCACCGCCACGCCGCCCACGAGGGGCACTACGACGAGCACGGCCACCACCACGCACCCGAGCACGACCGGCCGCAGGAGGCAGGGACCCGATGACCGAGCAGACGCAGGCCGCCCGCCGGCCCACCCGCCAGCGCGCGGCCATCGCGCAGGCGCTCACCGGCACCGTCGAGTTCCGCTCCGCCCAGGAGATCCACTCGTCGATGGCCGGCGACGGCACCCGCGTCGGGCTGGCCACGGTCTACCGCAACCTCCAGGCGATGGCCGCCGACGGCGAGGTCGACGTCATCCGCACCGCGGACGGCGAGGCGGTCTACCGCTCGTGCGCGACCGACGACCACCACCACCACGTCGTGTGCCGCTCCTGCGGCCTCGCGGTCGAGGTCACCGGCGACGCCGTCGAGCGGTGGGCCGAGGCCGTGGCCGCCGAGCACGGCTTCACGCAGGTGCGCCACACCGTCGAGATCGACGGCCTCTGCGCGGAGTGCGCCGCACGCCGCTGACGCCCGTCGGCCGGGGTCAGCCGGCCGGGGCCTCCGGCACGCCGGGGGCGTCGACGGCGCCGCCGTACCGCCGCTCGCGGTCGACGTAGGACTCGACCGCGGCCCAGAGGTCGCGGCGGTCGTAGTCGGGCCAGAGCCGGTCCTGGAAGACCATCTCGGCGTAGGCGCTCTGCCACAGGAGGAAGTTGCTCGTGCGCTGCTCACCGGAGCTGCGGACGAAGAGGTCGACGTCCGGCATGTCCGGCTCCGGCAGGTAGCGCGCCACGGTGCGCTCGTCGACGCTGCGCGGCTTGAGCCGGCCCGCGGCGACGTCCTGCGCGAGGCGCTGCACGGCGTCCCCGATCTCGGCGCGGCCGCCGTAGTTGACGCAGAAGTACAGCGTCAGGCCGGTGTTGTGCCGCGTCATCTCCTGGGCCGTCTCGAGCTCCTTGATGACCGAGCCCCACAGGCGCGGCCGCCGGCCGACCCAGCGCATCCGCACGCCCCACGCGTGCAGCTGGTCGCGGCGGCGCCGGATGACGTCGCGGTTGAAGCCCATGAGGAAGCGGACCTCGTCCGGGCTGCGCTTCCAGTTCTCGGTGCTGAAGGCGTACGCCGACAGGTGCGTGACGCCGACCTCGATGGCGCCCGCGACGACGTCGAGGAGCGCGGCCTCGCCGGCCTCGTGGCCCTTGGTGCGGGCGAGCCCGCGCTGGTTGGCCCAGCGGCCGTTGCCGTCCATGACCACGGCGACGTGGCGCGGCATCCGCGACGCCTCGATGACCGGGGCCTGCGCGCCGCTGGGGTGCGGGAAGGGGCGCTCGTAGGGGGTGGGGCCGCTCACCGCTCCACCATACGGAGGCTGCGGATACCGCGTTCGAGGTGCCACTGGAGGAAGGCCGCGGTGAGACCGCTGCCCTCGCGGCGCTGCCGCTGGTCGGCGTCGTCGGCGAGCGCCCAGTCCCCGGCGAGGAGCGCGGCGAGCAGGCGCAGCGTGTCGGGGTGCGGGGCGGTCGAGCCGGGCGCGCGGCAGACCGGGCAGACCGCGCCGCCGGCCGCGACGTGGAAGGCGCGGTGCGGGCCGGGCGCGCCGCACTTGGCGCAGTCGTGGAAGCTCGGGGCGTAGCCGCCGATGGCCATCGCCCGCAGGAGGTAGGCGTCGAGGACGAGGCCGGGGTCGTGCTCGCGGTGGGCCAGGCTGCGCAGCGCGCCGGCGAGCAGGAGGTACTGCTGGAGGGCGGGCTCGCGCTCCTCGGTCAGCCGGTCGCAGGTCTCGAGCACCGCCGTGGCCGCCGTCCACGCGGGGTAGTCGCGGGCGATCGCCTCGCCCCACGGGTCCATCGTCTCGACCTGGGTGACGGTGTCGAGGGTGCGGCCCTCGTAGCACTGGAGGTCGATGTGCATCCCCGGCTCGAGCCGCGCCCCGAACCGGGAGCGGGTGCGGCGCACGCCCTTGCCGACGACCCGGAGCTTGCCGAGGCGCCGGGACAGGACGGTGACGATGCGGTCGGCCTCACCCAGCTTGTGGGTGCGCAGGACGATCGCCTCGTCGCGGTAGAGGGGCACCGCACCATCATCCGCCCCCGCACCGACATCCCCGGCGCCGCCCCGCCGACGACCCCGCCCCGGACATCCCCGCACGTGCGGGGTTGTCGCTGTCCCTCCCTCTCCCGGCGCACGCCAGGCCCGCACGTGCGGGGTTGTCGCGGCCCGGCGCCCACCCAGCGCACGCCAAGCCCGCACGTGCGGGGTCGTCACGGCCCGTCGACGACCTGCACGCGACCGTGGCGCACGACGTGGGGTCATCGCCCCCGCTCTGGCGCCACGAGGGACGCCACCATCCGCGCCCCGGCGTCCGCCGGTGTCAGCGGGGGTCGAGGGCGTGATGGGTCCACAGGTGCACGACGGCGAGGCTGCGGTGTGGCGCCCAGGCCTCGGCCAGCCGGGCCGCCTCGCGCGCCGGCACGCCGCCGAGCGCCTTGCGCAGGACGAGGTCTCCGGGCAGGAAGACGTCGGGGTCGCGCAGGCAGCGCATCATCACGAGGTCAGCGGTCCACGGGCCGACCCCCGGCAGCGCGAGGAGCTCGGCCCGCCGCGCGGTCCGCAGCGCCGGGTCCGGCTCGGCCTCGAGCGACAGCCCCCCGGCCACCGCGGCGCCGAGGGCCAGGAGCGTGCGGGCGCGGGCGCCGGTGACACCCACCGCTCGTTGCAGCTCGTCGGGGTCGGCGGCCGCGAGCGCCATCGGCTCGACGGCCAGCAGCGCCGCCAGCCGGGTCGCGAACACCCGGCCGGCCGCGAGCGACACGTGCTGCCCGAGGACGACGTTGACCGCGGCGGCGAACGGGTCCGGCGCACCGGGGACACGCACGTGCGGCCGGGCCCGGACCAGCGCCCCGAGGACGGGGTCGTCGGCGAGCGCCGCCACCCCCGGCGCCGGGTCGAGGTCGAGCCCGAGCCACCGCCGCCCCGCCATTAGGGCGCCCGCCGCCCCCGGTCCCCCCGAGCGCAGCACCGGCGCACCGGACCCCGGCAGCACGACCTCGAGCCACCCGTCCCCGACCGACCGCCGGTGGATGCTCCCGCCGGGCTCCACCGTGGTCGTCTCGACGCCGTCGACGGCGTGCGCGACGAGCCAGGCCCGCAGCGCCGGCACGTCGACCGGCGCGGACACGACCTCCTCGGTCAGGGGCGGGACGGGCACGCGACCATCCAACCCCACCCCGGCGACACCGCTGCGCCCTACGCTGCCGGGATGACGGAGCAGCCGTTCTTCGACCCGTGGCCGGAGCCGGAGGAGCACGAGCACGACCAGCCCGAGTACGACATCCCGTGGATGCCCCCGCGGCACGTCGTGGGGGTGACCGTCCCCCTCGACGTCGAGATCTTCACCGGCCCCGACGTCGTCGTCCGGGCGACCCGGGCGCGTGCCTTCTCGCGGGGTCTCGAGATCGAGGTCGAGGCGTGGGTCCGACCCGGCGCCACCCGGCCGGTCGACGACGTCGCGCACGGCTGGGAGCAGCAGGAGCCGCGCTTCGGCGTCCGGCTCGCCGACGGGACGCGCCTCGGCCACCGCCCCCCGCACGGGCCTCCGGACGAGGACGCCGGCCCCTCGACCCTCGCGCAGACCGGCGGCCAGGGCGACGCGCTGCGCTCGAGCCGCTCGTGGTGGCTGCATCCGTTCCCCGACGGCGACGCGCTCGAGCTCGTCGTGCGCTGGGACCACCTCGGCGTGCCCGAGAGCGCGGCCTCCCTCCCCCTGGCACCGCTGCGCGAGGCCGGCACGCGCGAGCACGTCCTCTGGGACCCGCCTCCGCCGCCCGGCGCGGACGGGGTCGGCTGGTTCGCCTATGCGCCGATGTCGGGCGCCGCGTACGGCTCATCGCTGGCGATCACGTGGGACGACGACGAGGACGAAGAGGCCCGCGAGCGCGCCGACGAGGAGGAGTAGGCCCGCCCACCACGACCGGGCTCAGGCGAAGTCGCCGGATGCCACCTCGGCCGTGCGCTGCCAGATCGCGTCGAACACGACCTGCGCGACCCGCTGGGGCTCGAGCCCCTGCGGGAGCGACGGCGCCGTCCCGGCGAGCGGGCGCGTCGCGAGCCCGGTCTCGGTGTGCGGGGGCCTCAGGTCGATGACCTGCACGCCGCTGCGGCGGGCCTCGCGGGCCAGCGCGCGGTCGGCGGCGGTCAGGGCCGCCTTGGCCGCGGCGT
The DNA here is from genome assembly GCF_017312765.1 of Phycicoccus sp. DTK01. Taxonomy (NCBI): domain Bacteria; kingdom Bacillati; phylum Actinomycetota; class Actinomycetes; order Micrococcales; family Intrasporangiaceae; genus Phycicoccus; species Phycicoccus sp. DTK01. The sequence continues at coordinate 519,744 of NZ_BOPU01000003.1, read as the reverse complement.
AGGCGACCATCCCGGGCAGCGGTGCCTCGGCGACGACGGCGCTGATGTTCGCGAGGTAGCCCTTGGTCTCGGCCAGGGCGGGCAGCACCCGGCGCGCGAGGAAGAGCGGGCCGATGACGTCGGTGAGGAAGAGCTCCTCGATGACGGCGTCGTCGGTGTCGACGAGCGTCCCGAAGGCGACGACGCCCGCCGCGTTGACGACCCCGTCGAGCCGTCCGTGCTCCTGGCGGCAGTGCGCGACGAGCCGGTCCCCCAGCGCGGCGTCCCCGATCTCGCCCACCACCTGGGTCGCCCCCGGGACGGCCTCGTCCAGCCGACCCGCGTCCCGTCCGACCGCGACGACGGTGGCTCCCCGCTCCTGCAGCCCCCGCGCGACCAGCCCGCCGAGCACCCCCGAGGCACCGACGACGGCCACGACCTGTGCGTTCTCCTCGCTCATGGCGCCACTCTCGCAGCGGGCGCCGCGCGCCCGCGGGCACGGACCCGGCGCCTCCGGCGCGCGTCGAACGTGGGGCGAGACCGTGGGGCGAGATCGTGGACACGTGTTCGATTCCGGGCTACGCTCACGACATGGCAGTGCTCCAGGGCTCGCTCCTCGACCTCGCCGACGGCATCGAGGTCCGGCCGCTCGGCGACTCGGTGCGGCGCACGGTGCTCGACCACGGCGCGTGGGTCGACGAGCGCACCGGATGGGTCGGTGGCGCCGACGAGCTCTACGAGGCGCTGCGCCGTGACGTCCCGTGGTTCGCCGAGCGGCGGCAGATGTACGACTCGGTCGTCGACACCCCGCGCCTGCTGTCCTTCTACGGGGAGGGCGACCCGCTCCCCCACCTCGCGCTCGAGGAGGCCCGCGACGCCCTCTCGGCGCACTACGCCGCCGAGCTCGGGGAGCCGTTCGTCACCGCCGGCCTGTGCCTCTACCGTGACGGGCACGACTCGGTCGCGTGGCACGGCGACCGCATCGGGCGCAGCCGCAACCAGGACACGATGGTGGCGATCCTGTCCGTCGGCGCCCCGCGCGACCTCCTGCTCCGCCCGCGCGAGGGCGGCGCCTCCCGCCGGTTCGCCGCCGGGCACGGCGACCTCCTCGTGATGGGCGGCTCCTGCCAGCGCACCTGGGACCACGCCGTCCCGAAGACCGCGCGCCCCGTCGGTCCGCGCATCAGCATCCAGTTCCGGGTGCGGGGCGTGCGCTGACGCGCGAGGAGCCGTTCAGCCGCGGATGCTCGCGACGCGGAACTCGACGACCCTCCGGACGAGCTCGAGCGGCAACGGCCGGTCCAGAGGCAGCTGCACCGAGCCCTTCCCCTGCCGGTAGGCGGCGAACTCCTCCGCGAAGGCCTCGTGCCCGTTCGGGGTCGCGTAGAAGCCGACGTGCCGCTCGAACCCGGCGAAGTAGACCAGCGGCTTCTTGTCCAGCTTGTACGCGGGCATGCCGTAGGCCATCGACTCGACCGCGCCCGGCGCCACCTCGCGGACGACCCGGCGCATCGCGTCGAGCCGCTCGCGCACCTCGCCCTCGAAGCCGGCCAGGTACTCGTCGACGGTGTCGGCCATGGGGGCTCCTCGGGGGCGGTCAGTCGGTGAGGACGACGCGGTTGCCGTCGGGGTCGGCGAGCCGCAGGATGCGCACGCTGCTCGCCTGCTCGACACCCTCGTGGGCGACGCCGGCCGCGGTCAACCGCGCGGCGACGGCGTCGAGGTCGAAGACGGTGACGGTGCAGCCGGAGCGACCCGCCGCGTCGGGCTCGCGCCAGACCTGCAGGCCCGCACCGGGGCCGAGGCGCCACTCGAGCAGGCCGTCCATCGGGCGCTCGTCGGGCCCGCGCCCGAGCAGCGCCGTGTACCAGCGCTCGGCGGCATCGAGGTCGGAGACGCGGAGGTTGGGCATCACGAGGGTCGTTTCCATGTCAGGGCAGACCCGTCCCGGGGCAGGAACTCATCGCTGCCGCGCCCAGCCGAGGGCGCCCGGGTGGGCCACCGAGCGCGAGGCGACCTCCACCGCGCGGGCCAGGGCTGCGGGCAGGTCGTCCGCTCCCCCGCGGCCGAGCTCGGCGAGGAGCGCTCCGTGCAGGACGTCACCGGCCCCGAGGGTGTCGACGACGTCGACGACCGGCACGGGCACCTCGCCGTGCAGACCGCCCGCCCAGCGCCAGCGCACCGGCCCGGCGCCGTCGGACACCGCCGCCCACGACGGCCCCGCCGTCAGGACGGCCTGGAGCGCCCCGGCCGACCCCGGGTCGCCCGGCACCGTGAACGCGGACGACAGCACGGCGAGGTCGGTCTCGGCCAGCAGCTCCTCGAGCCCCGGCTTCCACGAGCCGCCGTCCAGGAGCACCGGCACACCCCGCCGCCGGGCCGCCCGCGCGACCGCCACGGCGACCGGCAGGTGGTGCCCGTCGACGAGCACCGCCGCCACCCCGTCGAGCAGGGCGTCGAGCGCCGAGTCCGACGGCGCCCCGAGATCCGTCACCCCGACGGCGTTGCGCGACACCACGGCCCGCTCCCCGGTCGCCTGCGTCACCAGCACGGTCGACAGGGGCGGCTCGAAGGCCGGGGGCGCGAGGTCGGTCACCGCGACACCCCCGGAGGCGAGCTCGCGCAGCACCACCGCCGACAGCGGCCCGCTGCCCACCGCTCCGACGAACCGGGTCGGCACACCGAGCGCGGCGGCGGTCAGGGCCGCGTTGCACGCCGGGCCGCCCGCGGTCACGTCGGCCGCGAGCGCCACGACCTTCTCGTCCGGGCCCGGCACGGCCTCGACGACCTGGACGACGTCGACCGTCGCCAGCCCGCACGCGAGGACCGTGCCGGACACCGGCGCTCAGCCCTCGGTGGGAGCGCGCTCGGCGCGGTTGACCGCGGAGAGGATGGCCCGCAGCGACGCCTTGACGATCGACTCGTGGAGCCCGACGCCCCAGAGGACGCGGTCGCCGACGGCGCACTCGACGTAGGCGGCCGCGCGGGCGTCGCCACCGGCCGACAGCGCGTGCTCGTGGTAGTCGAGGACGCGGACGTCGACGTCGAGGGTCGCGAGCGCCGCGGTGAAGGCGTCGATGGGTCCGTTGCCGCGGCCGTGGACCGGGGTGTCGACCCCGTCGACCCGGATGACGGCGTCGATGACGTCGGTGCCGTCGTCGGAGCCGGCGATCGTCGAGCGGACCGGGCTGAACCGGCCCCACCGGTGGTCGGGCGACTCGGCGTGCAGGTACTCGTCGGCGAACATCGCCCAGATCTCGGCGCCCGAGAGCTCGCCGCCCTCGGTGTCGGTGCGGCGCTGGACGACGTGGCTGAACTCGACCTGGAGGCGGCGCGGCAGGTCCAGCCCGTGCTCGGCCTTGAGCAGGTACGAGACCCCGCCCTTGCCGGACTGGCTGTTCACGCGGACGACGGCCTCGTAGGAGCGCCCGATGTCGTGCGGGTCGATCGGCAGGTACGGCACGCCCCAGTCGAGGTCGTCGATGCTCGTGCCCTTGTCCTTCGCCCGGCGCTCCATGTCCTCGAGGCCCTTCTTGATGGCGTCCTGGTGGGAGCCGGAGAAGGCCGTGTAGACGAGGTCGCCGCCCCACGGGTGCCGCTCGTGGACGGGCAGCTGGGTGCAGTACTCGACGGTGCGCCGGACCTCGGCCATGTCGGAGAAGTCGATCTCGGGGTCGATGCCCTGGCTGAAGAGGTTCATCCCGAGGGTGACGAGGCAGACGTTGCCGGTGCGCTCGCCGTTGCCGAAGAGGCAGCCCTCGATGCGGTCGGCGCCGGCGAGGTAGCCGAGCTCGGCGGCGGCCACGCCCTCCCCGCGGTCGTTGTGCGGGTGCAGGCTGACGACGACGGACTCGCGCCGGTCGAGGTGGCGGATCATCCACTCGATGCTGTCGGCGTAGACGTTGGGCGTCGCCATCTCGACCGTCGCGGGCAGGTTGATGATCATCTTGTGGTCCGGCGTCGGGTCGATGACGTCGATGACCTCGTTGCAGATGCGCACGGCGAACTCGAGCTCGGTGCCGGTGTACGACTCCGGCGAGTACTCGTAGTAGACGTCGGTCTCGGGCACCGTCTCCTCGAGCTTGCGACACAGGCGCGCGGCCTGGAGCGCGATGTCGACGATGCCGTCCTCGCTCATCCCGAAGACGACGCGGCGCTGGAGGACCGAGGTCGAGTTGTAGAAGTGGACGATCGCCTGCTTGCTGCCGCGGATCGCGTCGAAGGTCCGCTCGACGAGGTGGTCGCGGCTCTGCGTGAGGACCTGGATCGTCACGTCGTCGGGGATGTGCCCGCCCTCGATGAGCTCGCGGCAGAAGTCGAAGTCGGTCTGGCTGGCGCTCGGGAAGCCGACCTCGATCTCCTTGTAGCCCATCCGCACGAGGAGCTTGAACATCCGCATCTTGCGCTCGGAGTCCATCGGGTCGATGAGCGCCTGGTTGCCGTCGCGCAGGTCGACGGCGCACCAGCGCGGCGCCTTCGTCATCGTGCGGTCGGGCCAGGTGCGGTCGGGGAGGTGGACCTCGATCTGGTCCTGGAACGGCACGTACTTCGCCGTCGGCATCCCGGAGGTCTGCTGGGGGTGGATCATCTCTGCGCTACGCCTTCGTCTCGTCTGCGGGGGCCGGCCGGGTGCAGCAGGAGCTCCGCGACGAGGGGCGGCCGATGTCAGGCCCCGCCGCGGCAGCGAAGGAGGAGGCGCGAGGAACGCACACGTCGAGCATGCCACAGGGGTCGCGGGGTGGCGAGCGATGTGTCCACGACTCGGGCCGTCGGGCTCACCCGTCGCGCCGGAGCACGACGACGGCGACCTGCCGCCGGACGGTGAAGCCCAGGCGCTGGTAGAGCCGGTCGGCGCCGTCGTTGCCGAGCCGGGTGTGGAGCATCGCCCGGTCACCGCGCTCCTCGATGGCACCGGCGGCGGCGCGGGTCACGAGCGCCCCGAGTCCCGCGCCTCGTGCCTCGGCGGCCACGCAGACCCCCGAGACCTCGCCCCACCCGGGCGGCCGGATGCGCTCGCCGGCCATCGCGACGAGCCGCCCCTCGCGGCGCACCCCGAACCAGCGACCGGCGAGGTGGCTCGTCGGGCCGAAGGGGCCGGGCTCGGTCTCGGCCGCGAGCCGGACCATCTCGGGCGAGTCGGCGTCACCGAGCTCGACCACCCCGTCCTCCCCACGGCGACCGACGGGCCTCTCCGCGACCAGCTGCGTCGCCGGCTCGCGCACGAGCTCGGTCCAGCCGGCCGGCGTGGGCGGCACCTCGCCGCGCAGGAACACCGCCGTGCCCCCGGGTCCGACGAGCTCGGCGAGGGCGTCCCACCCCTCGGCGTCGAGCACGCCGACGCCGCAGAACGGGGCGATGCCGTCGCGGTAGCCGAGGGCGCGGCCCCCCGCGGCCGCACGTGCCAGACCGGCCTGCGGGCCGGTGAGCGCGGACCAGGCGACGTCGTCGAGCGGGTGCCCGCCGGTCACGGCCAGAGGGAGTGGTACGCGTTGAGCGCCTGCTGGCCGCCGAGGTGGGCGTAGAGCACGGTCGAGTCCTTCGGGATGTCGCCGGACCGGACGAGGTCGACGAGCCCGGCCAGCGACTTCCCCTCGTACACGGGGTCGGTGATCATCGCCTCGTACTGGGCGCCGAGGCGCATCGCCTCCATCGTCGAGTCGACGGGGATGCCGTAGAGGTCGCCGGCCCAGTCCGGCAGCAGGGTGAGCTCGTCGTCGCGCAGGTCGCGGCCGAGCTCGATGACCTCGGCGGTGTGGCGGGCGATGCGCTCCAGCTGCGCCCGCGTCTTCTCGAGCGTGGCGCTGGCATCGATGCCGATGATCCGACGGCGAACGCCCGTCAGGTCTTCCAGGGCCGCGAAGCCGGCGACCATCCCGGCGTGCGTCGAGCACGTGACCGTGCAGACGACGACCGTGTCGAAGATGACGCCGAGCGCCTTCTCCTGCTCGGCGACCTCGAAGGCCCAGTTCGCGAACCCGACGCCGCCGAGCGGGTGCTCGCTCGCCCCCGCGGGGATCGGGTAGGGCGTGCCGCCGGCCTCCTCGACCTCGCGCAGTGCGTCCTTCCACGAGTCGCGGATGCCGATGTCGAAGCCCGCCGGGTCCAGCCGCGCGTCGGCGCCCATCATCCGCGAGAGGAGGATGTTGCCGACCCGGTCATTGACCGGGTCGTCCCAGGGAACCCACTTCTCCTGCACGAGACGGCACTTCAGCCCGAGGTGCGCGGCGACGGCGGCGACCTGGCGGGTGTGGTTGCTCTGGTACCCGCCGATGGAGACCAGGGTGTCGGCGCCGCTGGCCAGCACGTCCGGGACGATGTACTCGAGCTTGCGGACCTTGTTGCCGCCGTAGGCCAGCCCGCTGCTCACGTCCTCGCGCTTGGCCCACACCTGCGCCCCGCCGAGGTGCTCGCTCAGCCGGCGCAGGTGGTGCACCGGGCTCGGGCCGAAGGTCAGCGGGTACCGCGGGATCTCGTGCAGGCGCATCCCGCAGGTCTACCACCGCGGGAGGCCCGCGCGTCAGCCCCGTTCGCGGAGCAGGCGCGCGATCTCGGTGCGGCCCAGGCGCTCGGCGTGCTCGAGCGCGGTCACGCCCTCGGCGTCGGCGACGGACGGGTCGGCGCCGGCCTCGAGGAGGATGCGGACGATCTCCTGGTGGCGCGCTCCCCCGTCCCCGAGGATGACCGCCTCGAGGAGCGCGGTCCAGCCCAGCCGGTTGACGTGGTCGACGTCGATGCCGGTGGTCACCACCCGGCGCACGTAGTCGACGTGCCCGCGCTCGCTGGCCGGGATGACCGAGACGCCCCCGTATCGGTTGACCTCGGTGAGGTCGGGGTCGGCGGGCAGCAGCACCTCGAGCATCGCCACGCTCCCGGTCACGCCGGTGACGAGCCACGGGGTGTCGTGACGGTCGTCGAGGGCGTCCGGGTCGGCGCCGGCGGCGACGAGGACCCGGGCGGCCTCGACGTGGTCGGCGGCGGCCGCGAGGAGGAGCGGCGTGCGGTCGTGCTCGTCGCGGGCCTCGGTGTCGGCCCCGGCGTCGAGGGCGGCCCGGACGGCGTCGGCGTCCCCCGTCGACGCGGCGGCGAGGAGGTCGGTGTCGGCGGTGGTCACGGACCCCAGTGTGCGACACCGCCGGAAACGCGGGTGCGGGGCGCGCGGCCCGTCGGACATCCTGTCCCGGTGACGCACTCCCCCGACCTGCCCACCCTCCCGGCCGGCTGCACCGAGCGTGCGCTGACCGCCGACGACCTCGACGCCGCGTACTTCGTGTACTCGAGCGCCCAGCTCGAGGACAGCGGGGTCGTCGCCCTCGAGCGGGCCGACATCGAGGCCGACTGGTCACGCCCGAGCATGGACCTGGCCACGGACACCCGCGGCGTCCTGCGCGACGGGCGGCTCGTGGGCGCGGTGGAGGTGGCCCGGCGCGGGAGCCGGGCCGAGGGCGCCGTCCACCCGCACGCGCGCGGGCACGGGGTCGGGACGTGGCTCGCCGCGTGGGCCGAGGCGCGCTCACGCGCCACCGGAGCGGCGTCGGTGGGGCAGACGGTGCCGCGCGGGTCCGCCGGGCACCGGCTGCTGGAGGCGCGCGGCTACCGCGACGGCTGGACCTCGTGGGTGCTCGAGCTGCCGGCCGGGGCGCGCGTGCCCGAGCGTCCGCTGCCGCCGGGCTACGAGCTGCGCACCGCGACGAGCGACGCCGACCGGCACGCGGCGCACGAGGTCATCGAGACCGCGTTCGGGGAGTGGTCGGACCGCACCGGCGAGACCTACGACGAGTGGGCGGCCGGTACCGTCCGGCGGCCCGGCTTCGAGCCGTGGAACCTGCGGGTCGCGGCGCTCGGCGACGAGGTCGTCGGCGCCTGCTTCACCGTCGTCGACGAGCGGGGGTGCGGGTTCGTCGACCAGGTCGCCGTCGCGCGCGAGCACCGCGGGCGGGGTCTGGCGCAGGCGCTCCTCGCCGACGGCTTCGGCCACGCCGCCGCCCACGGCGCGGTGCGCAGCGAGCTGTCGACCGACAGCCGCACCGGGGCCCTCGACCTCTACCGGCGCGTCGGGATGCGGGTCGCCGCGACGTGGGTCCACCTCGTCCGCGGCCACGACGGCGTCAGCCGCTGAGGCCCCGCACGACCTCGACGTACTCGGTGCGGGCGGCCTCGGCGTCCGTCCCGCGGGCCGCGGCCCAGGCGTCGTACTTGGCGCGGCCGACGAAGTCCATCATCCCCGGGCGCTTGCCGCCGACGTCGCCCTCGGTGGCCTGCTTGTAGAGCGCGTAGAGGCGCAGCTTGGTGTCGTTGCCCGGGTCCTTCGTCAGCCCGGACACCGCCTCGACGGCGGCGCGGAACTCGTCCTCGGTGGCCATGCCGGCGACTCTAGGCGTCGGTCCGCCCGACGGCCAGCGCTCGTCCGGCGGCCGTCGACGCCCGCTGTCGTGCCCCGAGACCCCGGTTCGTCCACGAGACCCCGGCTCGGAGCCGGGGTCTCGTGGACATTTCGGGGTGACCCCGAAAAGTTGAGGCGCGGAGGGGGGCAGCGCTCAGCGGCGCTTGACGAGCTCCTCGGCGACCTGGACCGCGTTGAGGGCCGCACCCTTGCGCAGGTTGTCGCCGACGACGAACAGGGCCAGCCCCTTGCCCTCGGGCGCCGCCTGGTCGGCGCGGACGCGGCCGACGAACACCTCGTCGCGCCCGGTCGCCTGGAGCGGGTTGGGCACGTCGGTGACGACGACACCGGCGGAGCGGCCGAGCACCTCGAGCGCCTGCTCGGGGCTGATGTCGCGCTCGAACTCGGCGTGGATCGCGAGGCTGTGCCCGCTGAAGACCGGGACGCGCACGCAGGTGCCCGAGACGCGCAGGCCGGGGATGTGGAGGATCTTGCGCGACTCGTTGCGCAGCTTCTGCTCCTCGTCGGTCTCGAGGCTGCCGTCGTCGACGAGCGAGCCCGCGAGCGGGACGACGTTGAAGCCGACCGGCACGGCGTAGACCTGCGGGTCGGGCAGGGTGAGCGCGGAGCCGTCGAGCGCGAGGTCCTTGGGGTCGCCGGCGGCGTACCCGCCACGCAGCTGACCGTCGAGCTCGGTGAGGCCGACGCCGCCGGAGCCGGACACCGCCTGGTAGCTGGAGACGTGGAGCCGGACGAGCCCGGCGAGGTCGTGCAGCGGCTTGAGGACCGGCATCGCGGCCATCGTCGTGCAGTTCGGGTTGGCGACGATGCCCTTCGGGATGTCGTCGAGGTCGTCGGGGTTGACCTCGGAGACGACGAGCGGGACCTCGGGGTCCTTGCGCCAGGCGCTGGAGTTGTCGACGACGACGGCCCCGGAGGCGGCCACGCGGGGCGCCCACTCACGCGAGGTCGCGCCCCCCGCGGAGAAGAGCGCGAGGTCCAGGCCCGAGAAGTCGGCCGTGGCCGTGTCCTCGACGGTCACGTCGCGGCCGTCCCACGGCAGCGTCGAGCCGGCGGACCGCGCCGACGCGAAGTAGCGGATCTCCTCGACCGGGAAGTTCCGCTCGTGCAGGAGGGTACGCATGACCTTGCCGACCTGACCGGTCGCACCGAAGACTCCGACTCGCATGCCGGCCAGTCTAGGGAGGGCGGCATCCGCCGGCCGTCGACGGCCCGGCATCCGGTCACCGCCCGGGCGAGGAGCCCGAGCCGGTGGCGTGGCCGGGGCACCCCCACCCCTGGAACGGTGCACCCGGCCACGCCTGCTCTCCGCCCCGGAGGACCGCGTGGCGCGACGACCTCCGTCGGCGGTGGCCGTCGCGGCACTACTGTGACCCGAAGAGCCCCGAGGGGGGAAGCGTGATTGCGAGATCTCGCAACCGTGGGAGGGAGCAGGATCCGTGGGGACCCAGGACGGTGCCGGGGGGCACGCGTACGACGTGGGCGAGTTCTTCCGGTGGGTGCAGGCGCTCGCCGTCCGGGGCGACCCCCGGATGGAGCCGCTCGGTGACCTGGCGCCGGCCTTCGAGTCCGGCATCGCCGCCCTCGCGGGGTCGGTCCGCCGCAGCATCTGGCACATGACGTTCCGCCCCACGTGGTCGGAGGTCCGGATGGCGCGCCCGCTCGCCGACGCCTCACGGCGGACCGGCATCGACGGCCGGTACGTCACCGACCGCGTCACCTCGGCCCGCCTGCCGGTGCTCGCCAGCCACCACCACCCGTACTTCCGGCACCACCCGGTGCACGCGCCGCTGCTCGTCGTCGACGCCCGGCGCGTGTACGTCGGCGCGCCGCCCGGCCACGAGCTCGCCGGCTCGGTGTGGACGAGCACGGCGCCCCAGGTCGTCGGCGGCGCCGTGCGCGCCTTCGACGCCGTGTGGCGGGCCGCCGTCGACCCCCACCCGGGCGACACGGCACCGTTCACCCGTCGCATGGTCGAGATCGCCTTCCACCTGACCGACGGTGCCAGCGATCGGGAGATCGCGCGGGCCATCGGGGTCTCGGAGCGGACGGTCTCGGCCGAGGTCGCCGAGGTCATCCGTCGCCTCGGCGCGCGCAACCGGTCGCACGCCATCGCCCTCATCGGCGACGCCGGCCCCTGACCTGCTGCGGGTCCGCGCCACCCCCTCTAGGCTGGGCGGCCCCACCAGCCCCAGGAGACACCGCCGTGCCCCACCCGTCCGCGATGGACCGCCTCGTCGTCCACGTGGGCCGGCTGGCCGCGGAGCGCTCGCCGGTACTGCGACCTCTCCCCCATCTGCGTGACGTCCTCGTCGAGCTGGAGGCGGTCGAGGCCCGGACGGCGCGCAGCGTGTGGAACATGCAACGGGAGATCCGGCTCCCCGTCGTGCGCCTGGCCGCTCACCTGGACGCCCGCTCGCGCAGCCGGCAGGTCGAGGAGCGCACCATCTACCCGGTGGCCAGGGCGAGGGCCTGCCCGCTGGTGACGTCGTTCGAGCCCGCGATGCGCCTGGCACCGGTCGACCTGCCCCTGCTCGTCGCGGACGAGCGCGACGTGGTGCTCGGCGTCGCGGCGCAGGACGACACGGTCTTCGCCTGGGCGTCCGACGACCCCGAGGTGGCGGCGCTGGCGTCCGCTGCGTTCCTCGAGTGGTGGGAGGGTGCGCGGACGTGGCAGGACGCCGGGCTGCGCGAGCCCCTGCCGCCCCGCCGGTTCAACGTCGCGCTCGGGATGGCCGACGGGCTGTCGGACCGCGAGATCGCCGAGACCCTCGGGGTCAGCGCGCGCACCGTCGCCGTCGAGGTGCGGGCGGTGCTGGACTGGCTCGGTGCCCGCAACCGGGGCCACGGCATCGCGATGCTCGTGGGGGCGGCGTGAGCGTCGGAGGGAGCGCGACCCGGCGACTCGCCACGCAGGTCGAGACCCTGCTGCGGGCGAACGACCCCGTCCTCCGGCCGCTCGGCGAGGGCTGGGCGCTCGTCCGGGCGTTCGAGGAGCTCGAGGCGCGAACCAGGCGCTCGGTGTGGCTGGCCGCGCAGCGCCACATCCGGATGACCGCCCGGGGCATGCACGAGCTCAACGACCGCTCGCGCGCCCGGGGGATCGAGGAGCGCTCGATCTACTCGACGCCCCACGCCCGCTCCTCGCCCCTCCTCACGTCCTTCGAGCCGCAGGCCCGGATCGGTCCGGTCCCCCTCAAGGTCCTCGTCGTGGACGAGGACTACCTCGTCGTCCCGGGCCCCGACGGGGTCGGGGTGTCGGCCACCGCGTGCGGCACCGACGACCCGGACCTGGTCCGGATCGGCATCGAGGCGTTCGAGGAGATGTGGTCCCGCTCCGCCCCCTGGCAGGAGGTCGGGCTGCGTCCACCTTTGCCGCAGAGGCGTTTTCAAGTCGCTCTACTGCTCCTCGAGGGCTACTCGGACCGCGAGGTCGCCGAGGAGCTGCGGGTCGGCGCGCGCACCGTGTCGCAGGAGGTCCGCGAGGTCGTCGCCTGGCTGGGTGCGCGCAACCGGGCACACGCCATCGCGATGCTGGCGGGGGCCGCATGACGAGGGCGTTCGCCGACACCCGACGACTGGCCGAGCGGGTCCGTGCCCTGCTGTCCTCCGGGGACCCGGTCCTGCGCCCGCTCGGGGAGGGCCGCGAGCTGGCCCGCGCGTTCGGCGAGCTCGAGGCCGCGACCGAACGCTCGTTCTGGCGGGTCGCCGACCGTCACGTCCCGTCCATCGCCCGGGCCATGGACCACCTCAACCACCGGACCCGGTCGAGGGGCCTCCACGAGAGGGTCGTCTTCTCCACCCGTCACGCGCACGAGTCGCCCCTGCTCACGTCCTTCGACCCGGGCTGCCGGATCGGGCCGGTCCACCTCAAGATGATCGTCCTCGACGAGCGGTACCTCGTGGTCCCCGGTCCCGACGGCGTGGCCGTGTCGGGGTCCGCCTACGGCTCGGACGACCCCGACCTCGTGGCCCTCGGGTGTGCCGCCTTCGAGGAGACGTGGGAGGCCGCCGTGCCGTGGCAAGAGCTCGGGCTGCGTACCCCGTTGCCGGACAGACGTTTTCGGGTGGCGCTCCTCCTGCTCGACGGCCACTCGGACCGGGAGATCGCCGACGCGCTCGGCGTCGGTGCGCGCACCGTGTCGCACGAGGTCCGCGAGGTCGTCGCCTGGCTGGGCGCCCGCAACCGCTCGCACGCCGTCGCGATGCTCGTCGCCGCCGGCACCCGCTGACCGGGAGCGGTCAGAACCCGAGGCGCTGCATCTGCTTGGGGTCGCGCTGCCAGTCCTTGGCCACCTTGACGTGGAGGTCGAGGTGCACCCGCTGCCCGAGCAGCGCCTCGATGCCCTGCCGGGCGTTCGTGCCGACCTCGCGCAGCCGCGAGCCGCCGCGGCCGATGACGATCGCCTTCTGGCTGTCGCGCTCGACGAACACGTGGACGCGCACGTCGAGGAGCGGGTCGTCCGCCGGCCGGTCCTCGCGCTGGACCATCTCCTCGACGACGACCGCGAGGCTGTGCGGCAGCTCGTCGCGCACCCCCTCGAGGGCCGCCTCACGGACGAGCTCGGCGACCATGACGGCCTCCGGCTCGTCGGTCAGCTGGCCGTCGGGGTAGAGCGGCCCGGGCGAGGGCGGCAGGTAGCCGGACAGCACCTCCGCCACGTCGTCGACCTGGTCGCCGCGGGTCGCCGAGCACGGCACGATGGCATCCCAGTCCCCCAGCCGGTCGACGGCGATGAGGTGCTCGGCGAGCCGCTGGCGGTCGACGGAGTCGGACTTGGTCGCGATGGCGACGACCGGCACGCGGCGGCCGCGGCGCAGCTCGGCGAGCTCGTTGGCGATGAACTGGTCGCCCGGGCCGACGCGCTGGTCCGAGGGCAGGCAGAAGCCGATGACGTCGACCTCGAGCAGCGTCTCGCGGACGAGGTCGTTGAGCCGCTCCCCGAGGAGCGTGCGCGGCCGGTGCAGGCCCGGCGTGTCGACGAGCACGAGCTGGCTCGCGTCCGTCGTGACGATGCCGCGGATGGTGTGCCGCGTCGTCTGCGGCTTGCTCGAGGTGATGGCGACCTTCTGCCCGACGAGCGCGTTGGTCAGGGTCGACTTGCCCGCGTTGGGACGGCCGACGAAGCAGGCGAACCCGGCGACGTAGCCCTCGCGCGGGGCGATGGGGGTGCTGTCGGTCATCCGACGCTCTCCTCGAGCTCGGCGTCGGCGGGCTGCTCGGGGGCGACCCGCTCGACGAGGACGGTGGCGACGCGGTGGCGCCGCCCGGACATGCGCTCGGCCGTGAGCCGCAGCCCCGCCACCTCGCAGGACGACCCGAGGATGGGCACGAGCCCGGTCGTCTTGCCGATGAGGCCGCCCACGGTGTCGACCTCGTCCTCGTCGAGGTCGACGTCGAAGAGCTCGGCGAGGTCGTCGACGTGCATCGTCGCGGCGACGCGGGTGCGGCCGTCGGGCAGCTCCTCGACCTCGAAGGCCTCGCGGTCGTACTCGTCGGTGATCTCGCCGACGATCTCCTCGAGGATGTCCTCGATCGTCACGATGCCGGCGGTGCCGCCGTACTCGTCGACGACGACGGCGAGGTGGGTCTGCTCGAGCTGGAGCTCGCGCATGAGTGCGTCGACGGGCTTGCTCTCGGGGACGAAGCGGGCCGGGCGCATCAGCTCGGTGACCGGCAGGGTGACGGCCGCCGGGTCGGCGTTCATCCGCCGCACGACGTCCTTGAGGTAGAGGATGCCGACGACGTCGTCGACGCTCTCGCCGACGACGGGGATGCGCGAGAACCCCGAGCGGAGGAAGAGCTTCATCGCCTGGCGGCAGACCCGGTCGTCGTCGACCGCGACCATGTCGGTGCGCGGGACCATCACCTCGCGGGTCAGGGTGTCGCCGAGCTCGAAGACGGAGTGGAGCATCTCGCGCTCGTCGGAGTCGATGAGCCGGTTCTCGCGGGCGACGTCGACGAGGTCGCGCAGCTCGGACTCGCTCTCGAACGGCCCGTCGCGGAAGCCCTTGCCCGGCGTCACGGCGTTGGTCAGCGCGATGAGCAGCCGGGAGAACGGGCCGAGCACCCGGCGCAGCCAGATGGCCACCGGCGCCGCGAGCAGGGCGACCCGGACGCTGTGCTGGCGGCCGAGGGTGCCCGGCGAGACACCGACGATGGCGAAGCTGATGAGCGCCATGACGCCGATCGCCACGAGGAACGGCTGCCACGTGCCCTCGACGAGCGCGACCGCGGCGAGGGTGACCATCACGGCGGCGGTCGACTCGGCGATGACCCGCAGGAACGACAGCACCGAGAGGTACGCGGCGGTGTCGCCGACGACCCGGACGAGCGCGGCGGCGCCCGGGCGGCCCTCGTCGACCAGCTCCTCGGCGCGCACCCGCGACATCCGCTGGAAGGCCGACTCGGCCATCGAGATGAGGAACGCGACGACGGTCGCGAGGACGGCTGCGACGACGAGCCGGGTCATGGGGTCCTCCGGCTCAGGTGCTCGGTCGGCCGCGGCTGGCGAGGAAGGTGAGCAGGAGCTGGCGCTGCAGCTCGAACATCTCCTTCTCCTCCTCGGGCTCGGCGTGGTCGAAGCCGAGCAGGTGGAGGATGCCGTGCGTCGTGAGCAGGAGCAGCTCCTCCTCGGTGGCGTGGCCGGCCTCGCGGGCCTGCTTCGCGGCGACGGTCGGGCAGAGCACGATGTCGCCGAGGACGCCCTCCTGCGGCGGCACGCCGTCGCGGCCGGGGCGCAGCTCGTCCATCGGGAAGCTCATGACGTCGGTCGGGCCGGGCAGGTCCATCCACTGCACGTGGAGGGTCTCCATCGCGGCCTCGTCGACGAGGCGCAGGCAGAGGTCGGCCTGCGGGTGCACGCGCATCTCGGCGAGGACGTAGCGCGCGCAGGCGACGAGCTCGAGCTCGTCGAGCGCGACCTCGGTCTCGTTGAGGACGTCGATGCTCATGCGCCCGGGCC
Organism: Phycicoccus sp. DTK01; assembly: GCF_017312765.1. Lineage (NCBI taxonomy): Bacteria > Bacillati > Actinomycetota > Actinomycetes > Micrococcales > Intrasporangiaceae > Phycicoccus > Phycicoccus sp. DTK01. The sequence continues at coordinate 504,399 of NZ_BOPU01000003.1, read as the reverse complement.
GTCCTGCGGGGAGGGGCGGCGGGCCGGCGCCCGGCGCGGACCCTTCTGCTGGCCGGCGTCCCAGCGGTCGTAGGCGTCGACGATGTGCCCGACGAGCCGGTGGCGCACGACGTCGGCGGCCGTCAGCTCGGAGAAGTGGACGTCCTCGATGTCGCCGAGGATGTCGCGCACGATCCGCAGGCCGCTCGTCGTGCCACCCGGCAGGTCGACCTGCGTGACGTCGCCGGTGACGACCATCTTCGAGCCGAAGCCGAGGCGGGTGAGGAACATCTTCATCTGCTCGCCGGAGGTGTTCTGCGCCTCGTCGAGGATGATGAACGCGTCGTTGAGCGTGTTGTGAGTGACCAGGTAGTCGTCGGTCACGTAGAGCGAGTCGGCCGCCGCGACCTGGATGCACATCGTCTCGGCGATGCCCGCCGGCTCGATCGACTCGACGTAGCGCATCGGCCGGCCGCCGCCGTGGCGGAGGAACGTGTCGCGCTTGCGCCCCAGGCGGAACGGGATGTAGCCCTCCGGGAGGCGGAGCTCGACCGTGTAGGAGTCGTGGCGGTGCTCGACGGGACGCCCCTTGGCCAGGCCGGGCGCACGCCCGGCGGCCGGGCGCACGCGCCACGTGGCCACGCCGCCGAGGGAACGGACGATCGCGACGACGTCGTCGCGCAGTCGGGGCGAGGTCGTCGAGTACTGGACACGGCAGGTCCGGTCGACCTGGGTGACGGGGCCACCGTCCGAGTCGAGCAGGCCCTCGAGCACGGCCAACCGCACCCACGGCGCGTTGTCGAGGTAGACCGGCGGGACGAACTTCGTGTGGGACGTCGTGCCGGCGAGGCCGAGGGCGCGGACGACCTCGGTGACCGGGTTCGCGACGCGCAGGCCACCGCGGCCGTGACCGCGGTGACGCAGGACGTGGTCGTAGCCGTTCTTGTGGACGACGTCGACCGCGAGCAGCGGCTCGCCGAGGGCCTCCTCGAGTCGCTCGACGAGCTCGGGGTCGGCCGTCGTGAAGGACGGAGTGGTCGACGTCGTGAGGCAGCCGTCGCCGAGGAGCAGCCCGAGTGCGTACGGGTCCATCGGCACGTCCTGGGGCACGACCTCGACGGCCTCCACGAGAGGCAGCTCGAACCGGTGGACGTGGCCCCGGCGTAGGCGACCGACCATCTCGGAGGTCTGCACGGTGCGCCAGCGGCCCCGCCGCTTGTCCTCCGGGGTGCGGACGGTCCACAGGTGCTCGCCGCAGGCGAGGGTCGACGCGCCGTCCTGCGTGGTGACGCGGAAGACCTCCTTCCGCCCCTGCGGGTAGACGCCGATGACCGGCGTGGGACGGCCGTCCGAGCCGGTGACGAGGTCACCCACCTGCAGGTCGCCGAAGCGGCGGAAGCCATCAGGGGTGTGGACCCGGCTGTCGAGGGGCTGCGCGCGGCCCCGCATGTAGGCCAGGGGCGCGACCTCGACGGTGCCGGAGGCCATGAGCTTCGGGATCGACTCCGGGTCGACCATGTCGTGCAGCGCGTCGTAGAGCGGCCGCAGGTACGGGTCGATCTTGTCGTTGAGCGTGCCCGGGAGGAAGCCGAGCCGCTCCCCCGCCTCGACGGCCGGACGCGTGAGGATGATCCGGTTGACCTGCTTGGCCTGGAGAGCGGCGACCGCCTTGGCCATCGCGAGGTAGGTCTTGCCGGTGCCGGCGGGCCCGATCCCGAAGACGACGGTGTTCGCGTCGATCGCCTCGACGTAGCGCTTCTGGTTGAGCGTCTTCGGCCGGATGGTGCGCCCGCGGTTGCTGACGATGTTCATCGTCAGGACGTCGGCGGGACGCTCGACGGTCTGCGCGCGGAGCATCTGGATGGAGCGCTCGACGGCGTCGCGGTTGAGCGGCTGACCACCGTCGATGACGTCGAGGAGCTCGTCGATGAGCCGCTCGATGAGGGCGACCTCGGCGCTCGGGCCGGCGAGGTGGAACTCGTTGCCGCGCACGTGCACCTGCACCTGCGGGAACTGGCGCTCCATCGTCCGCAGCATCTCGTCACGGGGACCGAGCAGCGTCACCATCTGGACGTCGGCCGGGATCGTGACCGTGTGCAGCGGCACGTGCGGTTGGCTGGGGCTGGAGCCGGCGTCGGGGGCCGGGCCGTCGTTCTGCGCGTCTGACATCGTCGGGCCAGTCTAGAGGCCCGCACCGACGGTCATCACGCGGGAATGCGCGCCCGTCAGCCGGGGGGCCAGGTCAGCTCGCGCCCGCCGAGGACGTGCAGGTGGCAGTGGAAGACCGTCTGCTGCGCGGCCGCGCCCGTGTTGGCGACGAGCCGGAACCCCTCGAGACCCTCGTCGTCGGCGACGCGGGCCGCGAGCGCGACGGCGTCGGCGAGCTCCTCGGGCGACTCGGCGGCGAGCGTCCCGACGTCGGGGACGTGTCGGCGCGGGATGACCAGGACATGAGTCGGTGCCTGGGGGCCGATGTCGCGGAAGGCCAGCGAGTGGTCGGTCTCGGCGACGACGTCGGCCGGGACCTCACCCGCGAGGATGCGGCAGAACAGGCACTCGGAGGTCTCGCTCATGCGCCGACCCTAGACGAGCGCGGGGTGTCGGCGCGGCGTGCTCCACTGGAGCCCCCGACGAGCAGGAGGTGCGGCATGACGGTGCGCTGGACGGTGACCGTGGACTGCGCGGAGCCGCGGACGGTCGCGGCGTTCTGGCGCGAGGCGCTCGGCTACGTCGACGCGCCCCCGCCCGAGGGGTTCGCCTCGTGGGAGGAGTGGAACCGCTTCTTCGACGTGCCGGAGGAGGAGTGGGACGACGGCGCCTTCCTCGTCGACCCCGACGGCGCGCTCCCCCGGCTCTCGTTCCTCCGGGTGCCGGAGCGCAAGGTGGCGAAGAACCGGCTGCACCTCGACCTCCAGGTGAGCGGTGGCCGGCACCGGCCGGCGGACGAGCGTCGGGCCGCGCTCGACGCCACCGTGCGCCGGCTGCTGGCGGCGGGGGGCTCGGTCCTCGCCGAGCACCACCACGACGGCGCGCTCGACCACGTCGTCGTCGCCGACCCCGAGGGCAACGAGCTCTGCGTCGTGTGAGCGGCGGCGCGCGTCAGACGTCGAGCGAGACCGACACCGTCACGACGTCACCCAGCTCGACACCCTCGCGGCGGCGCACCGCGAGCTTGAGCGGCAGCAGGTAGCCGCCGTCCTTGGGGAAGAGCGAGGTCGTGAAGTCGCTGCCCCCGAGCCGTCCCGCCACCGGGATGCAGCCCCAGCCGTAGGTCGCCAGCCGCGCGACCTCGTGGACGCGGGCCGCCTCGGCCTCGGGCAGCGCGACGAAGTGGTGCGGCGCCGGGCCGCGCCACTCCACGACCTCCCCCGTGAACTCCAGGTCCATCGCGCCAGCGTAGGACCGTCCCCGACCCCGCGCCCGTCGCGAACGCGTGTGGACCCGCCGGTCGTCCCCGGCGGTCTCACACGCGTTCGCGGTGAGACGGGGAGCGGTGGGGAGGTCGGGTCAGCGCCAGCGGGAGGCGGCGCTGAGCACCGCCAGCGCGGCCGGACCGGCGCTCGACGCCCGCAGCACGGTCGCGCCCAGCCGCACCGTCCGCGCGCCGGCCGCCTCGAGCGCCGCGACCTCCTCCGGGGCGATGCCGCCCTCGGGCCCGACGACGACGAGCACGTCCCCGGCGTCCGGCAGGGACACCCCGGCCAGCGGGGCCTCGGCGTCCTCGTGGAGGACGAGGACGAGGGCCGCGTCCCGGGCGCGCTCGACGAGCCCCGCGGTGGTCACGGTCGGGCCGAGCACCGGCCGGCGGGTGCGCCGTGACTGCTTGGTGGCCGCGACGAGCACGGCGTCCCACTTGCGGCGGGCCTTCTCGCCGCGCTCCCCGCGCCACTGGACGATGCTGCGCGCGGCCTGCCACGGCACGACCTCGTCGACCCCGCACTCGGTGGCCGCCTCGACCGCCTGGTCGTCGCGCTCCCCCTTGGCCAGGGCCTGGACGAGGACGAAGCGCGGCGCGGGCTCGGGCTCGTCGCGGACCTCGTCGACGCGCAGGTCGAGGGTGTCGCGCTCGACCACCACGACCTCCCCCTCGACGGCTCGTCCCGCCCCGTCGGCGAGCACCAGCCGTTCACCGACACGGGTGCGCCGCACCGCCACCGCGTGCCGGCCCTCGGGTCCGTCGAGCCGCACGGCCGAGCCGGGGCCCACGGCGTCGAGGGTCCCGGCGGGGACGAGGTGGACGGGCAGCGTCATCGGGCTGGGAGCGTCGGACGAGCCGGGGTCAGCGGGCCTTGAAGGCGTCGCGCAGCTTGCCGAACAGGCCGCCGTCGGCGGGGTTGGCCATCTTCCCCTGCGGACGCTCCTCGCCGCGCAGGGCCGCGAGCCGCCGCAGCAGCTCCTCCTGCTCGCCGTCGAGCCTCGTCGGGGTCTGCACGCTCGTGTGGACGATGACGTCGCCGCGCCCACCGCCGCGCAGGTGCGTGACACCCAGGCCGCGCAGGGTCAGGGTGTCGCCGGACTGCGTGCCGCGCTTGATGTCGAGCTCCTGCGCCCCGTCGAAGGTGTCCATCGAGAGCGAGGCCCCGAGCGCCGCGGCCGTCATCGGCAGCTCGACGCTCGCGTGGAGGTCGTCGCCGCGACGCTGGAAGACCGGGTGCTTGCGGACCGCGACCTCGACGTAGAGGTCACCGGCCGGGCCGTTGCCGGGGCCGACCTCACCCTCGCCGGCGAGCTGGATGCGGGTGCCGGTGTCGACACCGGCCGGGACGCGCAGGGTGAGCGTGCGGCGGGTGCGGACCCGGCCGTCGCCGCTGCACTCGTAGCAGGGGTCGGTGATGATCTGGCCGAACCCCTGGCAGGTCATGCACGGACGGGTCGTCATCACCTGGCCGAGGAAGCTGCGCTGGACCTGGCGGATCTCGCCGCGGCCCTCGCAGACGTCGCAGGTGCGCGTGCCGGTGCCGGGCTGGCGGCCGTCGCCGTGGCAGGTGCCGCAGCCGACCGCGGTGTCGATGGTCAGCTCCTTCTCGCCACCGAACACGGCGTCACCGAGGTCGATGTCGAGGCGGACGAGCGCGTCCTGGCCGCGGGCGGTGCGCGAGCGGGGGCCGGCGTTCGGCCCGGCCGCCTGCCCGCCGAAGAAGGCGTCCATGATGTCGCTGAACGAGAAGCCCTGGCCGAAGCCGGCGGCGCCCCCCGAGTAGGGGTCGGCGCCCATGTCGTACTGGCGGCGCTTGTCGGCGTCGGACAGCACGTCGTAGGCCTGCGACACCTTCTTGAACTGCTCCTCGGCCTCGGGGCCGGGGTTGACGTCCGGGTGCAGCCGGCGCGCGGCCTTGCGGTAGGCGCGCTTGATGTCCTCGGGGCTCGCGTCGCGGGCGACGCCGAGGTCGGCGTAGTAGTCGTTCACGGGTGGGGGGTCCTCCGTGGGTCGGTGTGGTGGCGGGGTCCGCGCGGGTCAGTCCGCGAGGATCCGGGAGACGTAGGTGGCGACGGCGCGGACGGCGGCCATCGTCGAGGGGTAGTCCATGCGCGTGGGGCCGACGACGCCGAGCCCGGCGACGAGGTCGGCGCCCGACCCGTACCCGGTGCTCACCATCGACGTCGACTGCAGCCCGGCGTAGGGGTTCTCGTGCCCGATGCGCACCGCGAGGCTGCCGCCCTCCTCGGCGACCGTGCCGAGCAGGCGCAGGAGGACGACGTGCTCCTCGAGCGCCTCGAGCACCGGGCCGATGCTCGACGTGAAGTCGCCGCCGGCGCGGGCGAGGTTGGCCGTCCCGGCGAGCACCAGCCGCTCCTCGCGCTCCTCGACGAGGGAGTCCTCCAGCGCGCCGACGACCGCCCGCACGACCGGTCGCGCCCCGTCCTCGAAGCGCTCGGGGACGCCCGCGAGCTCGGAGGAGGCGTCGGCGAGGGTGCGGCCGGCCGTCGCCGTGTTGAGCTCGGTGCGCAGCGCCGACAGCACGCGCTCGCCGTCGTCGGTCGTCAGGTCGGCCGGGACCTCGATGACCCGCTGCTCGACCCGGCCGGTCGTCGTGATGAGGACGACGAGGAGCCGCCCGGGGCCGATCGGGACGAGCTCGACGTGGCGCACCGAGGAGCGCGACAGGGACGGGTACTGCACGACCGCGACCTGCCGGGTCAGCGACGCCAGCAGCCGGACCGTGCGGTCGACGACGTCGTCGAGGTCGACGGCCCCCTCGAGGAAGTGCGCGATCGCGCGCTGCTCGGCGGTCGACATCGGCTTGATCTGCGAGAGACGGTCGACGAAGAGCCGGTAGCCGGCGTCGGTGGGCACCCGGCCGGCGCTGGTGTGGGGCGCGGCGATGAGGCCGTCCTCCTCGAGCGCGGCCATGTCGTTGCGCACGGTGGCCGCGGAGACGCCGAGGTGGTGGCGCTCGAGCAGCGCCTTGGAGCCGACCGGCTCGGAGGTGTGCACGTAGTCCTGGACGATGGCCCGGAGCACGCGCAGGCGGCGGTCCTCGCTCATCGGGGCTCCTCCTCGGGCGGCTCGTCGGGTCGGGCGGCACGGCGGGCTCTGGCACTCTCGCCGTCCGAGTGCCAATGCTACGTCGTCGCACCGTCACGCGCGAAAGCCGAGGGGCGCTCCCGCGTGCCGCTCCCGGCGACCGTCGCCGCTCGCGGCTAGCCTCGCGGCCGTGGTGGACAGGTACGGATCCGACGTGCTCTCGGGCGACTGGCGCGCTCCCCGGCGGGGGCGCTCGGTCGAGCTGCCGGCCGAGCCCGGCACGGTCGTCGAGGACGTCGAGACCGGATGGGTCGGCGCGGTCGTGCGCGTCGAGAAGGCCGGCGGCGTCCACGTCGTCCACCTCGAGGACCGGCGGGGCCGGACCAAGGGCTTCCGGCTCGGCCCGGGCTTCCTCGTCGACGGCTCCCCCGTGACCCTCGTCGCGCCGCGGACCGCCGAGGCCCAGCGCCTCGCCGCCGCGAAGGCCGCGGGCGCCCGGACGGCCAGCGGCTCGGTCGCGGTGCACGGGCAGCGCGCCCGCGTCGCCAGCGGCTCGCGCATCTTCGTCGAGGGCAAGCACGACGCCGAGCTCGTCGAGAAGGTGTGGGGGCACGACCTGCGCGTCGAGGGTGTCGTCGTCGAGATGCTCGACGGCGTCGACGACCTCGCGGGCGCCATCCGCGACTTCGCCCCCGGCCCCGGCCGCCGGATGGGGGTGCTCGTCGACCACCTCGTGCCCGGCACCAAGGAGTCGCGCGTCGTCGACGAGGCGCGGGCGCTGCGCCCCTGGGCGCAGCACGTCCTCGTCGTCGGCCACCCCTACGTCGACGTCTGGCAGTCCGTGAAGCCCGGCCGCCTCGGGATGGACGCGTGGCCGGTCATCCCGCGCGGGACGTCGTGGAAGCACGGCATCGCCGCGCACCTCGGCTGGCCGCACGCGACCCAGGCCGACATGGCGCAGGCGTGGCGGCGCATCCTCGCCTCCGTCGACTCGTGGACCGACCTCGAGCCCGAGCTGCTCGGTCGCGTCGAGGAGCTCATCGACTTCGTGACGGCGCCTGAGTAGGCGTCAGCGGGCGGCCCGTGCGGCGGCGACGCCGACCTCGAGCCAGCCCGCCAGCGCGTCGTCGTCCTCGAGCACCGACGCGTGGACGTCGACCCACCCCCGGCTGGTCCGCCCCTTCATGACCATCGGCTCGACGCCGGGGCGGGCGACGAGCTCGTCGAAGCGCTCCGGACCGGTCCGCACGAGGAGGCCCCGGGACCCGACCGAGCACGCGAGCGCGCCGTCGACCATGAAGGCCACGCCCCCGAACATCCGCTTCTCCTCCGCGGGCGGCAGCGCCGCCCGGACCCGCTCGAGCAGCTCCACGGGCCCAGTGTGGCCCCGGCGCCGGCGCCGGCGGTAGGGGTCGGCCCTGAGCGCACCCCGACCCGGACCCCGACATGCCCCCGGAACCCCTTGGGCCGCGCGGCCGTCGGGTGTTCGATGGACCCAGACCCACTCCAGGAGGAAGAGATGAGCGAGAACACCCCTCGCGACGACGCCCCGCGCGACGAGCCCACGCAGATCGTGCCGCCGCCGCCGGCCGAGCCCCCGGCGCCCCCCGCCGCCCCCGCACCGACGCCCGGCTGGGAGACCCCGGCCGCGGGCGAGGTGCCCCCGCCCCCGCCGCAGCCCCAGTACGCGCAGCAGGCCCCGGGGCAGCAGCAGTACGCCCAGCAGCCGTACGGCCAGCAGCAGTACGGCCAGCCCCAGTACGCGCCCGCTGCCCCGCTGACCGCGCAGGAGGAGAAGACCTGGGCCCTGCTCAGCCACGCGGCCGGGCTCGTGGCGATGGTCATCAGCGCCGGGACCCTGGGCTTCGTCGGCAGCCTCGTCATCTACCTCGTCTACAAGGACCGCGGGCCGTTCGTGCGGGCGCACGCGGCGAACTCGCTCAACATCCAGATCACGACCGCCATCGGCGTCGTCGTCTCGGTCATCCTCATGTTCGTGCTCGTCGGGTTCGTGACGATCTTCCTCGTCGGGATCTACGCGTTCGTCATGCACATCATCGGGATGGTCAAGGCGAACAACGGCGAGTGGTGGAACCCGCCGTTCACGCCGCGCTTCGTCAAGTGACCCGCGGCTGACCCGGTCCGTACGCCGGCCGCTCCCCCGTCAGGGACCGAGCAGCCGGCGCACGACCGTGTCGGCGAGCAGGCGGCCGCGGAGGGTGAGGACGGCCCGCCGGTCGCGGACGGCGGCGGGTCCCTCGAGCAGCCCGTCGGCGACGAGCCCGGCCACGGCCGTCCGGCCCGCGTCGTCGAGCCGGCGGAGGTCGAGCCCTTCGCGCAGTCGCACCCCGAGGAGCACCTCCTCGTCGTGGCGCTGCTCGGCGGTGAGGACCTCCCGGGCCGCCGCCGGGGACTCGCCCGCCGCCAGCCGGGCCGCGTACGCGCGGGGGTGCTTGACGTTCCACCAGCGCACGCCGCCGACGTGCCCGTGCGCCCCGGGACCGACGCCCCACCAGGCGTCGCCCCGCCAGTAGCCCTCGTTGTGACGGCACCGGTCGGCCGGCGTGCGTGCCCAGTTGCTCACCTCGTACCAGCCGTAACCCGCCTGCGCGAGAATCGTGTCGGCGAGCTCGTACTTGTCCGCCTCGTCGTCGCCCTCGGGTTCGGGCAGCTCTCCGCGGGCCACCTGCCGGGCCATCCGCGTGCCCTCCTCGACGACGAGGGCGTACGCCGAGACGTGGTCGGGCTCGAGCGCCAGGGCGGCCTCGAGGCTCGTGCGCCAGTCGTCGAGCGACTCCCCGGGGGTGCCGTAGATGAGGTCGAGGCTCGTCGCGAGGCCGGCGGCGCGCGCGGCGGCGACGGCCTGCCCGACCCGTGCCGGGTCGTGCGTGCGGTCGAGGGTGGCGAGGACGCTCGGGACTGCGCTCTGCATCCCGAGGCTCACCCGCGTGAACCCACCCGCCGCGAGGGTCTCGAGGCCCTGCGGCGTCACCGAGTCGGGGTTGGCCTCGGTCGTCACCTCGGCTCCGTCGGCGAGCCCGAACCGCTCGCGCACGCCGTCGAGGAGCCGCACGAGGTCGTGCGCCGGCAGGAGGGTCGGCGTCCCGCCGCCGACGAACACGGTGTCGACGACCGGCGCGGCGGCGCCGAGCACCCGGGCGGCGAGGTCGAGCTCGGCCAGCGCGGTGCCCGCGAAGTCCTCGGTCGACGCGCCGGGCCCCAGCTCGGTCAGCGTGTAGGTGTTGAAGTCGCAGTAGCCGCAGCGCACCGCACAGAAGGGCACGTGGAGGTAGAGGCCGAACCGTCCGTCGGCGAGGCGGGCGAGCGCGTCGGCGGGCAGCTCGCCGGAGGCCGGCGCGGGGTCGCCGGCGGGCAGTCGGGGCACGACCCCAGTCTCGCAAGGTCCACCCACCGGCCGCTCCCCTGCCCCCGGTCGTCCACCGGCGCTGCCTAGGATGACGAGGTGACAGACCGCTGGATCCACCTCGACGGACTCGTCAACATGCGCGACCTCGGCGGGCTGCCGACCCGGGACGGCCGCACGACCGTGCCGGGGCGGCTCATCCGCTCCGACAACCTCCAGGACCTCAGCGACGCCGACGTCGACCGGCTGGTGCGCGAGCTCGGCGTCAGTGACGTCGTCGACCTGCGCACGGAGGCCGAGGTGCACGTCGAGGGTCCGGGGCCGCTGCACGCCGTGGGGTCGCTGACCCACCACCACCACTCGCTCATCCCGGAGCGCCGCCCGAGCGAGAGCCTGCGCGACACCGCCGAGCGGGCGCTGCCGTGGAGCGAGGACGAGCCCGAGCGCGACGCCGCCTTCTGGGCCAAGCACTACCTCGGGTACCTCGCCAAGCGGCCGGAGGCCGTGGCGGCCGCCCTCGACGTCGTCTCCCGCGCGAGCGGCGCCGCGGTCGTGCACTGCGCGGCCGGCAAGGACCGCACCGGCACGGTCGTGGCGATGGCCCTGTCGGTGGCCGGCGTCCCGCGCGAGGAGATCGTCGCCGACTACGTCCTGACCGCCGAGAGGCTCGAGCAGATCGTCGGCCGGCTCAGACCGCGGCCGGCCTACGGCGAGGCGCTGGCGCGCCAGAGCCTCGAGGACCAGCGGCCCCGCGCGGAGTCGATGGAGGCCATCCTCGACGCCGTCGACGAGGGCTGGGGCGGGGCGGCCGACTGGCTGCGCGCCCAGGGCTGGTCGGACGCCGACGTCGAGCGCCTGCGCGACCGCCTCACCCTCGACTGAGACCGGTCGCGTTCAGCGCGAGGGACGTTCGCTGACGTAGATGGTGATGACACCCTCGACCACCACCGTGCCGTCGGTGCGCAGGGCCCGCACGCGCACCGGGACGTCACCCGACGCGCCGACCTCCCACTCGGCCGGCGAGGTCTCGGCCACGCAGAGCAGGTCGGTCGTCGACTTCGCGAGGTAGCACACCTCCATCCCCCGCGGGATCCAGCGGTGGGTGGTCGGAGTGGTCGCCTCGGCGAGCAGGCCCATCGCCGCCTCGAGACCGTTGCACACGGCGATGGCGTGCACGGTGCCGAGGTGGTTCTGGACGCCCCAGCGCTTGGCCACGACGAGCTCGGCGTGGTGAGGGCGCACCTCGCGCACCCGGGGACGCACGGTGCGGAAGTAGGGCGCCTTGAGCGCGAAGAGCACCGAGAAGGCCTCCCGTCCGAGGGGTCGGGCGGCGAGGCGACGGTAGAGCGCGTGGGTGTCGGTCACCCCGCTGATGTTACCCACGGGTAGCGACGGGGCCCTCGGTAGCGTGGCGCCGGTGACCCCTCCCCTGCCCGGGCAGCCCGGCTTCGTCGCTCCCGCCCCGTCGGACCGTCCTCGCTTCACCCGCCGGGCGGTGCGTGTGCTCCTGCTCGACGAGGACGACCGCGTGCTGCTCATCGAGGACTCCGACCTCGGGCTCGACCCCGTCGCGCACTGGTGGAACACGCCCGGCGGCGGAGTCGACCCCGGCGAGAGCGACGCCGAGGCGGTCGTGCGCGAGCTGCACGAGGAGACCGGCCTGCGGGTCACGGAGGCCGACCTCGAGGGACCGCTGCTGGAGCGACGCGTCCTGCACGGGTGGAGCGACAAGGTCGTCGACCAGGAGGAGACCTTCTGGGCGGTGCGCGTCCCGGCGTTCGAGGTCGACACCTCCGGCCACACCGAGGAGGAGCGGATGACGGTCGTCGGCCTGACGTGGTGGGACCTCGACGCGCTCGAGGCCACCGGCGACCTCGTCTGGCCCGTCGGCCTGCGCGCCCTCGTCGCCCTGGCCTCCGACCGCGACCGGTGGCGCGACGCGGCCGTCGACGGTGGGCGCGTGGAGGAGTCGACGGTCCCCGTCGACCCCCACGTCTGAGGGGGTCGACCACCCCGCACCTGCGGGTCGCCCGGAGGAACCGCAGGGCGGAGACTCGACGGGACCCGCGACAGCCCGTCGCGCCCTGACCCGAGGACCGTCGATGCGCCTGGTCCGGCTGTTCGGCACGACCGCCGTCGTCGTCAACGACACGACGCTGCTCACGGGCGACGCGCTCGGCGACGACCGCAGCCGCCGGCTGCTCGCCCGGCTCGCCCTCGCGGCCCCCGCGCCCGTCCCCCTCGCCCGCCTCGAGCGAGACCTCGGACGCGCGACGCTCCTGCGCCGCGACGCCGCCACTCTCGCCCACGCGCTCGGCACCCCGGGGCTCGTCGTCGAGCAGGAGGACGGCTGGGTGCTGCGCCCGGGCTGGGCCAGGGTCGACGTCCAGGTCGCCCACGCCCTCTTCGCCCGTGCTGCCGCGGCGCCGCCGACGACCGCCCTCGCCCTCGTCCTGCGGGCGTTGCGCAGCTGCTGCACCGCGACGTTGCTGGCCTCCGAGGACGACACCCTCCCCTGGGTGGCCGCCGCCCGGGCCCGACACGACCGCGTCCTGCGCGACGCGTTGGTCCGCGCGGCGGCCGCCGCGAAGGTCCTCCACGACGACGAGCTGGCCTCCGAGCTGATGGCCCGCGCGCTGGCCGACGCTCCCCAGCATCGCCGCGCCGGCTGACCGTCCCTCCGGCGTCCTCCCCCTCCCGCGCGCCCGCACGATGGCGTCGTCCTCGCCTGCCCGCGGGCGGGCGCGGACGCTCGCTCGCCCGCAGCCCGTCGCCCCTGTGCGCCACAGGCTTTCCCCAAGGTGACGCTGGGTCAATGACCGTGTCCATGGCGATCTGCGGACCCGAGGAGCACGGCCATGACCGCGACCAGCATCCATCCCCACCGTCCGGCCACGGCGCCACGCCGCGGGCTGACGACGGCCCTCGTCGCGCTGCTGGCGGTGGCGCTCGGCCTCGTCGCGCTGCCCGCGCGGGACGCCCTCGCGGCCGGCGGGCAGCCCGCCGTGTCGCCCGTCCTCGACGCGGCGCACGGCTTCCCGACGTGGTTCGAGGACTCCGGCGGGACCCGGCTGGCGCCGTGCCTCGACCCGACCGACACCCGCTGCGTGGTCCTCGCCGACGCCGGCTACGACCCGGCCCGGCCGCAGGTCTTCCCGACCAACTTCCCCTCGGAGTTCTTCTACCTCGTCGCCGACTCCCAACGGCTGACGACCGGTGGCTGCTCGGGCACCAAGCGCGGCACCGCCTCGATCCGCCTCGCTCTCGAGGGCGCGTTCGCCAACGGCGCGCCGGTCCCCGGTGAGCAGATGGTCTTCGGGCGGGTCCGGCTCTCGGTCAGCAGCGGCCTGTGCGCCAACGGCACCTACACCGCGACGACCCCGTTCGGTGCGATCTCCTTCCGGACCGACGCCGCGGGCGCGCTCGCGCGCAACCAGGGGACGACCGACATCGGGTGCGTTCCGGTCGCTCCGGCCACGTGCGACTGGCGCCTGGCCCTCTCGAGCCCCGTGGCCCGCAGCTTCCTCCGCTGGGACCCGGCCGTCGCCCCCTCGGCGCCCGCCGGCTACCTCGGCGACGCCGTCACCGCGCACCGCATCGTCGGCGCCACCTACACCGCTCCGGGTGAGGCGTCCCCGGCCAACTACTTCAGCATCGCCGGCACGAAGCTGGCGACCCCGCTGCGCACCGACCTGTTCACGGTCGCCGGCAAGGTCGCCGGTCCCCTCGAGGTCTCCCCCGCGGCGGTCACCGTCGGCTCGACCGAGGTCGGCCAGTCGTCCTCGGTGCGAGAAGTCACGGTTCGCAACGTCGCGGCGGGGACCACCACGCCGAACAGCGTCACGGTCACCGGAGCCGCCGCGGGCGACTTCCGGGTCGTCGACTCGACCTGTCCCGCAACGGCTCTGGTTCGCGACGCCACGTGCCTCATCCGGGTCCAGTTCTCCCCCACCGCACTCGGTGCCCGGACCGCGACGCTGACCGTCGCCCACGACGGCCTGGGCTCCCCCACCACCGTCCCGCTGACCGGCGAGGGCACGGCGCCGCACCAGGCGCCGCACGCCACCGCCGCCCCCTCGTCCCTCGGCTTCGGTCAGGAACGGCTGCGCGTCCCCTCGTCCGCGCGGACGGTCACGGTCGGCAACACGGGCACGGCCCCCCTCACCCTCGGCACGCTCGAGCTGGCCGGCTCGGACCGGGCCCACTTCGAGAAGGGCTTCGACACCTGCACCGGAGCGGTCGTGCCGGTCGGCGGCACCTGCCGCGTCGACGTCTCCTTCCTCCCGCAGGCCGTCGGCGAGCACTCCGCGACGCTGCGCATCCCGTCGGACGACCCCGCCGGGACGCTCGACGTCGCCCTCCAGGGCACCGGGTTCGGCGGTGTCGCGAAGTCCTCCCCGGCCATCGACCCGGCCACCGGGTTCCCCACCTGGTACCAGGACGAGCGCGGTGTGCGCCTCGCGCAGTGCATCGACGCCACCGACCCCAACTGCATCGTCCTCGCCGGCGGCACCTACCCCGGCAGCGGGCCCGTCGCGTTCCCGACGACCTTCCCCGACGAGTTCTTCTACAGCGTCGTCGACAGCGACCTCATCACCACGCCCGGCTGCGGTGACAGCCCGCCCGGGAAGATGATGGTCCGGATGGCCCTCGAGGCCGCCTTCGTCAACGGTGAGCCGGTGAGCGGCGAGCAGATGACCTTCGGGCGCATCCGCGTCAACGCGACGAGCGGCCTGTGCGCCGGCCAGGAGTACTCCGTCGTCCACCCGTACGGCACGTACACCTTCGTGGCCGACGACGCCGGTGGGCTCAAGCGGACGACCGGGACGAGCGACGTCGGCTGCCTCGCGGCGACGGCCGACGCCCCCTGCGCCTGGGACCAGGCCATCTCCAGCCCCGTCCTCGCCGGCTTCCTGCGCTGGGACCCGGCCCGTGGCGCCGCCGCCCCGGCCGGCTACCTCGGGGACGCGACGACCCTGCACCGGGTCGTCGGCTCCTCCTACGTCCCCGTCGGCGAGACGGCTCCGGCCAACTACGTCCGGCTCGTCAGCGCAGGGGCGACCGTCGCGCAGACCGACCTCTTCACGGTCATGGGCAAGCTCGCCGGCCCCCTCGTCGCCGACCCCGAGGTCGTCGACGCCGGCGCCGTCGAGGAGGGCAGCACCGGGCCGGCCCGGGTGACCCTGCGCAACGAGGGCATCGAGACGCTCGGCGTCACCTCGCTCGCCCTCGCGGGCAGCGACGCCGCCGACTTCGCCGTGGGCAGCGACGCCTGCTCCGGTCGCGACCTCGCCCCGGGTGCCGCCTGCCAGGTCGACCTGACGTTCACCCCCGGTGCCGTCGGTGACCGCAGCGCGCTCCTGCGGGTCCGGCACACCGGGCTCAACGACCCGTTCGAGGTGCGCCTGCGCGGCGTCGGGTCGGTCGCGGCCGGGATCGCGGCCCTGTCCACCTCCGGGCCGCTCGCCTTCGAGCAGCGCCACGTCGGCCGCGCCGCCGCGGTCCAGTCCGTGACGGTCTCCAACCGGGGCGGCACCGCGCCGCTCGTCCTCGACGCACCCGCCCTCGTCGGCGGGGACACGACGGACTTCTCGGTCGTCGGCACGACCTGCGACACCGAGGTCCCCGTCGACGGGACGTGCACCGTGACCGTCGGGTTCACCCCCTCGGCGGCCGGCACCCGGACGACCGCCCTGCGCCTCACCGCGCCGGGCGCGCGCCCCTCGCAGGTCGACGTCGGGCTCTCCGGCCGCGGCAGCACCTCGGACCCGGCGGTCTCGGCCGGGCGTCGGGCGGACGGGTTCCCGCTCTGGTACCAGGACGCCGACGGTCTGCGCCTGGACCTGTGCGACGACCCGACCGACCCCGGCTGCATCGTGCTCGCCGGTGACGGTTACGACCCGACGCAGCCGATCTCGTTCCCGGACAACTACCCGCCGGAGCTGTTCTACGCGGTCGCCGACAGTGAGCCGATGCCCACGCCGGGCTGCGACACCGTCGCTCCGGGCACCGCCGCCCTGCGCGTGGCGCTCGAGGGTGCGTTCACCGGGCCGACGGCCGAGGCCGGCCAGCAGGTCGTCTTCGGGCGCACCCGCTTCCACGCCACCGGTCTCTGCCCGGACACCGACTACACCGTGACGACCCCGTACGGACCGCTCTCGGTCCACACGGACGCCTCCGGGTCGGTGGCCCGCAACGCCGCGACGCAGAACGTCGGGTGCGGGGCGGCGCCCTGCGACATGGCCGAGGCGCTCGCCTCCCCGGTCGTCGGGAGCTTCCTGCGCTGGGCCCCGGGCGTCGGACGCGCCGCGCCGGCCGGGCACCTCGGTGACGCCGTCACCTTCCACGAGGTGGTGGGCGGCACCTGGGCCCCGGACGGCGTCCCGGTCGAGCACGTCGCGGTCACCGGACCCGAGGGCGAGGTCGCGCGCACCGACCTCTTCGCGGTCGCCGGTCGCTACGCCACCGGCCTGACCGGGGACGCGAGCCTGGCCTTCGGGGACCACGACCTCGGCACGGCGACGGACCTCACGGCCACGCTGCAGAACGTGGGCACCGGCGCGCTCCCCCTCGGGACGGTCCGCGTCACCGGTCCGCAGGCCGCCGCGTTCACGCTCGGTGCGGGCACCTGCGCCGGCGCCACGCTCCCCGGTGACGGGACGTGCACGCAGACCGTCCGCTGGGCCCCGACCACCGCCGGGGACGCCACGGCGACGCTCGAGGTGCTCGGAGCCGACGGGAGCGTGCTGTCGCGCACGGCGCTGACCGGTCACGGCATCGAGCCGCCGACCCCGGCGCGCGCCACGGTCACCCCGACGACCCTGACCTTCGCGGGTCAGCGCGTGACGACCACGTCGGCCGTCCAGCTCGTCGGCGTCCGCAACACCGGCGGCGCCCCGCTGACCGTCACCTCGGTGGCGCTCTCGGGCACGGCGGCGGGCGACTACACCGCGACCGCCGACCCGGCGTGCGCCTCCGTCGTGGCCGGCGCCTCGTGCTCGGTCCGGGTCACGTTCTCCCCGAGGGCGACCGGGACACGCGCCGCGACGCTGTCGATCCGCAGCAACGACCCCGGCGCGGCCCCGGCCGTGGCGCTCACCGGCACCGGGACGAGCTCCGTCCTCACCCCGAAGTCGACGTCGGTGGCCCTCGGCACGGTGAAGATCGGGCGCTCGGCCTCCTCGAGCGTGACGATCACCAACACCGGGACGGCGTCGCTGTCGATCACCGGCACGACGTCGACGAGCACGGCCTACAGCGTCGCCCTCGGCACCTGCGCCGTGGCGGTCGCCCCCGGCCGGAGCTGCGCGATCACCGTGACGCTCAACGCCCAGGCGGTCGCGGGGTCCTACCCGGCGACGATCGGGTTCGTCAGCGACGCGGCCAACCGCGCGACGGTGTCGTTCACCGCCACCGTCCGCTGACCCCAGGGCCGACGGGACCCGACGGAGTCCGTACCCCCCAAATGAGGGGTACGGACTCCGTCGTCTGCATCTGCCCGCTCGAGTGGCGGAATCCGATACTGGGTGGTAGGACGCCCTCTGCAGGGGAGGGCGACCGGAGCCGCAGGGGGTTCCACCATGCACGAGAGCACGTCCACCACCACCACCACCACCACCACCACCACCACCACCACCACCACCACCCACGAGATCACGCTGTTCGGCACGACGACCGTCATCGTCGACGGCCGCACGGTCAGCGGACCGGCCCTCGGCGGGGCCAAGCCCCGTCAGGTGCTCGAGCTCCTCGCCGTCGCGGACGGCGCGCCGGTCACCAAGGACCGGCTCGTCGAGCTGCTCTGGGGCGACCAGGCCCCCGCGTCGGCCGTCGCCACACTCGAGAGCTACGTCTGCGTCGTCCGGCGGGCCATCGGTACGCCGGGCGCCGGGCGCGACTCGGTCGTCCGGACCACGTCGGCCGGGTACCGCCTCGACACCACGCGCGTCGTCGTCGACCGCTCGGAGTGCCTCTCGCTCCTCGCCCGGTCGGCCGGGTCCACGACACCGGACGCCGTCCGGATGGTCCGGGAGGCCCTCGCCCTCGCGCGGTCCCCGCTCCTGGCCTCCGAGTCCCGCTCCGCGTGGGCCGACCGGGAGCGGGACGTCGTGACGACGCGCCTCGCCGAGGCCTGCGCCGTCGTGGCGGGGCGCGCCCTCGACGGCGGCGACGTCGCGGCCGCGACCGAGCTCTCGGCGCGGGCCGCCGACCTGGCGCCGTTCGACGAGCGCGCCGCCACGGTGCGGATGGCCGCTCTCGAGGCCGCCGGCCGCCGGGCGGAGGCCCTGCGCTGCTACCTCGACCTGCGGCGTCGCCTCGTCGACGAGCTGGGGGTGGAGCCCGGTGCCGAGGCGCGGGCGGGCTACCTGCGCCTCCTCGCCGGCTCCGGCGACGCGGTCACCGAGACCCCGTCGCGGACGGAGATCGCCGCGCTGCTCGAGCTCCTGCGCGAGACGCTCGGGCGCGTGCCGGGACTCGACCCCGCACCGGTCGACCGGGCCCTCGGGCGGGTCGCGACCAGTGCACTCGCCCTACTGTGAGATCAGCCGACCGGATGTCACCACCCGAGGAACTACAGACAGCGCGCCGCCGACGGTCCACACTGTTCGCGTGAGCAGCAGGGGGCCCACGGACGGGCCGGCACGGGCGCAGGCCCCGTCGGTGCGGCGTGTCCTCGTCGTCGACGACCACCGCACCTTCACCGACCTCCTCGGTCGGGCCATCGACGCCGAGCCGGACCTCGAGTGGCTCGGCGCGGCACACACCGTCGACGAGGCGCTCTCCCGCACCCGCGCGCTCGTCCCGGACGCGGTCGTCATGGACGTGCAGATCGGCGAGGGCGACGGTCTCGAGGCCACGACGGCGCTGCTGGCCCACCTCCCGGACCTGCGCGTCGTCGTGCTCACCGCCTTCGCCACGCAGTCGCTCCTCCAGCGCGCCATGACGGCCGGCGCAAGCGCCCTGCTGCCGAAGGACGGCACGCTCGAGGACCTCCTGGAGGCGCTGCGCGACACCCGCGACAGCGGGTTCCGGGTGCACCCCGCCCTGCTGCGTCGCCTGCTCGAGCTGCAGGGCGCCGCCGCCCCGCCGCAGGAGACGGTGCGCCTGACGGCCCGGGAGGACGAGGTCCTGCACCTCCTCGCCGACGGCCTCGACCCGGCCTCGATCGCCCGCCGCCTCGGCATTTCGCGCCACACCTCGCGCGGCTACGTCGCCGCGCTCCTCACCAAGCTCGACGCCCACTCACAGCTGGAGGCCGTCGCCGTGGCCCGTCGGCGCGGGATGATCCGTGACCGCGCCTGACGGCGGGACCGCCCCGCGGCCCAGCCGCGCCGTCGTCCGGACCGCGGTCCAGCGCTTCGTCGTCCTCAGCGTCGTCACCCTGCTGGTGCTCGGGACCGGTGCGGTCTGGGTCTGTCGTCGCATCGCCGAGGACTCGGCCCTCGCCGAGGCCCAGCTGCGCGGGGCGACCCTGGCCGGCACCGTCGCGGCTCCCCTCGTCGACGAGCGGGTGCGCGAGCAGGATCCCGGAGCGATGGCCAGCCTCGGTGCGGTGCTGCGGCGGAGCATGGAGGTCGGGTCGATCCGGCACGTCAAGCTCTGGACACCGGAGGGCCGGATCCTCTGGTCCGACGAGACCCCGCTCATCGGACGGACCTACGAGCTCGAGCCCACGGTCGGCAACCTCGTCGGGACCGACCACACGGTCGCCGAGCTCTCGAGCCTCGACAAGGCCGAGAACGTCTCCGAGCGCGCCGAGCGCGAGCTGCTGGAGGTGTACGCGGGAGCGCAGGACGCGGACGGCAAGGACCTCGTCTTCGAGGCGTACTACTCGACGGGCGAGATGCGGGCCCGCGAGCAGGAGATCCTCCGCGCGATCCTGCCGGTCGCGCTCGGCGGACTGCTGCTCTTCCAGGTCGCCGTCATGCCGCTCGCGATCTCCCTCGCCCGGCGGGTGGAACGCGGTGAGCTGCAGCGCATCCGCCTGCTGCGGCAGACCGTGCTCACGACGCACCGCGAGCGCCTGCGGATCGCCCGGGACCTCCACGACGGCGTCGTCCAGGACCTCGCCGGGCTGCGCTACGCCCTCCCCGTCGTGGCCGCCCACGTGTCGGACGCCCCGGAGGCGGCGGGGGCACGGGACACCCTCGAGCAGGCGCGCGAGATCCTCGGGCGCGACGTCGAGGCCCTGCGCTCGCTGCTCGTCGACATCCACCCGCCGGGCCTCGAGGGGACGGCCTTCCGGGACGCGGTCGAGGACCTCGCCGAACGGACCCGCCGCGCGGGACCCGAGGTCTGGCTCGACATGCCCGGGCGCGCGGAGTGGTCGATCGACGTCGCCCGCGTCTGTTACCGCGTCGTGCAGGAGGCGCTGCGCAACGTCGCGACGCACGCCGACGCGGCCAACGCGTGGGTCGACGTGATGACCGTGGACCGCCAGGTGCGGGTCACCGTCGCCGACGACGGTCGGGGCATCCCCGAGGGCGTCGCGCAGGAGGGGCACGTCGGCCTGCGCCTGCTCGCGACCCACCTCGAGGACCTCGGCGGGTCGCTCGAGGTGGCACCCCGTGAGGGCGGCGGTACCCTCCTGAGAGCGCTCGTCCCCGCCGACCTGCCGGCCGGCGCCTGAGCCACAGGGTTTCCCCAAGCGACCTGCCGCAGACTGCGTTCCGTCACACCGTCCCCCACACCCTGTCCGGGAGGACCGATGATCCGCATGGTCCTCGCCGACGACCACGAGGGCATCCGCCTGGGCGTGCGCGCGCTCGTCGACGCCGAGCCGGACCTCGAGCTCGTCGGGATGGCGACGACGGGCGAGGACGCCGTCGCGCTCGCCGGCCACGAGCATCCCGACGTCGTCCTCATGGACCTGTCGATGCCCGGCCGCGGAGGGCTCTGGGCCCTCGCCGAGATCCGCCGGGTGCGACCGGCCACCCGGCTCGTCGTGCTGACGAGCGACGGGCGGGCCGCGACCCACCGCGCGGCCGTCGCCGCAGGAGCCGACCGCTGCGTCGGCAAGGACGAGGAGGTCGAGGAGCTGCTCCTCGCCGTCCGGGGGGCCGCGCCGACCCCAAGGTGACCCCAAGGCGCCTCGCCCATCCTCGAACCGGGGCCGTCCGGCCCCATCAGGATCCGTGGACGAGGCAGGGAACTTTCCATGGGAATCACCCGTCGTGATGCACTCAAGCTCGGTGTCGTCGGAGGAGCCCTCGCGGCCCTCCCGCTGGAACGCACGGCGTTCGGCGCCACCATCGTCAACCGGATGCCGAAGAGCAAGATGGTGAAGCCGTTCACCCTGCCGTTCGTCGTGCCGCCGGTCCTCTCGCCGACCGGGTCGCAGGAGGTCGCCTGCTCGGACGGGCAGATGCGCGCCTACGACTTCTACGAGATCGCCCAGACCTTCTCGGTCGCGTCGATCATGCCCGGCTACAAGACGCCGTTCTTCGGCTACAACGGCGTCACGCCGGGCCCGACCATCGTCAACCGGCGCGGTCGCCCGATCGTCGTGCACCAGACGAACCTGCTGCACCAGCCGCCCGCGAGCGCCCCGAACGCAGCCGTGCCGTCCCGGTACTCCAGCGACCCCCTCGACCGCTGGACCTCGACGCACCTCCACGGGTCGGCCTCGCTGCCGCAGTACGACGGCTACGCCTCGGACGTCACGCTCCCCGGCCGGACCAAGCGCTACGTCTACCCGAACTCCCAGGAGGCGCGCACGCTCTGGTACCACGACCACGGCGTGCACCACACCTCGCAGAACGCGTACAACGGCCTCGCCGGCATGTACGTGCTCCACGACGAGGTGGAGCTCTCGCTCGGCATCCCGCAGGGCCGCTACGACGTCCCCATGATCGTCAAGGACGTCATGCTCGACACCAAGGGCGGCCTGATCTACGAGGACAACAGCGAGTCGGGCGCCTACGGCGACATCGTCCTCGTCAACGGCGTGCCCTGGCCGGCGATGCAGGTCGAGCCGCGCAAGTACCGCTTCCGCATCCTCAACGCGTCCGTGTCGCGCTCCTACGAGTGGCAGCTGCACGACGGCAGGAGCGCCGTGCCGATGACGGTCATCGGCACCGACGCCGGGCTGATGCCCCAGCCCCAGGTCGTCTCCTCGCTGCGGCACGGCATGGCCGAGCGCTACGAGGTGGTCATCGACTTCGCGCCCTACGCGCAGAAGCCGGGCAAGGCCGCGGCGAAGCTGACGCTGAAGAACCTCGGCCCGAAGAACAACGTCGCCGAGGCCACGGCCCTGTACGCGATGCAGTTCGTCGTCGGTCCCGAGTCCTCGGTGCAGAGCACGGAGAACAACTCCGTGCCGACCCTGTGGAACTCGGCGGTCGCGCCCGAGGAATGCATGACCTGGACCGAGGCCGACCTGGTGGCGCAGGGCGTCCCCCAGCGGCGCTTCGCGTTCATCCGCGCGAACGGCCACTGGACGATCAACGGCGAGACCTGGCAGGACGTGGTCGACAGCGACTACACGCACTGCATGGCCGAGCCGGAGCAGGGCGCAGTGGAGATCTGGGAGCTCGCGAACACCTCGGGCGGCTGGTTCCACCCGGTGCACATCCACCTCGTCGACTTCCAGGTGCTCTCGCGCAACGGCCAGGCGAGCCTCGTGCGTCCCCACGAGAAGGGCGCCAAGGACGTCGTGTACGTCGGCGAGAACGAGACGGTGCGGGTGGCGATGCGCTTCTCCGGCCCCTCGGCCGGCGAGGGCTGGCAGGTGCCCAAGGGGCGCTACATGATGCACTGCCACAACCTGGTCCACGAGGACCACGACATGATGATGCAGTTCAGCGTCGGCGACCCGGACCACGACCCCGAGTGCGACCCGATCACGGCCGACCCGGCGTGGTGAGCACCGTGGCCACGACCGCCCCGCCGGCGCGGCCGGCCACCGCGCCGGCCGCCGTCCGGCGCCGCGGCCGGCTCGTCGACCTCGCGCTCGTGCTGGCGCTCGTGCTCCTCGTCGGGCGGTTCGCGCTCGAGCCCGTGCTCGTGCCGACGGCCAGCATGGAGCCCACGCTGCACACCGGCTCGCACGTCCTCGTCGACCACGTCGGTCCGCTGCTGCGCGGCTACCACCGGGGCGACGTCGTCCTCCTCGACGCGCCGGACGGCAGCGGTCTGCTCGTCAAGCGGGTCGCCGCCGTCGCCGGCGAGGACGTCGCGATCCTCGACGGCGTGCTGACCGTCGACGGGGTCCCCGTCGAGGAGCCGTGGGTCGACCCCGGTGACGTCGACTCGGTGTACGCCGAGCTCGGGCGGGTGCCGGCCGACCACGTCGTCGTGCTCGCCGACCACCGACCGGACGCCCGGGACTCGCGCACCTTCGGCCCGGTCGCCGTCACCGCCCTGCACGGGCGGGTCGTCGCGACCGTCTGGCCGCTCGGCTCCCTCGGAGGCACCCCGTGACGCCGCGGACGCCCGGCCGGCGTCGCGTGCCGCGCCTGCTGGCCGGGGTGCTGCTCCTGCTCGGGCTCGCCGTGGTCACGGCGACGCCGGCGGCCGCGCACACCGGCCTGGAGAGCAGCACCCCGGCCGACGGCAGCACCCTCCGCCGGTCGCCGACCACCCTCGTCCTCCGCTTCGCCGACCCCGTCGTCCCCGGTACCGCCGTGGGCGCCCTCAGCGGCCCGGGGGGCCGCACCTCCCTGCGGGCGCCCACGGTCCGGGGGGCGACGGTGCGGATGACCCTCGCCGAGCCGGCCGCGGCGGGCCGCTACCGGCTCACCTGGCGCGTCGTGGCCGACGACGGGCACCCCGTCTCCGGCACGCTGCGGTTCGAGGTCGCTGCCCCGGCGAGCCCCTCCCCGACCAGCGACCCGTCGCCGACCGTCCTCCCGTCACCGGACGCCACCGCGTCCGGGGCCGCGGCGGCCCCAACGACCACCCCCTCCGGCGCCGCCCCGGTGGCACCGGTGGGCGCGGCCGAGGACGCGCTCGCCGCCGTCGAGGGAGCGGCCGGGGCGGGTGCGGGCACGACACCGACCACTGGGGGCCCGCTGCTCGCCTGGGCGTTGCTCGCCGCGCTCGTGGCGCTCGGCGCCGCCGGGCCCGCCGTCCTGCGCCGCCGGGCCTCCGCACGGAGGCCGTCGTGACCGCCCCCGGCCTCCCCCTGCGGGTCGTCTCCCCCGGCCGCGCGGTCGTGGCGGCCGCGGTGCTCGGCGCCGCGACAGCCCTCGTCGTGCTCACGCTCACGACCCCGGTGGCGGCTCCTGCCTCGGCGCTGCCCGACGCCGGACCGGGCGTGCCGCTCCTCGCGACCGGCGCCCGGCTCACGGCGCGGGTCTGCGCGGTCGTCGTCGTCGGCGGGCTCCTCGTCCCCGCCTGGCTGCTGCGCGCCGCCCCTGCCCCGGTGCGGGTGCTGCGCGCGGTCCGGGTCGCCGCGTGGGCGTGGGTCGTGGCCTGCCTCCTCGGGATGATCGCCGCGGCCGCCGAGGCCCTCGCCGTCCCGCTGCCCGGGGCGTTCACGGCCGCACGGGTCTGGGCCTTCGTGCCGAGCCTCGAGGGCGGCCGCGCCCTCATGGTCACGGCGGCCCTCGCCGCCGTCGTCGCCGGCGGCAGCCGGCTCGTCCGCTCCCCCGCCGAGACGCTGGCGCTGCTCGGCGTCGCCGTCCTCGCGGTCCTCCCGACCTCCTTGTCCGGCCACGTCGCGACCTCCGAGCTGCACGTCCCCGTCAGCGTCGGCACCGCCGTGCACGTCGTCGCCGCCGTGCTGTGGGTCGGCGGGCTGGTGGGCCTGGCGCTGGTCGGGCGCGCCCCCGCGCTCGCCGACGCCGTCGGCCGGTTCTCGGGGCTCGCGCTCGTCGCCGCCGTCCTCGTGACGGTGAGCGGTCTGCTCTCGGCGTGGTGGCGCCTCGGGGCCGTCGCCGAGGCGTGGCGGACGACCTACGGCGCTCTCGTCCTGGCGAAGGCCGCGCTGCTCGTCGTCCTCCTCGCGCTCGGCGCGGCCCACCGCCGCGCGAGCATCCCGGCCCTGCGTCGTGGGTCGAGCCGGGTCTGGTGGCGGCTCGCCGGCGTCGAGACCGCCCTGATGGGCGCCGCCCTCGGGGCCGCGGTCGCCCTGGGGCGCACTCCGACCCCGACCCGACCCGACGTCGTGGCCCTCCCGCACGGCGGCGTCACGACCGTCGACCGGGCGCTGCCCGCCCCGACTCCGTGGCACCTCCTGATCGAGCCCCGCGCGTCCGCGACCGGCGTCGTCGCGGTGGCCCTGCTCGTCCTCGTCGTCGTGCTCGCCGTCAGCCGGCCGGGCGTCGACCCGCGGGCGGCCGTGCGCGGCCTCGCCGCGGGCCTGGCCGCCTCGGGCGTCCTGGCGTGGCTGCTGCTCGGCGGTCCGGGCGCCTACGGCAGCGCGCTGCTCACCGTGCACGGCCTCCGGCTCGTCGCCGCCGCGCTCCTCGTCCCACCGCTCCTCGTCCGCGCGGCCCACCACCTGCTCCCCGGGGCCCTCCCACGCGGCACGCGCAGCCCCGTCGACGCCGTGCTGCCGGTCGTCCTCCTCGTCGGGGTCGTGCTCGGCAGCCCGCTGCTCGGGGTCTCGCTGGCCCGGGAGTCCGTCGGCACGGCCCTCGTCGCGGGCGCGGCCCTGGCCGGCCTGCCCGCGGCGCTGCTGCGGGAGCGTGGCGACCGGCGCTGGGCCGCGGGCCTGCTCGTCGTGCTCGGTGTCGTGGTGCTCCTCGTGCTCCTGACCCGCCCCGACGCGTTCGCGCCCCAGTGGTTCGCCGACCTCCCCCTCGACTGGGCCGACCCGGTGCGCGGCACCGGCATCGGCGAGCGCACCCCCTGACCCACCCGCCCCTCCCGCCTCGACATTTCGGGGGCACCCCGAAATGTCCACGAGACCCCGGTTCCGAACCGGGGTCTCGTGGACGAACCGGGGTGTCGCGGCCCCGGCACCGGGCTCAGGCGGCGCGACGGGCGGTGGCGGCCCGGGTCAGGCGCGGCGTCACGAGGACCACCATCCCGACGAGGACGAGCAGCCCGCAGCCGAGGAAGACCCCGGAGTACCCCAGCGCGCTCGAGCCACCGAACGCGATGACCGGCCCCGCGACGATGGCCCCGACGCGCGTCGTGTTCATGAAGAGCGACGACGCGAGCCCCGGCCGGCCGACGACGTCCTGGAAGAGCGTCAGCCCCACCCCGGACATCGTCGCGATGAACACCGCGTTGGGCAGCTGGCCGGCGACGAGCACGACCGGCGACGCCGCGAGCGTCATCGCCGCGTAGTAGACGAGCCCGGCCAGGCAGCCGACGGCGACGACGCGCCGCGGGCCGAAGCGCGCCGTGATGCGCCCGAGCAGGACGAGGATCGGGATCTCGAGGGCGGCGCACGTCCCCAGCGCGATGCCGCTCCACTCGACGTCGAGCCCGAGCTCGCCGGTGACGAGCAGCGGCAGCGACGAGACCGCGGCGTTGAGCGCGGCACCGAGCGCGACGAAGGTGCCGAGCAGGACGAGCACCTCGGGCCGCCGCAGCGCGACGCCCATCGGCTCCCCTTGTGGCGGAGCCGCGTTCGCGTGCGGCGACGTGGCGTGCGCGTGCATCATCACCCGCGTCAGCGCGAGGCCGAGGACGCCCAGCGCCGCGACGACCCACAGCACCGAGCGCTGGCCGAGCACACCCATGAGGAACGCGGCGAACGGCGGGCCGCCGACCCACGCGAACGAGAACACCGCGCGCGTGCGCATGATCTGCTGCACGCTCGCGCCGGTGTGCCGCTGGTAGGCGAAGAGCAGGCCGATGGCGATGCCGGCGGGTCCGCCGAGCGCCACGAGGGCGAGCACCGCCAGCGGCAGGGTCGTCGCGAGCGCCAGCGCGGTCGTCAGCGCGATCGTGAAGCCACCGCACCACAGCAGCGGCCGCAGGTAGTCGCCGCGCCGGTCGGCCCGCGTCGGCACGACGAGCGTCGAGACGAAGCCGCTGACGTTGTAGGCGGCCAGGGCCAGCCCCACCTCCCCCGCCGACGCCCCGTACAGCGAGACGAGGATGATGCCGATCGCCGGGTTGAGGAACGCGAACTGCGTGCCCCACAGCAGCGCCGCGGAGGGGACGAGGAGTGAACGTCGGTGCCCGGCGAGGAAGCCGGAGCGCGCGACGGGCGTCACTTCTTGGTGGCCTGGGCCCCGGCGCCGTCGGACGTCAGCGCGGCGATGAAGGCCTCCGGCGGCACCTCGACCGAGCCGATGTTCTTCATCCGCTTCTTGCCGGCCTTCTGCTTCTCGAGGAGCTTGCGCTTGCGGCTGATGTCACCGCCGTAGCACTTGGCGAGGACGTCCTTGCGGATGGCGCGGATGTTCTCGCGGGCGATGACGCGAGCGCCGATGGCCGCCTGGATCGGCACCTCGAACTGCTGGCGCGGGATGAGGTCCTTGAGCTTGCCGGCCATCATCAGGCCGTACGAGTACGCCTTGTCCTTGTGGACGATCGCCGAGAACGCGTCGACCGTCTCGCCCTGGAGCAGGATGTCGACCTTGACGAGGTCGGCGGCCTGGTCGCCGTCGGGCTCGTAGTCGAGGCTCGCGTACCCGCGGGTGCGCGACTTCAGCTGGTCGAAGAAGTCGAACACCACCTCGGCGAGCGGCAGCGTGTAGCGCATCTCGACGCGGTCCTCGGAGAGGTAGTCCATCCCGAGCAGCGTCCCGCGCTTGCCCTGGCAGAGCTCCATGATCGCGCCGATGAACTCGCTCGGCGCGAGGACGGTCGTGCGGACCTTCGGCTCGCGGACCTCGGCGATCTTGCCGCCGGGGAACTCGCTCGGGTTGGTGACGACGACCTCGGTGCCGTCGTCCATCGTCACGTCGTAGACGACGTTGGGCTGGGTCGAGATGAGCTCGAGGTTGAACTCGCGCTCGAGCCGCTCGCGCACGATCTCGAGGTGGAGCAGGCCGAGGAAGCCGCAGCGGAAGCCGAAGCCGAGCGCGACGGAGGTCTCGGGCTCGTAGACGAGCGCGGCGTCGTTGAGCTTGAGCTTGTCGAGGGCGTCGCGCAGGTCGGGGTAGTCCGAGCCGTCGAGCGGGAAGAGGCCCGAGAACACCATCGGCTTGGGGTCGCGGTAGCCGCCGACGGCCTTCGTCGCGGGCTTGGCCGCGTTGGTCACGGTGTCGCCGACCTTGGACTGGCGTACGTCCTTGACACCGGTGATGAGGTAGCCGACCTCGCCGACGCCGAGGCCCTTGCCGGGCACCGGCTCCGGGCTGATGACGCCGATCTCGAGCAGCTCGTGCGTGGCCTTGGTCGACATCATCGCGATGCGCTCGCGCGGGTTGAGGTTGCCGTCGACGACCCGGACGTACGTGACGACGCCGCGGTAGGTGTCGTAGACGGAGTCGAAGATCATCGCGCGGGCGGGCGCGTCGGCGTCACCGGTCGGCGCCGGGATCTGCGCGACGATCGCGTCGAGCAGCGGCTCGACGCCCACGCCGGTCTTGCCCGACACCTGGAAGCAGTCCTCGGGCTCGCACCCGATGAGGCCGGCGAGCTCCTCGGCGTACTTCTCCGGCTGGGCGGCCGGCAGGTCGATCTTGTTGAGGACCGGGATGATCGTGAGGTCGTTCTCCATCGCGAGGTAGAGGTTCGCGAGCGTCTGCGCCTCGATGCCCTGCGCGGCGTCGACGAGCAGGACGGCCCCTTCGCACGCGGCGAGGCTGCGCGAGACCTCGTAGGTGAAGTCGACGTGGCCCGGGGTGTCGATCATGTTGAGCACGTGGCTCGCGCCGTCGACCTCCCAGGGCATCCGGACGGCCTGGCTCTTGATCGTGATGCCGCGCTCGCGCTCGATGTCCATCCGGTCGAGGTACTGCGCGCGCATCGCCCGGTCGTCGACGACACCGGTGATCTGGAGCATCCGGTCGGCGAGGGTCGACTTGCCGTGGTCGATGTGGGCGATGATGCAGAAGTTGCGGATCGCCTCCGGCGGTGTCGCGTGCGGCGGCAGCACGGTGCGGGCGCGGGGTGACACGGGTGCGCGGTTCCTTGCGGTCGGGGGCGAGCGGGCGGTGCGCCCAGTCTCCCACGCCGGGCGGACAGGTCCGAACGCGACGGGCGACCCGCCGCGACACCATCGGCACGGCGAGACAATCGCGGCACGGCACGTGCACCACGACCTCGCCCCGCCGCCCCGACGTCACCTCGCAGCCCGGACGTCACCTCGCCGCCCCGACCTCGCCCGGCCGCCCTATCGTGGCACCCCGGCACGGCGAGACCACCGCGGCACGGCACGTGCACCACGACCTCGCCCCGCCGCCCCGACCTCGCCCGGCCGCCCTGGCGTGGCACCCCGGCACGGCGAGACCACCGCGGCACGGCTCGGTGAACCCGGTCGTGCCCGCACACGGCGCGTGGCACGGTGGGCGGATGACTCCCCCGGTGCCCGAGGTCGACTACGGCCGCACGAGCCGGCGACCGGCCTTCGACACCCTGCCGGCCGCGGTCTCCGACGCGGTGACCGCGGTGGCCGGCAGCGCCGTCGCCGGGGCGCACGTCCCGGTGGGCTCGGGGTTCGGCGGCGCCTTCGCCGGTGCCGTCGAGCTGGCCGACGGCCGGACGGTGTTCGTCAAGGCGGCGGGCCCCTCGACCCCGCACGTGCTGCGCGCCCTGCGCCGGGAGTCGGAGCTGCTGCCGGGGCTCGTCGGGCTGGCCTGCACCCCACGGATGCTGGGCCGGGTCGACGTCGAGTCCGGCGGCGGCTGGCGGGTCCTCGTGCTCGACCTCGTCGAGGGCACCCGACCGGGCGACCCCTGGACGCCGCAGGACGTGGCGGCGGCGTACGACGCCTGCCGGGAGATCGCGGCCACGCCCGCGCCCGTCGTGCAGGGCCTCGGGCTGGCGACCGTCCGCGACGAGCTCGCCGGCGCCACCGCGTCGGTCCCCGCGCTGCGCCGCCTCGCGGAGGGCTCGCAACCCTGGCCGCGCGGCCACGCCGTGCCCGACCGGGCCGCGACCGCCGAGATGGTGCGACTGGCCTCGCGGGTCCTCGACGCCGTCCACGGCGACGCGCTGACGCACCTCGACCTGCGCCCGGACAACCTCCTGCGCGAGCCGGACGGCCGGATGCGCGTCGTCGACTGGAACCAGGCCGCCGTCGGTCCCGCCTGGTTCGACCTCGTCACGCTCTGGCCGCTCATGCACCACCACGGCATCGACCTCACGGACCTCGAGCGCTCCCCCCTGCTCGAGGACGCCGCCGACGACGACGTCGACGCGGTGCTGGCCTTCCTCGTCGGCTTCATGCTCGAGGACCTCGACGCGCCCCCGCCCCCCGGCTGCACGGAGGCCCTGCGGGGGCACGCACTCTTCTTCTCCGACACCACGACCCGCCTGCTCGCGCACCGTCGTGGCTGGTCCCTGACCGGCTGAGCGGCTCCCGACGCGGGAGGGGTCAGGCGCTGCCTCGCTTGATCGACGACATCTTCTTGCCGCGCGCGACCTCGTCGACGAGCAGGTCGAGGTAGCGGATGCGCTGCATCAGGGGGTCCTCGATCTCCTGGACCCGGTGGCCGCAGATCGTGCCGGTGATGAGACCGGCGTGCGGCGTGAAGGCCGGAGCCCGGTCGAAGAAGGTCTCGAGGTCGCGCTCGTCCTCGAGCGCCCGGCGCAGCCCGGCCTCGTCGTAGCCGGTCAGCCAGTGGATGACCTCGTCGACCTCGGCGCGCGTGTGTCCCTTGCGCTCGGCCTTGGCGACGTAGTGCGGGTAGATGCTCGCGAACGGCGTCCCGAAGATGCGGTGTCCCGTCACGGGTCCTCCTCCACGTCGTGGGCCGGCGCCCCGACGGCCGCTCTCTACGGAGCCTAGGAGACCTCGGCCGCCGCGTCACCGTCCGCGGCTAGGGTCGGGCCCATGCAGTGGCAGCGCATCCTCCGCCCGGTCCTCGACGGCGCACTGCGCGAGCTGCTGCGCGGTGGCTCACGGCGTGCACCCCGCGCGGACGGCCCCACTCCGAGGGAGCGCTCCCCGCGCTCCGGCCCGCCGGCACCGACCCGGCCGACCGGCGGTTACCCGGGCGACTACACGGGCCCGCTCGACCCGGTCTACGCGCCACGCCCCGACGGCCGCCCCGACCCCGGCGAGATCGTCTGGACGTGGGTGCCCTACGAGGAGGACCACACGCAGGGCAAGGACCGCCCGGTCCTCCTCGTCGGCCACGACGCCGACTGGCTGCTCGGCCTCCAGCTGACGAGCAAGGACCACGACCGCGACGAGGAGCAGGAGCGCCGGGCCGGGCGGCGCTGGGTCGACATCGGCACCGGCGCCTGGGACCGGCAGGGCCGTCCGAGCGAGGTGCGCGTCAACCGCGTCCTGCGGGTCGACCCGGCCGCGGTCCGCCGCGAGGGCGCGGTCCTCGACCGCGACCGCTTCCTCGAGGTCGCGGCCGCCGTCCGCGCGAACCGCTGACCCGTCGCGAGCGCAACGTCCCACCCGTTGGCCAGGAGCGGAAGATTTCCACGCTCTTGACCTGATGGGCGGAACTCCTTACCTCCGGCAGACCCGGTCCGGACCCGCACCGTCCTAGCGTCGAGGCGCTCCCCCAGCCCCGACGCAGGAGACCCACCGATGCGACCACACCGCACGACCCGACGCAGCGGCCTCGCGGCCCTCGCCGCCGGGGCCACCGCCCTCGCGGGCCTCGTCGCCGCCCTCCCGGCGCAGGCCGCCCCCGTACCGCACCCGACCGCGCAGGCCCGCGCGGTCGGCATCGACCGGACCGGCGACGCCTTCATGGGATGGTCTGCCGCCCGCGACACCCGGCGCGTGGCCCCGGACGCAGCGCCGTCCCGCACCGCCGTCACCCAGACCCCCGGCATCGACGTCTCGAAGTGGCAGGGCACCGTCGACTGGGCGTCGTGGTGGGCCAAGGGGACGAAGTTCGCCTACGTCAAGGCGACCGAGGGTACGACCTACCGCAGCCCCACCTTCAGCGCGCAGTACACCGGCTCGTACGACGTCGGGATGATCCGGGGCTCCTACCACTTCGCCCTGCCCGACTCCTCCTCCGGTGCGGCGCAGGCCGACTGGTTCGTCGACCACGGCGGCGGCTGGAGCGCCGACGGGCGCACGCTCCCCGGGGTGCTCGACATCGAGTTCAACCCCTACGGCGCGACCTGCTACGGCAAGAGCCAGAGCGGGATGGTCTCGTGGATCCGCGACTTCACGACTCGGTACAAGGCACGGACCGGCCGCGACGCGGTCATCTACACGGCGACGAGCTGGTGGACCCAGTGCACCGGCGGCAGCACCGCCTTCGCGACGACCAACCCCCTGTGGGTCGCGCGGTACAGCACGAGTGTCGGCACGCTGCCGGCCGGCTGGGGCTACTACACGTTCTGGCAGTGGACCGACAGCCCGCTCGACCAGGACCGCTTCAACGGCGACCTCGCCGGGCTGCGCCGGCTAGCCCTCGGCTGACCCGGGTCCCCCGCGAACGCCCGAGGGCCCGTCACCGGTTCGGTGACGGGCCCTTGGGCGTGGGCTGCTCCGCTCAGAGCGAGGCGGCCCGCTTGGCCATCGCGGACTTCTTGTTCGCGGCCTGGTTCTTGTGGATGACGCCCTTGCTCACGGCCTTGTCGAGCTTGGTCGACGCGACCTTGAGCGCCTCGCGCGCCTGCTCGGCGTTGCCGGAGTCGGCCGCCTCGCGGAAGCGACGGATGGCCGTCTTGAACTCGCTCTTGACGGCCTTGTTGCGCTCGGTCGCGAGACGGTTCGTCTTGATGCGCTTGAGCTGGGACTTGATGTTCGCCACTGTGAAATCGTGCCTTCGGTCGAGGAATCGGTTGCCGTTAGAGGGCGGCAGTCGCGGGTCGGGACCGGGCGTGGGGCACCCGTGGTTGACTCGCGCTGGGTGGTGCTCGTGCGCGCGCGACCACACGCGCACGCAGTCGACAAAGGTACCAGCGGCCCGCACCCCCGCCAAAACGGGCGGGCGAGAGGGTGACGCGTGGTCAGCCCTCGCGGTGCCGACCGTGCTGCCCGGTGATGGTCAGCACCGCGCGCTCGACGGCGTAGACGGGGTCGCGGCCGCCGCCCTTGACCTCGGCGTCGGCCGCCGCGAGCGCCTGGAGCGAGGTCGCGAGCCCCTCCGCGGTCCAGCCCGAGAGCGTCCGCTTGGCGCGGTCCACCTGCCACGGCGCCATCCCGACGTCGCGGGCGATGTCGGCCGGGCGCCCCCGGCCCGCCGACCCGACCTTGATGAGCTGGCGCACCTGCTGGGCGAGCACCGCGACGATCGGGACGGGGTCGACCCCGACGGCGATGGCGTGGCGCAGCAGCCGTAGCGCCTCGCCGGGGTCGCCCGCGAGCGCGGCGTCGGCGACCCGGAAGCCCGTGGCCTCGACCTTGCCGCCGTGGTAGGTGAGGACGACCTGCTCGTCGATGACGCCGGTGGTGTCGTCGACGAGCTGCTGGCAGGCGGCGGCGAGCTCGCGGACGTCCTTGCCGACGGCCTCGACGAGCGCGTGGACGGCCTCGGGGGTCGCCTTGCGCCGCGCGCGCCGGAACTCGTGCGTCGCGAAGTCGGTCTTGTCGCGGTCGGTCTTGACCGCGGGGGCGTCGAGCACCCGGGCGCCGGCACCGCGCAGCGCGTCGAGCACCTTCTTTCCGCGCTGGCCGCTCTTGTGCATCACGACGAGCGTGAGGTCGGGCTCGGCCGGTGCGGCGAGGACGGCGAGCAGGTCGGCCTGGAGCTCGTCCGGGGCCTCGTCGAGGTCGTGGACGACGACGCACTTGGCGCCACCGAAGAGCGACGGACTCGTGTGGAGGACGAGCTCACCCGGCTGGTAGGACGCCGCGTACACCCGGATGACCTCGAGGTCCGGGCTCGTGACGCGGAGGTCGTCGAGGGTCTGCGCGACGGCGCGCTCGGCGAGGATGCCCTCGGGCCCCGAGACGAGCACGAAGGGCGGCACGCGGTGCGCGACGGCGACGACGTCCTCGGTCATGCCGCCACTCTGCCACCCGGCGCCGACGCCGCGCGTCCACCCCCGAGTCGTCCTACGATCCCCCGGTGCTCCTCGACGCCCCCTTCGACCCTGCCCGCCACCGCCGGGTGGTCGTCGTCGGTGTGACCGGGTCGGGCAAGTCGACCTTCGCCGCCCGGCTGGCGGCCGCCACAGGGGTCCCCCGCGTCGCGACGGACGACCTCATGTGGCGTCCCGGATGGGTGCAGCTCGGCCCGGCCGCGCAGGTCGGTGCCGTGCGCCCCCACGTCGAGGGTCCTGCGTGGGTCATGGACTCCCTGTGGAGCGCCACCCGCGACCTCGTGCTCGAGCGCACGGACCTCGTCGTCGCGCTCGACTACCGGCGCCGGGTCTCGCTGGGCCGCCTGCTCCGGCGCACGGCGCGGCGGCTCGTCGACCGCGAGGAGATCTGCGGCGGCAACGTCGAGTCGTGGCGACAGACCTTCTCGCGCGACTCGATCCTCGCGTGGCACCACCGCTCCTTCCACAAGAGGCAGCAGCAGGTCGCGATGATGTGCGCCGCCCCCGACGGCCCACCCGTGCTGCGCTTCACCGACCCGCAGGCGACGGAGACGTGGCTGTCCGCGCTCGAACCCTCGCCGAGTGACTGACGGTGGTCAGTCGAAGGTGAGGGTCGGGCCCTTCCCGGCCTCGAGGCCCAGGCCGGTCAGCCGCGCCTCGACCGCGGACGGCGGCAGCTCCATCGACTCGGCGAGCTCGCCGAGCGAGAGTCCGAGCTCGACGCCGTCACGCAGCTCCTCGTCCTCCTGCGCGGTCCACGCGTGGCCCTCGGTGACGGCGGTGCGCGAGGACGGCGGGGGCGGTGGGGCGTCGGCGACCGGCCGCTCGTCGGCCTCGGTGACCCCGGCGACCGGGGCGGCGGCCGCCATCGACGTGCCGGCGACGGCGCCGGTCAGCCCGCGCCGGGTCGGCTCCAGGACCGGCAGCGGCGGGGGCGCGATCTCGTCGAGGCGCCGCAGCGCCCCGAGGACCATCTCGCGGTCGGCCGTGGGCCAGAAGGGCGGGAGCGAGCGCTGGAGGAAGCCGGCATAGCGCGCGGTCATCATCCGTGAGTCGAGGAAGGCGACCACCCCGCGGTCGTCGCCACGGCGGATGAGCCGGCCCGCGCCCTGCGCGAGCCGCAGCGCGGCGTGCGTGGCGGAGACGGCCATGAACCCGTTGCCGCCCATCCGGGCGATGGCCTGCGAGCGCGCCGACGCGAGCGGGTCGTCGGGGCGCGGGAACGGCACGCGGTCGATGATGACCAGCTGGCACGACGACCCCGGCACGTCGACGCCCTGCCAGAGCGACAGCGTGCCGAAGAGGCAGGTGCGCACGTCGCGGGCGAACTCGCGCACCAGGGTCGAGATCTGGTCCTCGCCCTGGCAGAGGATGACGATGTCGGTGTCCTCCAGCCGGTTCCGCATCTCCTCGGTGGCCTCGCGCGCGGCGCGCATCGACGAGAAGAGGCCCAGGGTGCGTCCGTTCGCGGCGCGGACCAGCGCCTCGATCTCGTCGAAGGTCTGCGGCGCCGTGCCGTCGCGCCCCGGGGGCGGCAGGTGCTTCGCGACGTAGGCGATGCCCTGCTTCGGGTAGTCGAACGGACTGCCGACGTCGAGGCCGCGCCAGCGCGGGGCGCCCTCGCCGCGCAGGCCGATGGTGCCGGCGACGGCGTCGAAGGTGCCACCGAGCTCCAGTGTGGCGGAGGTGATGACGACCGTCCGGTCCTCGAAGACCTTGTCGCGCACCAGCATCGCGACGCTCATTGGCGCGACCCGCAGCACCGGACCTCGGCGGGGGTCCTTGGAGAGCCAGACGACGTCGAGCTCGCGCTCCTCGAGCATCCGGGCGGCCGTCTCGAAGAGGTCCTCGACGGCGGCGCGCGCGACCTGCTTGGCGCCGTCGACCTCCTCGCCCTGCTGCGGCTTGAGCTCGGTCTGCGCCTGGCGGGCGACGTCGCGGATGCGTCCGAGCGCCAGCGCGAGCGAGTCGGGCACCGCGGTGAGCCGCCCCTCGGGCATCGGCTCGAGGACGGACTCGAGGAGCGCGGCGGCGTCGTCGAGCGCCTCGGCGGAGTCGGCCTGACGCCCGGCGCGCTTCGAGGCGGCCCGCACCGACCCGGGGGTCAGCTCGTCGGTGATGGTCGAGGTGACGCGGTCGACGAGCTCGTGGCCCTCGTCGACGACGAGGACGTCGTGCTCGGGCAGCATCTGGCGGCCCTCGAAGGCGTCGATGGCCATGAACGAGTGGTTGGTGACGATGACGTCGACGTCGCGCGCGGCCTCGCGGGATCGCTCGACGAAGCACTCGGCGACCATCGGGCAGCGCGACCCGAGGCACTCCTCGGCGCTGACCGACACCTGCCGCCAGGCGCGCTCGGAGACCCCCGGAACGAGCTCGTCGCGGTCGCCGGACTCGGTGACCTCGGCCCAGTCGCGCAGGCGCACCACCTCGGCCCCGAGGCGAGAGGCGGCGCGGTCGACGTCGCCGACCGCGAGCAGGCTGTCGGCGTCGTCGTCCGGGAAGCCGCCCTCGAGCTTGTGCAGGCACACGTAGTTGCGCCGGCCCTTGACGAGCGCGTAGGTCGGGCGGCGGCCGAGCACGGGTGTCAGCGACTCGGCGAGGCGCGGCATGTCGCGGTCGACGATCTGCGCCTGGAGGGCGAGCGTCGCCGTGGCGACGACGGCGGTCCTCCCCGTCGCCATCGCGTGCTGGACGGCGGGCACGAGGTAGGCGAGGGACTTGCCGGTGCCGGTGCCGGCCTGGACGAGCAGGTGCTCGCCGGTCTCGACGGCCCGGGCCACCGCGTGCGCCATCTCGACCTGGCCGGGGCGCTCGGTGCCGCCGACGCCCCCGACGGCGGCGTGGAGGAGGTCGTCGAGGTCGGGCACCCGAGCAGCCTAGGCGGTCGGCCCGACGCGCCCCGGCGGCCGTCCCCCGGTAGCGTCATCCGGGCGGGAGCCTTCACCTGGTGTTGCGTATCGCGCGGCGCGTTGCGAACAGCGCGTCGCTTGTCTTGTCGCGCGGCCCGCCGGGTGCCACGATGGCGCCCGTGACCACGAGTGCGCAGACCCGTCCCGTCCCGCCCGACATCGAGATCGCCGAGGCCGCCGAGCTCACCCCGATCGCGGAGCTGGCGCGCGAGAAGCTCGGCATCGACCCCGAGCACCTCGTCCCCTACGGGCACACGAAGGCCAAGGTCTCGCTCGGCTTCGTCAACTCCCTCGTGGACCGTCCCGAGGGCCGCCTCGTCCTCGTCACGGCGATCTCCCCGACGCCCGCGGGCGAGGGCAAGACGACGACGTCGGTCGGCCTCGCGGACGCCCTCGCCTCGCTCGGCGAGAACGCGATGGTCGCCCTGCGCGAGCCCTCGATGGGACCGGTCTTCGGGATCAAGGGCGGCGCGGCCGGCGGCGGCTACGCCCAGGTCGTCCCGATGACCGACATCAACCTCAACTTCACGGGCGACTTCGCGGCCATCGCCGCCGCGAACAACCTGCTCTCAGCGGTCCTCGACAACCACCTCCACCACGGCAACGCGCTCGGCATCGACCCGCGCACCATCACCTGGAAGCGCGTCGTCGACCTCAACGACCGCGCCCTGCGCGACGTCGTCGTCGGGCTCGGCGGCGTCGCCAACGGCGTGCCGCGCGAGGACGGCTTCGACATCGTCGTCGCGTCCGAGGTGATGGCGATCCTCTGCCTCGCGACCTCCGTCGCCGACCTGCGCGAACGGCTCGGGCGCATCGTCGTCGGCTACACCCGCGACAAGCAGCCCGTGCACGCCCGCGACCTCAAGGTGCACGGCGCGATGACCGTCATCCTGCGGGATGCCTTGGCGCCCAACCTCGTCCAGACGCTCGAGCACACGCCCGCGATGATCCACGGCGGGCCGTTCGCCAACATCGCACACGGCTGCAACTCGGTGATGGCGACGCGCACCGCGCTCAGGCTCGCCGACTACGTCGTGACGGAGGCGGGGTTCGGGGCGGACCTCGGCGCCGAGAAGTTCGTCGACATCAAGTGCCGCACTTCGGGCCTGCGCCCGTCGGCGGTCGTCGTCGTCGCCACCGTCCGCGCCCTCAAGTACCACGGCGGCGTCGCCGTCGCCGACCTCGGGCCCGAGTCGGTCGAGGCCGTCACCGCCGGAATGGCCAACCTGCGCCGTCACCTGCGCAACGTCCGCGACGTCTACGGGATGCCGGCCGTCGTCGCGCTCAACCGCTTCCCGACCGACACCGACGCCGAGGTCGCCGAGGTCCTGCGCCTCGTCGAGGCCGAGGGCTTCCGGGCCTACGAGGCCACGCACTACGCCGAGGGCGCGGTGGGCGCCCAGGCCCTGGCCCGCGGCGTCCTCGAGGTCATCGAGGGCGGGACGGCCGACATGCAGCTGGTCTACCCCGACGACGTGCCGCTGGCCGAGAAGGCCCGCGCCGTCGCGACGAAGGTCTACGGCGCGGCCGACGTCGTCTTCGAGCCGAAGGCGGCCAAGCGGCTCGCGGCCATCGAGGCCGAGGGCTACGGCCACCTGCCGATCTGCATGGCGAAGACGCAGAGCTCGTTCTCGACCGACCCGACGCTGCGCGGCGCCCCCGAGGGCCACACGGTCTCGGTCCGCGAGGTGCGGCTGGCCGCCGGCGCGGGCTTCGTCGTCCTCGTCACCGGCGAGATCATGACGATGCCGGGGCTGCCGAAGGTGCCGGCGAGCGAGCACATCGACGTCGACGACGACGGGCGGATCGTCGGCCTCAGCTGAGCCGGCGCCCGTCGAGCCGGCGGGCCATCCACACGTCGTCGCGGTCGTCCCCCGGCGCCACCCGGATGCCCCCGGGCAGCCGGCCGACCTCCTCGTACCCCAGGCCGGCGTAGAACGCGTCGACGCCGGTGCCGCCGCGGACCCCGAGCTCGACGACCTCGGCGCCGTCCGCGCGAGCCACCCGGTGCAGCGCGGCCATGAGCAGTCGGCCGAGGTTGCGGCCGCGCCGCTCCGGGTGCGACATCACGCGGTAGGCCGTCCGCCGGTGCGCGAGCAGCGGGTTCGGGCCCTCCACCCACCAGCCGAGCGCGACGAGGGCCCCGGCCGGGTCCCTCAGCAGCACCGCCACGGCACGGCCGTCGGCCATCGAGTCCTCGTGCGCCGCGAGCGCCTCGGCCACCCGTCCGCGGGCCGCGCCGGGCAGGAAGCCCACCGCGCCGCCGGCGTCGTTGACGGTGCACCAGAGGTCGAGCACCTCGGCGCGGACCCCCGGGTCGAAGGGTGCCCGGTGGACGTGGACGGACGGCGCGACGAGCACGACCGGCGCGGGCACGTCGGCGGGGTCGGCGGCCCGGGCGCGCGCGACGACCTCCGGCGGCACCCCGGGCAGGTGAGCGCCCTCGTCGGCGGCGCCGACGTGCGTCAGGCCGGCCCGTTCGGCGGTGCGGGTGGACGCGAGGTGCTCCGGCCGGGCGGTGGCGACGAGCGGCAGGGCGGGGCCGTGCTCGAGCGCGTCCGCCACCACGGCCCGCGCCGCCTCGGGTCCGAGCCCGCGCCCGTGGTGCGGACGGTCGAAGCGGTAGTAGAGGTTGAGGTGGCGCCGCTCGCCGCCGTGGATGACCCCCGCGACGCCCAGCGCCTCCCCCGAGCCCCGGTCCTCGACGACGCCGTACCCGAAGCCGTGCTCGACCCAGTGCGCGAGGGCGAGGTCGAGCTTCTCCGAAGCCTCGTCGGTGGTGCGGGCCACGGCCCACGGCGCGAACGGGTACTGCTCGGGGTCGGTGTGCAGCCGCACCCAGAGGTCGCGGTCGTCCGGCGTGAGCGGTCGCAGCCGCAGGCGGTCGGTGAGCAGGGTGCGGGCGGTCGTCACCCGGGCACCCTATTGCAAACTATTCGCAACAGCAGCCGTCGGTGGGTCGGGACGGGTCAGCGGTACTCGGGGTTGGGGTGGTCCGGCGACCCGAGGTCCCAGTTGGTCGTCACGTTCCCGTGCGCCGGCAGGCCACCGGCGTCCTTGAGCCGGCGCGCGGTGTGGAGCATGTTCCAGGCCGCGAACACCGTGTTGCGCGTCGTCCAGTGGTTGAGCGCTCCCCGTCCGTCGTCGAGGTAGGACGGCCCCGGCCCGGCCTCCCCGTTCCAGTACGCGTCGGCCTGGGGCGGGATCGTGAAGCCGATGTGCGAGAGCGCGTAGAGCATCTGGGCGGCGCAGTGCTTGCCGCCGTCCTCGTTCCCCGTGATGACGACCCCGCCGACCTTGCCGTAGTACGACCACTGGCCCCGCGGGTTGAGATCGCCCGACCAGCCGTAGAGCCGCTCGATCGTCAGCCGGGTCTGCGAGGACTGGTCGCCGAGCCAGATCGGCGTGGCCAGCACGACGATGTCCGCCGGCTCCACCAGCTCGCGGTAGATGTCGGGGAAGTCGTCGCGCTCCCAGCCGTGCTCGCGCATGTCCGGCTGCACACCCGGCGGGATGACGTGGTCGACCGTGCGCACCACGTCGACCCGGGCCCCGACCCCCTCGAGGACGTGACGGCTGACGGCGAGCAGGCCGTCGGTGTGGCTCGGCTCGGGACTGCGCTTGAGCGTGCCGTTGAGGTACACCGCCCGCAGGTCCGAGAAGTCGGTCTCGTTCGCGGCGATCTCGGCGTCGACGAACCGTTGCACGCTCTCCGGCAGCATGGGCCGAGCGTAGCCACGCCGTGCCCCGCTGTCAGTGGCCCGACCGGGCCCCGTCGCGGTCAGACCGTGTAGGCGGAGAGGTCCTCGGCGAGCTCGGGGTCGACGCGGGCGGTGAGGCGCGTGCCGTCGGCGACGTGCTCGCTCGCGAGCACCTCCCCCGTCTCGTGGACCCGGCTGACGAGGTCGCCACGCTCGTACGGGACGAGCACGTCGACGTCGACGTCCGGCCGCGGGAGCTCCTCGGCGACGAGCGCGCGCAGCTCGTCCATCCCCTCACCGGTGCGGGCCGAGACGATGATCGAGTGCTTCTCGTGACGGCGCAGCCGATCGAGCACCTCGGGGTCGGCGAGGTCGGCCTTGTTGACGACGATGACCTCCTTGACGTCAGTCGCGTCGACGTCGGCGAGGACGGCGCGGACCGCGGAGATCTGCCCCTCGGGGTCGGGGTGCGAGCCGTCGACGACGTGCAGCAGCAGGTCGGCGTCGGCCACCTCCTCGAGCGTGGAGCGGAAGGCCTCGACGAGCTGGTGCGGCAGCTGGCGGACGAACCCGACCGTGTCGGCGAGCGTGTAGAGGCGCCCGTCGGGCGTCTCGGCGCGGCGCACCGTGGGGTCGAGGGTGGCGAAGAGCTGGTTCTCGACGAGCACCCCGGCACCGGTCAGCCGGTTGAGCAGGCTCGACTTGCCGGCGTTGGTGTACCCGGCGATCGCGACGCCCGGCACGCGGTTGGCCCGGCGGCCCCCGCGCTTGGTGTCGCGGGTCGTCTTCATGTCCTTGATCTCGCGGCGCAGCTTGGCGATCCGACTGTTGATGCGCCGGCGGTCGAGCTCGATCTTCGTCTCACCCGGGCCGCGCGAGCCCATCCCCTGGCCGCCGGCGGCCTGGCCACCGGCCTGCCGCGACATCGACTCGCCCCAGCCGCGCAGGCGGGGCAGGAGGTACTGGAGCTGCGCGAGCTCGACCTGCGCCTTGCCCTCCCGGCTCTTCGCGTGCTGCGCGAAGATGTCGAGGATCAGCGCCGTGCGGTCGATGACCTTGACCTTGACGACGTCCTCGAGGGCGCGGCGCTGGCTCGGCGCGAGCTCGGTGTCGCAGATGACGGTGTCGGCGCCCTCGGCGATGACGACGTCGCGCAGCTCGGCGGCCTTGCCCTTGCCGAGGTAGGTCGCGGGGTCGGGGTTGGTGCGACGCTGGATGACGCCGGCGAGCACCTCGGAGCCGGCCGTCTCGGCGAGCGCCGACAGCTCGCGCAGGGAGTTCTCGGCGTCGACGAGCGTGCCGTCGCACCACACGGCGGCGAGCACGACGCGCTCGAGCCGCAGCTGGCGGTACTCGACCTCGGTGACGTCCTCGAGCTCGGTCGAGAGCCCGGAGACGCGGCGCAGCGCGGCCCGCTCCTCGCGGTCGTACTGGTCGCCGTCGTAGTCGAAGGCCTCGTCGTCGGGCACGAACCCGGCGTCGTCGAGGCGGGTGGAGTCGGCGAGCGCCGCGGCCCGCCCGGTGATGGTGTGTCGTCCAGTCATGTTCTCCCTAGGGTCTCACCGTCCAACGCCCGGAGGCGACAGCATTCTTCCGGTTCACGCCCGCGAGGGCGTCGCCGCTAGCCTCTCGACCCGATGAGCGAGCACGAGCACTACTTCACCGCGCAGCCCGCGAGCGACGCCGAGCGACGCCCCCTGCGGGTCCGCCTCGCCGGGCGGTCGGTCGAGGTCGAGGTCGCCCGCGGCATCTTCTCGCCCGGTGGTCTGGACAAGGGCACGGCGGTCCTCCTGGACGAGGTCGCCCCTCCCCCGCCCGCCGGGACCTTCCTCGACCTCGGCTGCGGCTGGGGCCCGGTCGCCCTGACCCTGGCGCTGCGCTCGCCGGCCGCCACGGTCTGGGCGGTCGACGTCAACGAGCGCGCCCTCGACCTCGCCCGCCGCAACGCGGCCGCCCTCGGCCTCGACGGCGTGCACGCCGGCACCGCCGACGCCGTCCCCGCCGACCTGCGCTTCGACGTCATCTGGTCCAACCCGCCGATCCGCGTCGGCAAGGCGGTGCTCCACGACCTCCTGGGCACCTGGCTCCCCCGCCTCGCGCCCGACGGCGTCGCCTCCCTCGTGGTCCAGAAGAACCTCGGCTCGGACAGCCTCCAGCGCTGGGTGCAGGACGAGCTCGGGATGCCCTGCACCCGGCGCACCTCGGTCAAGGGGTTCCGTGTGCTCGAGGTCCGTCAGGGCTGACGCCCCTGCGGCCGCACGACCATGGCCGAGCCTCCACCACGGCGCACCTTCTCGGCGACGGCCGTGTAGCGCCCGTCGCGCAGCACGCTGATGGCGGTCGCCGCCCCGATCTCCGACGTCTGCGACAGCCGGTGCCCGAGCGCGGTCAGGCCGGCCCCGGCCGGGCCGCCGGCGATCGCCGGCTCCGCCTGCTCGCTCGTCCCGTTGCGGCTCGACAGCCGCGGCGCCTGGAGGGCCTGGTTCACCGTCAGGCCACGCTCGTAGTGCCCAAGGAGCACCTGGGCCACCGTCGTGATGATCGTCGCGCCGCCGGGGCTGCCGGCCACGAGCTCGAGCCGCCCGTCGTGCAGGACGATGGTCGGCGCCATCGACGAGCGCGGCCGCTGCGAGGGGCCGGGCAGGTTGGGGTCCGGGACGCCGGGGGTGACCGGCACGAAGTCGAAGTCGGTCAGCTCGTTGTTGAGCAGGAAGCCCCAGCCCGGCACCGTGATGCCGGAGCCGCCGGTCTGCTCGATCGTCGAGGTGTAGGACACGGCGTTGCCCCAGCGGTCGACGACCGA
Source organism: Phycicoccus sp. DTK01 (assembly GCF_017312765.1). Taxonomy (NCBI): domain Bacteria; kingdom Bacillati; phylum Actinomycetota; class Actinomycetes; order Micrococcales; family Intrasporangiaceae; genus Phycicoccus; species Phycicoccus sp. DTK01. Next base: position 461,192 of record NZ_BOPU01000003.1, on the reverse strand, counting down.
GAGGTGGGTCGTCGACATCCCGTCGTGCGGCAGCACCCCGGAGGCGGTGCCGTCGTCGCACCCGGCGTAGTCCCCGTCGGGGCTGCCGAAGGGCACCGGGCGGGCCATCGCCGCGGTGCCCGAGAAGAGGCAGGCCCGCTCGTCGGCGAAGGCCTGCGAGACGAGCTGACGGGCCGGGACGCCGCGCACGTCGCCGACGTACCGGTTGCGGTCGGCGAAGGCCGTGGCGGAGGCCTCGGAGAAGCGGTGGAGGTACTGCACCTCGTCGACGCTCGAGGTCGGGGTACCGGTCCGGGCGTCGTACGCCTCGATGAGGTTGAGGATCTCGGCGACGGCGATGCCGCCGCTGCTCGGCACCGGCATCCCGTAGACGTCCCGCCCGTCGTAGCGGGAGTGGACGGGGTCCTTGTCGAGCGCCCGGTAGCGGCGCAGGTCGGCGCGGGTCAGCTCGCCCGCGGCGACGCTCGTCCCGGGCACGGTGGCCGGGCGGCGCGACGCGGCGAGCACGGCGTCGCCCAGGCGCCCGCGGTAGAGGCTGTCGACGCCGCGCGTGCGCAGCTCGCGGTAGGCGCGGGCGAGGTCGGGGTTGCGGAAGACCGACCCGACGGCCGGCGCCTCGCCGCCCGGCAGGAACACGCGCGCCGTCGCGGGGAAGACCGAGAACCGCTCGGCGTTGTCGGCGGTCTGGTCGTGGAAGGTCTGGTCGACGACGAAGCCGCGCCGGGCGATCTCCTCCGCCGGCTTCAGGAGCGTGCCGAGCTTCCGTGTGCCCCACCGGTCCACGGCGCGCTGCCAGGTCGCTGGAGTGCCGGGCACCCCGACCGACTGGCCGGAGCCGACGACCGTGGCGAAGTCGAGGGCGGTGCCGTCGGGCGCCCGGAACTGGTCCGCGTCGTACGTGGCGGGCGCGGCCTCGCGGCCGTCGATCGTCTGGACCCGGTGCCGGCGCGCGTCGTAGTGGACGAAGAAGCCACCGCCGCCGATGCCGGTCGAGTACGGCTCGGTCACCCCGAGCGCGGCCGCCGTGGCGACGGCGGCGTCGGTCGCGTTGCCGCCGGCCCGCAGGACGTCGATGCCGACCTGGCTCGCCACCGGGTCGACGCTGGCGACCGCTCCGCCCGAGCCCGTCATCACCGCGACCTTGGGCAGCTCGTGCCCGACCGGGGGCGGTCCCCCGTGCCCCGGGTGCCCGGGTCCGCCGTGCGCCTGCGCCGACGGGGTGCCGGCGGCGAGCGCCGTCACGAGGCCGAGGGCGAGGCCGGCAGCCGCGAGACGGCGTGGGCGGACGGGTGCGACGGCGGATGTGGTCCCCATCACAGCACCGTAGACCGGGGTCCGCGGCCTGTCGCGGCGAGCGCGGCGCGGCCTGGGCTCAGGCCGGGAGGAGGCCCAGCGGCACGGAGCCGTCGGCGACGAGCACCGCCGGCCCGGCGAGCTCGACCCCGCCGCCGTCCGACAGACGCACCGCGAGCCGGCCGCCCGGGACGTCGACGACCCAGGAGGCGCCGGTGTCGAGGGACCCGGCCCAGAAGCTCGTCGCGATGGCTGCCGCGCAGGCCCCGGTGCCGCACGAGCGCGTCTCGCCGACCCCGCGCTCGTGGACGCGCAGGACGACGTGGCCCGGCCCGACGGGGCGGACGAGCTCGACATTGGTGCCGTGCGGCGGCTCGGGGCGCACGACCGGCGCGTGGGTCAGGTCGAGCGCGTCGAGGTCGACGCCCTCGGGCAGGGCGACGACGGTGTGGGGGTTGCCGAGGTCGACCGAGAGCGCCGAGTACGGGTCGCCCTCGCCGACGTGCACGAGCGCGTCGAACCCGTCGCGCTCGGCCGCGACCGGGTCGGCGAGCCGCCACGGGCCGAGGCCGACGGCCCAGTGGTCGCCGTCGCGGCGGACGACCTTGGCCCCGGCCCGGGTCGCGATGACGAACTCGTCGGCGGTCTCGAGCCCCTCACGGCGCAGGTACTCGGCGAAGACGCGGGTGCCGTTGCCGCACATCTCGGCGGCGGAGCCGTCGGCGTTGCGGTAGTCCATGAACCACCGTGCGTCGGAGGCCTGCTCGCGCACCGACGGCTCGTCCGCGGCCTCCGTCGGCACGACCCGGATGACGCCGTCGCCGCCGAGGCCGGCGCGCCGGTCGGCGAGCCACGCCGCCCGGCCCGCGCTCAGCCCGAGGGCACCGTCGAGGTCGGGGACGAGGACGAAGTCGTTCTCGGTCCCGTGCCCCTTCGTGAACGCCAACCGGTCAGCCATGCGGCCCATCGTCGCATCCCGCCCCGCGCCGGGCGTCCTGCGCCTGCTCGACGAGCGCGAGCGCCTCGTCGAGCAGCCGGGGGCCGGTGGCGTCGAGCCAGTGGATGCGCGGGTCCGCGCCGAACCACGACTCCTGGCGGCGCACGAGGCGCCGGGTGCGCAGCGCGGTGTCGTCGACCGCCTCCTCGAGCGTCGCGGTGCCGTCGAGGACCGAGAGCGCCTGGGCGTAGCCGACGGCCCGGCTCGCGGTGCGGCCCTCGCGCAGCCCGTGCTCCACGAGGCCGCGCACCTCCTCGACGAGGCCGGCGTCGAACATCGCCCGGGTGCGGCGGGCGATGCGGGCGTCGAGCTCGTCGCGGGGCACCCGCAGGCCGACGACCACGGTGGGCCGGAGCAGCTCGCGGGTGGGCATCGTCGCGCTGAACGGCCGGCCGGTCAGCCGGACGACCTCGAGCGCGCGCACGACCCGCCGGGTGTTGTTCGGCTCGATGGCGGCCGCGGCCGCGGGGTCGAGCGCGGCCAGCTCGTCGTACAGCGCCGCCGTGCCCTCGGCGTCGGCGCGGGCCTGCAGCGCCGCGCGGACCTCCGGGTCGGTCGGCGGGATCTCGAGCCGGTCGAGCGCCGCCCGGACGTAGAGCCCCGAGCCGCCGACGAGGAGGGGCACGCGCCCCCGGCCGAGCACCGCCTCCAGGTCGGCGCGCGCCTCCCGCTGGTAGGCCGCGAGGCTCGCCTCCTCCACGACGTCGAGGACGTCGAGCTGGTGGTGCGGCACGCCCTCGCGCTCCGCGAGGGTCAGCTTGGCCGTGCCGACGTCCATCCCGCGGTAGAGCTGGGAGGCGTCGGCCGAGACGACCTCACCGCCGAGCCGGTGCGCGAGCGCGACCCCGAGGCCGGACTTGCCGGTGGCCGTGGCCCCGACGACGGCGACGACGGGCGGCGCCGGGTTCAGCGCGCCCCGTCCCCGTGGTCGTGGCCGCCGCCCTCGGCGTCGAGGCCGTCGTCGTCGACGTCGTCGTGGCCGAACGGGTCACGGTCCTCACCGGGCATCCACGACAGGCCGGGCACGCCCCAGCCGTTGGCCTTGACCGCCTTCTTCGCGCGGCGCGCCCACTTGCCCTGCAGCCGGTCGACGTAGAGGAAGCCGTTGAGGTGGTCGTACTCGTGCTGGAGCATCCGGGCGAACCACCCGGTGGCCTCGTAGCGCAGCTCGGAGCCGTCGAGGTCCTGGCCGGTGAGCACGGCGCTCTCGCCGCGGCGCAGCGGGTAGGCCTCGCCGGGCACCGACAGGCAGCCCTCGGACTCGTCGTGCGGGTCGGGGTCGCCGGGCACCGCCTTGGCGGGGACGAGGTAGGGGTTGATGACCACGCCACGGGCCGGGATGCCGTCCTCGTTGCCGAGCTGCCAGGTGAAGATCCGCAGGCCGACGCCGATCTGGGGGGCCGCGAGGCCGACGCCGCGCGCGGCGTCCATCGTCTCGTACATGTCGGCGACGAGCTCGCGGATGCCGTCGTCGATGACCTCGACGGGCTCGGCGCGTCGGTGGAGCACGGGGTCGCCGCAGATGACGACGGGTCGGATGGCCATGCGCGCGATTCTTCCAGAGTGCGCCGACCGAGCCGCACCGCACCCGGCACGGAAAAGGCTGGCGCGGCGGGCACCCCCGGGTGTCCACTGGAGGGGCGCCCCGTCGCGGGCGCGCCCTGTCCCCGAGACGGAAGGAGGTCGCCGATGGGATTCCTCGACAGTGCCAAGGAGAAGCTCACCGAGCTGGCCGAGCAGCACCCGGACCAGGTCGAGTCGCTGAGCGACCAGGCCATCGAGCGCGGCGGCGACGCCGTCGACTCGCTGACCGGCGGCAGGTACGCCGACCAGGTCGACAGCGCACAGACCCGGGCCGACGAGGCGATCGGCGGACGCTGAGCAGAACCGCGGCCGCGGGACCCCCGACCGAACGACCGGTCGGGGGTCTCGTCCGTTCGGTCACGGTCTCCTCGGGGTTCGGTCAAGACCCGTGTCGTGGGCCCGGATCCGGCGCGAACGACCCGCTGCGGGCCCTATGGTCGACAGGCCGCTCCCCCATCACGACGAGAGGATCCTCCGTGTCGCACTGGCACTCCGGTCTGCCGAAGCTCGACATCGAGCCCTTCGACCCGACGCCGCTGTACGACGCCGTGAGGTCCACGCAGGCCGAGCAGGCCGTCGTGACGCGCCGACGCCGGTCCGCCCTGCGGGTCGTCGGGGGCCTCGCCGCCGTGCTCGCGGTGTGTGCCGGAGCCGGCTGGCTCGTCGTGTCCCTCGTCTGAGCCGGGACGCTCGACCGCCCCACCGCGGTCGAGGTGACAGGCGACACTCTGGTGGTCGGGTCTGACCTCGGCTCCCGCTCCCTCACCGCGGTCGAGGTGAAAGGCGACGCTCCGGTGGTCTTGTTTCACCTCGACCCATGTGGCGTCCGGGGTGAAGCAGGCCCCGAGGCTCAGGCGGAGCAGGCCGGGGCGGCCACGGGGGCCGGGCGACCCACGCCGGGCATCCCGAGCGACACCGCCGGCTTGCCCGGCACCGGCGCGTCCTGGAGCGCCGACCACGCGTCGCCGCCCGCCGTGCGGCGCAGCCGGTAGGTCCCGCCCTGCACGCCGCTGTCGGCCACGAGGTGGTGCGGGGCACCGTAGGTGACGCCCACGGTCACGACGTCGCCCGGGCGCGGCCGCTCGGCCCCGTCCGGCACGGCGAAGTGCACGAGGCGGTTGTCGCGCGCGCGACCGCTCATCCGGGCGGTCTCACCGTCCTTGCGTCCCTCGCCGGGGGCGACGAGGACCTCGACCTCGCGGCCCTCGAGCGTCCGGTTCTCCGCCCAGGACACGCGCTCCTGGAGCTCGATGAGCCGGTCGAACCGCTCCTGGACGACGGCCTTCGGGACCTGGTCCTCCATCGTCGCGGCCGGCGTGCCGGGACGGATGGAGTACTGGAAGGTGAACGCGCTCGAGAAGCGCGAGGCCTCGACGACGCGCAGCGTCTCGGCGAAGTCCTCCTCGGTCTCGCCGGGGAAGCCGACGATGAGGTCGGTCGTGATCGCGGCGTCGGGGATGGCCGCGCGCACGCGGTCGATGATCCCGAGGAACTTCTCGCTGCGGTAGCTGCGGCGCATCGCCTTGAGCACCCGGTCGGACCCGGACTGCAGCGGCATGTGCAGGCTCGGCATGACGTTCGGCGTCTGGGCCATCGCGTCGATGACGTCGTCGGTGAAGGCCGCCGGGTGCGGGCTCGTGAACCGCACGCGCTCGAGGCCGTCGATCTCGCCGCAGGCGCGCAGCAGCTTGCCGAACGCGAGGCGGTCGCCGAACTCGACGCCGTAGGTGTTGACGTTCTGGCCGAGCAGCGTCACCTCGACGACGCCCTGCGCGACGAGGGCCTCGATCTCGGCGAGGACGTCTCCGGGGCGACGGTCCTGCTCCTTGCCGCGCAGGCTCGGGACGATGCAGAACGTGCAGGTGTTGTTGCAGCCCACCGAGATCGACACCCAGCCGGCGAACGCGGAGTCACGCCGGGTCGGGAGCGTCGAGGGGAAGGTCTCGAGCGACTCGAGGATCTCGACCTCGGCGCGCTTGTTGTGCCGCGCGCGGTCGAGCAGGGCCGGCAGGCTGCCGATGTTGTGCGTGCCGAACACGACGTCGACCCACGGGGCGCGCTTGACGATCGTGTCGCGGTCCTTCTGCGCCATGCAACCGCCGACGGCGATCTGGAGGTCCGGGTTGGCGGTCTTGGCCGGCCGCAGCTGCCCGAGGTTGCCGTAGAGCTTGTTGTCGGCGTTCTCGCGCACCGCGCAGGTGTTGAACACGACGACGTCGGCGACGTCGGGGCGCTCGGCGTCCGGGACGCTCGCGAGGTCGACGTAGCCGGCGGTCTCGAGCAGGCCCGCGAGGCGCTCGGAGTCGTGGACGTTCATCTGGCACCCGTGGGTGCGCACGTCGTAGGTCTTGGCAGCAGTCATGGCCCGTCAAGGGTACGCGGCGCCACGGCGGGCTCGGTCACGCCGGCGTCGGCCGGCGCGCTCGGCGGCCGGACCGCTGAGGCGAGCAGCGCCGCCCACGCCAGCCCGACGCCGAGCGCCAGCACGACCTCGCTCGCCGTCGAGTAGCCGACGACGAGCCGCGCGCCGACGAGGACGAGGACCACGGCGGCCGCGGCCGTCCACGCCGCCACCCGCCCCGCCCACGGCAGGACCGGGGACGCGAGGACGACCGCGAGGACGAGGGCGGTGAGGACCACCGGCAGCTGGTTGAGGAAGAGGTAACGGGCCTCCCCCAGCTCGGCCGGCCCGCGCACGGCGTCCGCCGCCCACTTCGTCGCGACGGCGAGGGCGACCAGCCCGCCGACCCCGACGGCGGCGCGCACCCGCGCGTCGGCACCCGGCACCGAGCGGGAGAGGACGACGAGCGCGACGAGCACGGCCGCCCCGACGACGAACGGTGTGCGCAGCACGTGGACGACGGTGTCGGCGGCGTCCGTCGCGGTGCCCGAGGCGTGCGCGGCGAACCACGCGCCGACCGGCTCGTCGAGCGAGCGCAGGCCGGTGCGCCCCACCGCGAAGGCGACGACGGCCGTCGTCACCACGCCGACGAGCACGGCGGCCACGACCCACACGAGACCCGACACCACCTGCGCGGCGCGCCCGCCGGCCAGGGCGGAGGTCCGGCGCTCGACGCGCCGGCGGACGAGGGTGGAGGCCGCCTCGGCGGCGCGCGCCGAGGGGGCCGACCGCCACTCCGGGTGCATCGCGACCGTGCGCCCGAGCCACGCGAGGCCGAGGACGAGGCCGGCGAGGACCGCCACCGAGACCATGGCCCGCCCGAGGAGGGCGCTCACCGCGTCCCAGCTCGAGCCGGCGAGGTGCCCCAGCAGCGTGAGCGAGACCGCCCAGGCCGTGGCCGCGGGGACGCTGGCCCGTGCGAAGCGCTGCCACGGCGTGCCCGACATCCCGATGATGCGAGGCACCAGCGTGCGGGCGACGACGACGAACTGTGCGACGACCACGGCCTGCGTGCCGCGCCGGGCGAGCAGGTCGTCGGCGAGGGCCCACCGGCTCTCGCCGACGCGCTGCCCGAGCCTCGAGGTGCGCACGGCGGCGCCGCCGTCACGACCGGAGCGCCAGCCCAGGGAGGTGCCGGTGACCGCGGCCACCATCGCGAGCCCGTAGACGACCGGAGCCGGGACCGCGCCCACCCCGGCGAGCACCCCGAGGCCGATGACCGCCGTCGTGCCCGGCAGGAGCATCCCGACGACGGTGCCGGACTCGGCGAGCACCGACGCGGCGAGCAGCACCGCGAGGGGCCACGCGGGCAGCGAGCCGAGGGCGTCGGTCAGCACGGGACCAGCGTGGCACGCACCGGCCCGCCCGCGGGAGGCCTCCGGGCCGCCCGGCCTAGGCGAGCCGGGTGAAGGCGACCCGCACCTCGAGCGCGGCCGTCGCGCGACCGGAGTAGATGCCCTTGAACGGCGGCACGTCGTCGTAGTCGCGACCGCGCGCGACGACGACGTGGTCGTCACCGACCGTCGTGCCGTTCGTCGGGTCGGCCGGCACCCACGCGTCGTCCCAGAGCTCCACCCACGCATGGCTCTCGCCGGTCGCGCTCTCGCCGACCTCGAGGTCGCGCCGCGGCACGAGGTAGCCGGAGACGTACCGCGCAGGGATGCCGAGGGCCCGCAGGGCGCCGACGGTGACGTGGGCGAAGTCCTGGCAGACGCCGGCCCGCTCGTGCCAGGCCTCCTCGCCGGTGCTGTGCACGGCCGTCGCGCCGGGGCGGTACTCCATCGCCTCGCGGACGCGCCCGCAGATCTCGTCCGCGGCCGCGCGGGGCGAGTCGAGGCCCCGGACCGCGTCGACGAGCTCGGCGATGCCGTCGCCCACTCGGGTGCGGTCGGAGACCATCAGCCACTCGTAGAGCCGGTCCTGGACGGCGGCGTCGCGCACGGTCGCCCAGGTGCACGTCGCCGCGGGGAGCGGTGCCGCCGAGCGCTCCACCGTCGAGATCGCCTCGATGTCGAGGCGGTCGTGCTGGGCGAGGCTCTCCATCGCCATCACGTGCGCGCCCCAGTGGTCGCGGTAGACGTGGCTCCACGTCATCGGCCGGATGCGGATGCGGTTCTCGAGCGTCGTCTGCCCGGCCTCGTTCGGCGGGGTCATCCGCAGCTCGTTGTGGGCGGCGCGGACCGGGCCGTCGTAGACGAGCGAGGTCGTGTGCACGATGCGGTAGCGGCGCACGTCAGACCACGTCCCTCGACCAGGTGGGCAGCGGGCCGGACTGGAAGTACCGGGCCGCGATGGCGCTCGACGCGGCGGTGACGGCGGACTGCACGCGCAGCATCTGCGCGGGCAGGTCGGCGATGACCTCGGCCGTCGAGCGGTACTCGAGGGAGGTGCGTACCCGGCCGAGCTGCCGACGCGCCTCGTCCGAGACGCCGATGCGCTCGGCCTGCGGGGGCGAGAGCGCCTCGAGCCGGCGCTCGGCCTCGAGCAGCGAGAAGAACACCGACCGGGGGAACTCGCGGTCGAGGACGAGGAAGGCGGCCGCCCGGTCGTCGCTGAGCAGACCCCGCTGGCTGCGCATGAACGCCTGCTGCGCACCGCAGCTCGACAGGACGACCGACCACGGGGCTCCCCCGCCCGGGAGGCCGCCGGTGGCGACGAGGCGTGCGGTCATGTCGGCGCGCTCGATGCTGCGCCCGAGGACGAGGAAGTCCCAGGCCTCGTCGTGCGACATCGTCGAGTCGGCGATGCCGGCGACGAACGCGGCGCGCTCGCGCACCCACGACAGGTGCCGCTCGGTGACGGCCGCGCGGCCGAAGCCGTTCCACCGGTGCCACGTCGTGTTGATGCCCTCCCACAGCTCGGTCGAGAGGGTCTCGCGGGCCCGGCGGGCGTTCTCGCGGGCGGCGAACCACGCCCCGCTGATCGAGCTCGGGTTCGACCGGTCGAAGACGAGCGAGGCGCCGACGTCGTCGAAGGACACCGACCCCTCGTGCGGCAGGCCCATGATCACCGAGAGGACGGTGTGCGCGGCCTCGGCCTCGACGGCCACCGGGTCCTCGAGCAGCTGGAGGCGGAGCACGTCGACGATGCGCGCGGTGCCGTCGGCGCGCTCGGTGTAGCGGCCGATCCAGAACAGCGACTCCGCGATCCGGCTCAGCATCGGGCGGCACCCCCGTCGGTCGGGCGGCCCTGCTGCTGCTGTTGCTGCTGGGCGCGCATGCTGTCCTCGAGCGAGGCGGTCGGGGCGCTCATGACGACGACCTCACGGTTGTCCGGGTGCGCCGTCGACGTCGGCGGCGCGGCGCGGCGGTCGGAGAGGACCCAGGTGTCCTTGGAGCCGCCGCCCTGGCTGGAGTTGACGACGAGCTCGCCCTCCGGGAGCGCGACGCGGGTCAGGCCGCCCGGCAGGACCCGCACCCGCTCACCGTCGTTGACGGCGAACGGGCGCAGGTCGACGTGGCGGGGTGCGAGCCGGCCGCCGATGAGGGTCGGAACCGTCGAGAGCTGGACGACCGGCTGCGCGATCCAGCCGCGGGGGTCGGTGCGGATCGCCTCGCGGAGCCGGTCGAGCGTCGCGCCGTCGGCGCGCGGGCCCACGACGAGGCCCTTGCCGCCGGAGCCGTCGACCGGCTTGACGACCATCTCGTCGAGGTGCGCGAGCACGTGCTCGAGGCCGGCGTCGTCGGCGCAGCGGTAGGTGTCGACGTTGGGGAGGATCGGGTCCTCGTCGAGGTAGAAGCGGATGAGGTCGGGCAGGTAGCTGTAGATGAGCTTGTCGTCGGCGACGCCGTTGCCGATCGCGTTCGCGACGGTGACGCGCCCCGCGCGCATCGCCGAGACGAGCCCGGCCGCGCCGAGGACGGAGTCGCCGCGGAAGTGCACGGGGTCGATGAACTCGTCGTCGACGCGGCGGTAGATGACGTCGACCGGCCGGTCACCGGTCGTCGTGCGCATCCGCACCTGGCCGCCGACGCACACGAGGTCGCGGCCCTCGACGAGCTCGACGCCCATCATCCGGGCGAGGAGCGCGTGCTCGAAGTAGGCGCTGTTGAAGACGCCGGGCGTGAGGACGACGACCGTCGGGTCGCCGGCGCCGTCGGGGGCGGCGGCGCGCAGGGCGTCGAGGAGCATCCGCGGGTAGTCGTGCACCGGCCGGATGCGCATCGTCGCGAACGCCTCGGGGAAGACGTTGGCCATCGCGCGCCGGTTGGCGATGACGTAGCTGACGCCCGACGGCACGCGGACGTTGTCCTCGAGGACCCGGAAGGTGCCCTGCTCGTCGCGGATGAGGTCGACGCCGGACACGTGGACCCGCACGCCGTTCGTCGGGCGGATGCCCATGACGGCGCGGTGGTAGTGGCTCGAGCTGGCGATGAGGCGCCACGGGAGGATGCCCTCGTGCACCGCGCGCGGGATCTCGCCCTCGCGCGAGTAGATGTCGTCGAGGAACGACTCGAGCGCCGTGACCCGTTGCTGCACACCGGACTGGATGACCTGCCACTCGTGGGCGCTGATGACCCGCGGCACGGCGTCGAGTGGGAAGGGCCGCTCCTCCCCGGCGTAGTCGAAGGTGACGCCCTGGTCGAGGTAGGAGCGCGCGAGGATGTCCGCCCGCTCGCGCAGCGTCGTCCCCGTCGTCGAGCGCAGGGTGTGGAAGACGGCCTTGTACGGGGTCCTCGGCTCCTGCGGGCCCGCGAGCATCTCGTCCCACGGCCCGCCGCCGAGCCGGTAGCCGTCGAACAGGCTCTCCGCGGCCTCGGTGCTGGTCGGCTCGGTCACGGGCCGAACCTAGGGCGAATCGGTGACCGTGTCATCACGAGCGTGTCTCGGCCGTGTTTCCGGGACCGCCGTGTCCGGCGGACGGCGCCGACCCCCGCCAAGGTCGTTGCCGGATGACCCGGCAGCTGCGGGGTCCTCGCGCAGGACCCCCGACGGCCTCCCGCCCGCCGGCCCGCGCGAGTAGCCTCGCGCGCATGGGGCATCCAGCGGGGGACGCCGGCGGACGCATCCCTCGTGTGCGCCGAGGCGCCGGCCGAGCAGCTGCCGCCGCCTCGCTGGGGGTCGCGTGCGTGCTCGGTGGGTGCTCCGGGTCCGGTGAGGCGGTGGGCACGGCGTCCTTCCCCGTCGCGACGGCCGTCTCGTGCCCCACGGGCGAGGTGAACACGGGGACGCCGGACGGCGCGGCCGGCTCCGACGGCGTCGCCGACGTCCGCGAGCACGCCGCCCGGTGGGCCGACGCCACGGACTTCGCCGACCGGTTCCCCGCGGCGCGCCTGACGGTCGGGCAGTCGCCGGACGAGGCCGTCGCACGCTTCGTCGAGCGCAACGTCCTCCGGGCGAAGCTGACGTACTCGAGGTCGTCCGACGCCTGGGTGCTCGACGCGCTCGAGTACTGCTGACCGCCCCTGCCCCGCTCGACCCGCACCGCACCATCGGGTGCGTGAAAACCCGTGGCCCGCAGCGCCACCCGGCCCTAGCCTGCCGGGGTGACGACCTCCCCCACACCCTCCGTGCGCCTCTCCCCCGTCGACGCCACGACCTGGCGTGCCGTGGCGGCGCTCGCCGTCGCGCCGGACCAGGAGCGGTTCGTGGCGACGCCGCTGCACTACCTCGCTCTCTGCGCCTACGGCGGGGTGTGGACCGCGTACGCGGCCACGGTCGACGACGACGTCGTCGGCCTCCTCATGCGCGGGGTGGACGACGAGGACGGGAGCCTCTGGCTGGGTGGCATCCTCGTGGACGCCGCGCACCAGGGCCGTGGCCTCGGTCGCGCGATGGTGGTCACCGCCCTCGAGACCTGGACGGACGAGGCCGGAGCCGCCGGCTTCGCGCTCTCCTACGAGCCGGCCAACACCCGCGCGGCGGCGCTGTACCGCTCGCTCGGCTTCGTCGAGACCGGAGAGGTCGACGACGACGAGGTCGTCGCCCGTAGGCCGGCCGGCGCCTGACGCGGACGACCGTCGGCGCGGCCGACGGAACGCTCCGGCCACTGCGCCCGTTGCACCCGGTACCGACGAGAGGACACGCGTGCGCACGCTGCTCAACATCATCTGGTTCGTGTTCGGGGGCTTCTGGCTGGCCCTCGGCTACGCCGTGGCCGGGGTCGTGCTCTGCGTCCTCGTCGTGACGTTCCCCCTGGGCGTCGCGTCCTTCCGGATGGCCAGCTACGCCCTGTGGCCGTTCGGCCGCGCGGTGGTCGAGAAGCCCGGCGCCGGGACGGGGTCCGTGCTGCTCAACGTCGTGTGGATCGTGCTCGCCGGCTGGTGGCTGGCGCTCGGCCACCTGATGACCGCCGTCGCGCAGGCGGTGACGATCATCGGCATCCCGCTGGCGATCGCCAACCTCAAGATGCTGCCGATCTCGCTCGTGCCCTACGGCAAGGACATCGTGCCGACGGACGCCCTGCCGCCCGGCCGGCGCCCACTGCACTCGCTCTGAGCCCCGGACGGATCAGCGCGGGTCAGTCCCGCCGGTGCTCGGGCGCCTCGCGGACCGCCTCGCGCACGAGGCGCATGGTCATCTCGGCGTCGTAGCCCTTGCGCGCGAGCATCCCGGCGAGGCGTCGGGTCTGGACGTGCGGCTCGAGGCCGTGCATCGTGCGCATCTTCTTCGCGACGAGGGCGCGTGCCCGGTCCTCCTCGTCGTGCGGGTCGACCTGGGCGAGGGCCGCCGCGGCGGTGTCGTCGTCGACCCCCTTGCGCCGCAGCTCCTGCCGCAGCGCGCGCCGGGCCAGGCCGCGCCCCGCCTGCTGGGAGCGCACGAGCATCCCGGCGTAGGCGTCGTCGTCGACGAGGCCGACCTCCTCCATCCGGTCGAGGACGGCCGCCGCGACGTCGTCGGGGCAGTCCTTGCGCCGGAGCACGTCCTCGAGCTGGTGGCGGCTGCGCGGCGCCGCCGTCAGCTGGCGCAGCACGATCTGCCGGGCCCAGTCGTGCGGGTCCGGCTCGCTGCCCCGCGTCCGCGGGTCGGCCTCGGGGTCGGCGGGCCGGGAGCCGGCCCGGCCCCCGCGCCCCTCGGCCCGGCGACCCCGGGACCGGGCACCGCGCCCGCGCGGCCCACCGCGCACCTCCCCGCTGCCCTCCTCGCGCGCGTCGTCGCCCCCCGGCGGGGTCCACGCTCCCCCCGAGGACCCCGGCGACCCGGTGGTCACCGGGTCGCCGCCGCCCTCGAGGAGCGCGCGGAGGTCGTCGAGGGACGGGGACGGCCCCACCGCCCACTCGGGCGGCGGGGCCGATCCGTCGCTGAACGCCATCGGCGTCGACCTCAGAAGTCGACCGGCACGTCCGGCACGGCCTCGAGCTCGGGCTTGACCCCGACCCCGAGCTTCTCCTTGATCTTGCGCTCGAGCTCGTCGGAGAGCTCCGGGTTGTCCTTGAGGAACGCGCGGGCGTTCTCCTTCCCCTGCCCGAGCTGGTCGCCGTCGTACGTGTACCAAGCGCCGGCCTTGCGGACGAAGCCGTGCTCGACGCCCATGTCGATGAGGCCACCCTCGCGGGAGATGCCCTGCCCGTAGAGGATGTCGAACTCGGCCTGCTTGAACGGCGGGCTGACCTTGTTCTTGACGACCTTGCAGCGGGTGCGGTTGCCGACCGGGTCGGTGCCGTCCTTGAGGGTCTCGATGCGGCGGACGTCGAGGCGGACCGACGCGTAGAACTTGAGCGCCTTGCCACCGGTCGTCGTCTCGGGCGAGCCGAACATGACGCCGATCTTCTCGCGCAGCTGGTTGATGAAGATCGCCGTCGTGCCGGTGGTGTTGAGCGCACCGGTGATCTTGCGCAGCGCCTGCGACATGAGGCGGGCCTGGAGGCCGACGTGGCTGTCGCCCATCTCGCCCTCGATCTCGGCCCGGGGCACGAGCGCCGCGACGGAGTCGATGACGATGATGTCGAGCGCACCCGAGCGGATGAGCATGTCGGCGATCTCGAGCGCCTGCTCACCGGTGTCGGGCTGGGAGACCAGCAGCGCGTCGGTGTCGACGCCGAGCTTCTTGGCGTACTCGGGGTCGAGCGCGTGCTCGGCGTCGATGAACGCCGCGATGCCGCCGGCCTTCTGCGCGTTGGCGACCGCGTGCAGCGCGACCGTCGTCTTACCGGAGGACTCCGGGCCGTAGATCTCGACCACGCGGCCCCGGGGCAGGCCCCCGATGCCGAGCGCGACGTCGAGCGAGATCGAGCCGGTGGGGATGACGGCGATCGGCGGACGGACGTCGTCGCCGAGGCGCATGACCGCACCCTTGCCGTGCTGCTTCTCGATCTGGGCCATCACCGAGGCGATGGCCTTGTCCTTCTCGTTGCCGTTGGCCGCGGCCACCGGGTTGGGCATCACGCTTCCGCGGGATCCAGCCATGTCACACCAGTCCTTCGTGTCGTCATCGAGCGCGCCTCCCGGCGACCTGGCCCCCGCCGTCGGTCTCGTCGCGAGGTCTGGGTCAGACGCTAGGTGGAGGCACCGACACCGGTCACGGGTCGCCGTAGGACCTGTGGACGAGTGCTGCCGGGGTCACCACCTGTGGACGAGCATAGGCGAACACGTGTTCGACGCCCGCAGGACACGCCCACGACACGCCGGACCGGGCTCCGGCCTCAGCCGGTCGGTGCGGGGACGCCCCACATCGCCGCGACGTGCCGGACGTCGGTGCCGCAGCACCCGCCGAGCACCCGCATCGCCGGGAGCCGACGGCTCACGTGCATCTGGTCCGCCGCGAGCCGGTCCGGGTCACCGTCGTCGAGCTCCTCCGCCTCGTCGAGCTCGGCGTGGCTCATCGTCGAGGCGTTGACCCGGGTGCCGAGCAGCCGCCGCACCCACTCCCCCTCGTCGAGCGCCGGCAGGACGTGCGTCGGGTGGGCGCAGTTGACCATGTAGTGGTCCGGCGCGGCGGCCTCGTCGACCGCCCGCACGGCGTCGGCGAGCGTGCTCCCGTCGGGCAGGCGCCCGTCGGTCTCGACGGTGAAACCGACCGAGACGGGCAGGCCCGCCTCGCGGGCCGCGAGGACCACCCCGATGCCCTCGGCGGGGGTGGTCAGGGTGAGCGCCGAGACGAGGTCGGCGCCCGCGTCTGCGAAGGCCCGGACCTGGGGTGCGTGGTAGGCGCGGGCCTCCTCCGGGTCCGGCGCCTCCCCCGCCACGTAGCCGTCGCCCCGGGGGCCCAGCTGGCCCACGACGAGGACGGCCGGCACGTCGTAGCCCGCCGCGAGCCCCCGCAGCAGGTCGATGGCCGCGACGTTGGCGCGCACCATCGCGTCGACGTCGTAGCCGACCCGCGCCGCCCAGTCGGGGTTGGCCCGCCAGGTCGGGGACTCGAGCAGCAGCCCGGCCCCGGCGGCGGCCGCCACGGCGGCGTACCCGTCGTAGTACCGCCCGAGCAGCTCACGTCCGGTCGGGTCCTCGACGAGGGGGAAGGCGGCGAACTCCGGGAGGTCCACGCCGTGGTGGAAGATCAGGTCGGTCTCGAGGCCGCCGTCGGTGACGAAGCCTCGGAGCGCGGGGTCGTGCAGGGCCGCGAGGGACCCGGTGGTGGTCTCCATCCCCCGCAGTGTCCTCCGCCGCGCGCCCTGGGGGAATGGCTCAGGTGAGCAGCAGGGTCGCGATGCGTCGGGCCGTGCCCCAGACCCCGAGGGCCCCGAGGACGACGAGGTAGCCGACGTGCCACAGCAGGCCCCACGACACCTCCCCCAGCATCAGCCCGCGCTCGAGCGCGACCCCGTGGTAGAGCGGGGTCAGCCCGACGAGCCACTGCACGGCGTCCGGGTAGGTCGAGAGCGGGAAGAACGTCGCCGAGAAGAGGAACATCGGCTGCACCGCGAGCGTGACGTAGTCGAAGTGCTGCCACGAGCTCATGAAGGTCGTCGCGAACATCCCGACCGCCCCGAAGGCCAGCCCGACGAGCACCGCGGCCGGGACGGCGAGCAGCGCCCACCACGAGTGCACGAGCCCGGCCACCCACGCGACGACGAGGAACATCGCCGAGTAGAGGGCCCCGCGCGAGAGCGACCAGAGGATCTCGCCGACCGCGATGTCGCGCGGGGAGAGCGGCGTCGCGAGCATCGCGTCGTAGAGCTTCTGGTAGCGCAGCTTGAAGAACACGTTGTACGTGCTGTCGGCGATCGCCCCGTTCATCGCCGACGCCGCGAGCAGCGCGGGCGCGATGAACTCGGCGTAGGGCACGACCGTGCCGGAGTCGGTGGTGACCGTGCGCACCAGCGCCCCGAGGCCGACCCCGATGGAGAACAGGTAGAACACCGGCTCGACGAACCCGCTGAGCAGCAGCAGCCACGCGCGCCGGAACGCCGTGACGTTGCGCATGAGGACGTACCGCGCCAGGCCGATGCCGGCCGGGGCGGGGACGGCCCGCGCCGCGCGCGCGAGCGTGCCGGCGCTCACGACAGCAGCCTGCGGGTGAAGGAGCGGTGGGCCAGCACGGCGCCGACTCCCACGTAGAGGGCGAGCACGCCGAGGTGCCCGACCCCGGCCCAGCCGGGCCAGACCCCCTCGGACGCGTCGCGCGAGAGCTCGACCCCGTGCCAGAGCGGCGTGACCCACGCGAGCGGCTGCATCCACCCCGGCAGCTGGTCGACGGGGAAGAAGGTGCCGGAGAACAACATCAACGGGGTCATGACGAAGCGGAAGAGGATGCTGAAGCCGTTGTCGTTCTCGAGCCACGCCGCGAGCGCGAACGTGGGGACGGAGAACGCCATCCCGGTGAGGACCGCGACCGGGACGGCGAGCAGCACCCACCAGGACCCGAACGCCCCGAAGGGCGCGGCGACGAGCAGGAAGATGGCCGTCGCGACGCCGAGCTGGAGCGCGACGACGAGCAGGTGCCCCCAGAGGACCTCCCCGACCCGCAGCGGCGTCGAGAGCATCGCGGAGTACATCCGGTTCCACTTGATGTAGCCCATGACGGCGTAGGTCGAGTCGCCGAACGCGAGCATCATCGCCTGCATCGCGACGATGCCGGGGACGACGTAGCGCAGGTACGGCAGGCCCTCGACCCCGCCGGCGCGGGCGTCGACGAGGGCGCCGAGGCCGAGACCCATCGAGAGCAGGAAGAACAGCGGCGAGACGAAGCGCCCGATGACCGAGCCCTTCCACGTGCGCCGGTAGACGTACAGGTGGTGGGCCATCACCGCGCCGAGCCGCTCGCCGCGGCTCGTGGGGCGGCGCGGGCCCGGGCCGAGGCGCCCGCTCGGGGCGTCGGCGACGGCGGGTCCGGGGACGGTGGGCGCGGACATCAGTCGACCAGCGAGCGACCGGTGAGGTGGAGGAAGACGTCCTCGAGCGTCGAGCGGCGCACGAGCGAGGACAGCGGTCGGACGCCGCGCTCGTGGAGCCGGGCCAGGGTCTCGTCGCCGTCGGCGGTGTAGGCGAGCAGGCGGTCGGGCAGCTCCTCGACCCGTTCGGCCACGGCGCGGGCGGCGTCGACGTGCCGCTCCTGCTCGTCGACCGGGAAGCGCAGCTCGACGACCTCGCGCGTGGAGTAGGTGTCGATGAGCTCGCGCGGGCTGCCCTCGGCGACGATCCGGCCGCGGTCCATGACGACGAGCCGGTCGCACAGCTGCTCGGCCTCGTCCATGTAGTGCGTCGTGATGATGAGCGTGACGCCCTCGCGCTTGAGCCGGTAGAGGCGGTCCCAGAGGACGTGCCGGGCCTGCGGGTCCAGGCCGGTCGTCGGCTCGTCGAGCAGGAGGACCTCGGGGTCGTTGACGAGCGCCCGCGCGATGGTGAGCCGACGCTTCATCCCACCGGACAGCGGCTCGACGCGGTCGTGACGGCGCTCGGTCAGCTGGGCGAAGTCGAGGAGCTCGTCGGTGCGCGCGCGGACCTCCTTGCGGGAGAGGCCGAAGAAGCGCCCGTAGACCCAGAGGTTCTCCTCGACCGAGAGGTCCTCGTCGAGCATGTCCTGCTGGGGGCAGACCCCGAGCCGGGCGCGGATGGCGGCGCCGTCGGCGGCGGGGTCCATCCCGAGGATGCGCAGCTCGCCACCGGAGACCGGCGAGACGCAGCCGACCATCTTCATCGTCGAGGACTTGCCCGCGCCGTTCGGGCCGAGGAACCCGAAGGCCTCCCCGCGCAGCACCTGCACGTCGATGCCGTCGACGGCCGTGAAGTCGCCGAAGCTCTTGGTGAGGCCCCGGGCCCGCAGCAGCACGTCGTCGGTCACGAGGGGTGACGCTAGCCGAGCCCTCCGACGACCGCGCACCGGATTTCGGTCCTCGTCGGCCGGGACGGGGACGGCCGGGCTCCTGACAGGGATGGTGTCAGCGCAGGTCAGGGGCCTGACACGGCGTGTCAGACCGTCCGGGGACACCGCCGGCGCGCGGACGCCGCGCCGGACGACCAGCGTGGCGGCACCGCACCACCCCGCCCCGCAGGAGGACCCCGTGCCCCACCGTCCCACCCGCCGCGCCGCCCTGGCCGGCGCGGTCGTCGCCCCGCTCGGTCTCGCCCTCGGCGCCCCGAGCGCCGCGGCCGCCGGAAGCGTCGACATGGAGGCCGTCGTCCTCGCCGCCCAGGTCGACCCGCGCCGTCCGGACAGCGCCCTGACGACCGGCGCCGGCCCGAGCGTGCGGCTCGTCGAGCGCGCCCTCGCCGACCGCGGCCTCCTCGACCCCGCCTACGTCGACGGCCACTTCGGCACCCTGACGGTCTCGGCGTACGCGGCCTGGCAGCGCTCGCTCGGGTACACCGGGCTCGCGGCCAACGGCCTGCCCGGGCGCACGTCGCTCACCCGCCTCGGCGACGGCCGGTGGACCGTCGTCCGGCCGCTCACCCCCGGCTCGAAGGTCGCCTTCCGCGGCGTCACGGTGAACACGAGGACCCGCTCGATGCTGCGAGCGGCCGAGGCGCGCGCCGGGCGCACCCTCGTCGTCGAGCAGGGCTCCTACAACCCCGGCGGCGACCCGACGTCGGCCGGCACCCACGACGGCGGCGGCACCCTCGACCTCGACGCCGAGGCCCTCGGCTCGGCCGCCCGCACGAGCGTCGTCCGCGCGCTGCGCGAGGTCGGCTTCGCCGCCTGGCTGCGCTCGCCCGCCCAGGGCGACTGGCCCTGGCACGTGCACGCCGTCGCGATGAGCGACACCGACCTCTCGAGCGCCGCCCAGCACCAGGTCGGCGACTACCACCTCGGCCGCAACGGCCTCGCGAACCGCGTCCCCGACGACGGGCCCCGCGTCACCATCCGCACCTGGGAGGAGTACCAGCGACCGTCGTGACCCCCGGGGGACCCGCTCCCCCGATCCGGGCTGCCGCGACCGCGGCGCCCGTCCACCCCCACGTCAGGAGGACGTGATGAGCACCACCCTCAAGAAGGTCGCGGCGAGCGCCGCGGCCGCCCTCACCGCGACGACGGCGTTCGTCGCCGCGAGCGCCCCCGCCCAGGCCGCGGCCCGGGACGGCGTCTGCGACACCGGCGAGTTCTGCCTCTTCTACAACAGCGACAACGCCGGCGCCGTCAGCGACTTCACCACCTCGATCGCCGACTACGGCACCACCCAGCCCTCCTGCTACGACTTCAAGGGCACCAAGGCCGGCCACGGGCTCTGCGTCAAGAACGAGGCCGCCTCCGTCTGGAACCGCACCGGCAAGAGCGTCACCGTCTACTACAACAGCAGCTACGCCGGCGCCTCCCAGACCTTCGCCGACGGCGCCAAGGCCAACCTCAACGCCACCCTCAAGAACAACAACGCCTCCCACCGCATCGGCAGCGGCGGCTCGTCGTCCGGGTTCCTCCTGCCCTTCCCCTGCGGCGAGAGCTGGGAGGGCCAGACCCGCAGCAACCACAGCCCGTCGCTCGCGGTCGACTTCAACCACTACCCCGACGACCTCGGCTGGAAGGTGTACGCGTCCGCGCCGGGCACCGTGACGACCGTGGCCAACCTCGGCAACACCTCGTACGGCCGGTACATCGTCATCTCGCACGCCGGCGGCTACAAGACCTACTACGCCCACCTCAGCTCGCAGGACGTCTCGGTCGGGCAGAGCGTCACCGCGAAGACGATGATCGGCCGCGTCGGCAGCACCGGCGGGTCCACCGGCCCGCACCTGCACTACGAACAGCGCCTCAACGGGACCGTCGTCAAGGCCACCTTCAAGGACGGCAGCCCGGCGTACCCGAACAACACGACGACCCTCCAGCGCAAGCAGTCCTGCCCGTGAGCGCCCTGACCCGCGCCCGCTGGGCCGCGGTCGCCGGGGCGGTGGTCGTCGCGACGGGTGTCGTGGCGACCCCCGCCCAGGCGGCCTCCCGCGACGGCGTCTGCGACACCGGAGAGTTCTGCCTCTTCTACAACAGCGACAACGCCGGCGCCGTCAGCGACTTCACCACCTCGATCGCCGACTACGGCACCACCCAGCCCTCCTGCTACGACTTCAAGGGCACCAAGGCCGGCCACGGGCTCTGCGTCAAGAACGAGGCCGCCTCCGTCTGGAACCGCACCGGCAAGAGCGTCACCGTCTACTACAACAGCAGCTACGCCGGCGCCTCCCAGACCTTCGCCGACGGCGCCAAGGCCAACCTCAACGCCACCCTCAAGAACAACAACGCCTCCCACCGCATCGGCGACGGCGGGGCCGGGGGGAGCTGCACGACGGACGGCACCAACACGAGGCTGCCCTCGACGATCCTCGTGTACCGCACCTCGCTCGGACGGGTCGACCGGGTGGACTTCAAGACCTACGTCAAGAACGTCCTGCCCAACGAGTGGGTCAGCTCCTGGCCCTCGGCCTCGCTCGACGCCGGCGCCACCGCCGTCAAGAGCTACGCCTGGTACTGGGCGCTGCACTCGACCCGGAAGACCCCGTCCGGTGCGTGCTACGACGTCCGGGACGACACCGGCGACCAGGTCTACCGCCCGGGGTCCTCCGTCGCCTCGACGAGCGCCGCGGTCGACCGCACGTGGTCGGTGCGGATGACCCGCGACGGGTCCGTGCTGCGAGCCCACTACTGCGCCACCTCCACGGCGTGCTCCGCGTGGGTGACCGGTGACTGGCTGTCGCAGAACGGCTCCCGCGACATGGCGAACGCCGGCAAGGGCTACCGCGCCATCCTCACGTCCTACTACCGCGGGATCACCCTGTCCTGACCGGGCCCGCCCGGACCGGAGGCCTCCCCACCGCACGAGCGGTGGGGAGGCCTCCCCATCGACCTCCTCGCTCCCCGGGTGGCAGTCTCGCCACGCGTCGGTAGCCTCGGCCTCGGCGCACCGACGCCACCGGGACGAGGGGAGAGCCATCGTGACCGACGCCGACCGGGCCGCGCGCAGCGCGGCCGTCAGCGCCTTCGCCGAGCACCTGCGCGCGGTGCGCGAGGCGGCCGGCACCCCGTCCTACCGGGCGATGGCCGCGCGCTCGCGGGCCATCTCGCACACGACGCTGCACGAGGCCGCGCGGGGCCACCGGCTCCCGACGTGGGAGACGGTGCGCGAGTACGTCCGTGCCTGCGACGCCGATCTCGGGGCGACACGCACCGCGTGGGACGCGGCCCACCGCGTCGTCGCGCCCACCTGCCCGGGGCAGGACCGGCCGGCTCCGGGCGCGGCGCAGCCCTCGGCGGACGCCGGGCCGCTCGTCGTCCCGGCGGTGGCGCCCGCGAGCGTCCCGACGACGGACCCCGACGTCCCGGAGACCGACCCACCCGAGCCGGCCGCCCCCGGCGCGGCCCGGCGGGCGCTCACCCTGGCAGGCACCGCGGCCGCCGTGGCGCTCGTCGCCGCCGCCGTGTCGTCGATGACGAGCCCGGACGGGATGACCGGAGCCGGTGTCGAGCGGGCCGCCGCCCTCGGGTCCGGCGGACTCGCGGCGCCATTGCCGACCCCGGCGCGCTGCCCGGTCCAGCAGCCCAACCCACCCGCCGCGGAGCCGGCGCACCCCGGTGACCTCGCGGTCTTCGTCGGGGACGCGACGCTCCCGGACTGCTCGGTCGTCGCGCCTCGCAGCACGACGACCAAGGTCTGGCGGCTGAAGAACGCCGGCACCCGGCCGTGGGTCGGCTACCGGCTGCAGCGCGTCGGTGGTCCAGCCGGGCCGGACGACTGCCAGACCATCACGCACGTCCCGGTGCCCGACACCGCGCCCGGTGCCGTCGTCGAGGTGGCGACCGCGGTCACCGCACCGGCCGCCGGCACCTTCTGCATCGGGCGGTTCAAGCTGACCGACGCCGAGGGCGCCGTCGCCTTCCCGGGCAGCCGCCCCGTCACCTACCAGCTGGTCGTGCGCTGACGTCCCGGCTCAGGAGCGCGGCGGGGGGACCTCGCGGCCGTGCCGCCGCTCGACGGGCACGTCCATCTGCGCGGTGAGGGCCGCCCAGACGGCGCGCGGCGCCTCGCCCGCGTCGAGGGCCTGCTGCGCGGTGCGGCCCCCCAGCGCGGTGAGGTGCTGGTTGTTCGCGAGCGAGCGCGCGTAGCCCTCGCCGAACTCCTCGGCCATGAGCTCCCAGAACCTCGAGTGACGCATCCGCCGATCGTAGGCGGCGCGTCCCGCGGCCGGTGCGGGCGGCCCGTCCCGCGACGGCATACTGGCGCCATGCGCCTCATCACCGCCGACGGGGTCCTCCCCTCGCTCGCCCGTGTCCACGAGCCCTCGCAGCCGCCCGTCCGGGTGGGGCTGGTCCAGCACGCCTGGGACGAGGACGCCGACCGGCTGCGCGCCACGCTCCTCGACGGCGTCCGCACCGCCGCCGACGCCGGGGCGCAGGTCGTCTTCCTCCCCGAGCTCACCCTCTCTCGCTACCCGGCCGACACGCTGCCCACGGGCCGCCCCGACGCGACGGCCGAGTCGCTCGAGGACGGCCCGACCGTGGCCTTCGCCCGGGAGGCCGCGGCCGCCGCGGGCGTGCACGTGCACGCGAGCCTCTACGAGAAGGCGCCGGCGCCGGACGGCTCCGACGACGGCCTCGGCTTCAACACCGCCGTCCTCGTCGCGCCCGACGGCAGGCTCGTCGGCCGTACCCGCAAGACCCACATCCCCGTGACGGCCGGCTACTACGAGGACAAGTACTTCCGCGCCGGCCCGCCGCAGGACGCCTACCCCGTCTACGAGCTCGACGCCGTCGGCGGGATGCGCGTCGGCCTGCCGACGTGCTGGGACGAGTGGTTCCCCGAGGTCGCCCGCTCCTACGGCCTCGCCGGCGCCCAGGTCCTCGTCTACCCGACCGCGATCGGCTCCGAGCCCGACCACCCGGACTTCGACACCCAGCCGCTGTGGCAGCACACCATCGTCGGGCACGCCATCGCCAACGGCGTCTTCGTCGTCGTCCCCAACCGCTACGGCACCGAGGGCCTCATCACCTTCTACGGCTCGTCGTTCATCGCCGACCCCTACGGCCGGGTCCTCGTGCAGGCGCCGCGCGACGAGGCGGCCGTCCTCGTCGCCGACCTCGACCTCGCCCAGGGCCGGGACTGGATCGACCTCTTCCCCTTCCTCGCGACCCGCCGCCCCGACTCCTACGCGCCGCTCGCCGCCCCGATCCGGCCCGAGCACCGGCGGGAGGGCTGACCGTGGCCTGGCGGATGCCGCCGGAGTGGGCCCCGCACGAGCGCACGTGGATGGCCTGGCCGTCCTCGGGCTACACGCTCGGAGAGACGGACGCCGACGCCGACGAGGCCCGCGCGACGTGGGCCGACGTCGCGCTCGCCGTGTCGCGCTTCGAGCCGGTCACCGTCGTCGTCGACCCCGCGGCCGTCGCCGTGGCGCGGCACTGGCTCGACGAGGGCCGCCACGGCCGCTACCGCGTCGACCTGCTCGAGGCACCGCTGGACGACGCGTGGATGCGTGACATCGGTCCCACGTTCGTCCGCGACGACGACGGCACGCTCGGCGCGGTCGACTGGGTCTTCAACGGCTGGGGTGCGCAGGAGTGGGCGACCTGGGAGCACGACGCGCGCATCGGGACGTTCGTCGCCGGGCGGGCCGGGGCCGAGCGGGTCGGCTCCGACCTCGTCAACGAGGGAGGCGGCCTGCACGTCGACGGCGAGGGCACCGTCCTGCTCACCGAGACCGTGCAGCTCGACCCCGGCCGCAACCCCGGGCTGTCGCGGGCCGACGTGGAGGCCGAGATGGCGCGCACGATCGGGGCGACGCGCTGCGTCTGGCTGCCGCGCGGCCTGACCCGCGACTACGACGAGTTCGGCACCCGCGGCCACGTCGACATCGTCGCGGCCTTCGCCGCGCCCGGGACGGTCCTGCTGCACTGGCAGGACGACCCGGCGCACCCCGACCACGAGGTGTCGGTCGAGCTCGAGGGCCTCCTGTCGTCGTCGACGGACGCCGCGGGACGCACCCTCGAGGTCGTCCGGGTGCCCGCGCCGCGGACGCTCGAGGACGAGGAGGGCTGGGTCGACTGGTCCTACATCAACCACCTCGTCGTCAACGGCGGCGTCGTGGCCTGCGCCTTCGACGACCCGCGCGACGACGAGGCGCTCGGCGTGCTCGGGCAGGCCTACCCGGGCCGCACGGTCGTCGGCGTCGACGCGCGCCCGCTGTTCGCGCGCGGCGGCGGCATCCACTGCATCACGCAGCAGCAGCCGGCGGGCTGAGCACGCCGCGGGGGTGCCGACTGTCGGTCCGGCGTGCCAGAGTGCCGGGCACCGACCGAGGAGGCCACCGATGTCCCGCACCCGCGTCCACAGCTTCGCCGTCTCCCTCGACGGCTTCGGCTCCGGGGAGCCGCAGTCGCTCGAGGCGCCGTTCGGCCACGCCGGGCAGCGCCTCCACACGTGGATGTTCGCGACCCGCTTCTGGGGGCCGGACGGCTCGTCCGGCGTCGACGACGCCCTCGCGCAGCAGCACTCGGTCGGCATCGGCGCCGAGATCATGGGCTCGCACAAGTTCGGGCCGCCCGGCTGGCAGGACGACCCGGACTGGCGCGGCTGGTGGGGTGAGGACCCGCCGTTCCACACCCCGACCTTCGTCCTGACCCACCGGCCGCGCCCCCCGCTCGAGATGGCCGGCGGCACGACCTTCCACTTCCTCGACGCCCCGGTCGCCGAGGCGCTCGAGGTCGCCCGGGAGGCCGCCGGCGGGCTCGACGTGCGGGTGGGCGGTGGGGCGACGGTGGTCCGGGACTTCCTGGCGGCCGGGCTCGTCGACCACGCGCACGTCGTCCAGGTCCCGATCCTCCTCGGGCGCGGGGTGCGGCTCTGGGACGGGCTCGAGTCGCTCGAGGACACGTACGCCATCGAGGTGGTCGCCTCGCCGAGCGGCGTGGTGCACCTGCTGCTGGACCGTCGGGACTGACGTCGTGGGCACGACGCTCCGGCCGGTGCGGGACGAGGACCACGACGCCCTCTTCGCGTGGCAGCGCGACCCGCCGGCCGTGCGGATGGCCGCGTTCACCCGTGAGGACCCGGACGACCGGGCCGCCTTCGACGCGCACCAGCACCGCGTCCGGGCCGACCCCGCCGTCCGGCACCGGGCCATCGAGCGCGACGGCGTGCTCGTGGGCACCGTGGCCGCGTTCACCGTCGAGGGCGAGCGCGAGGTCACCTCCTGGGTCGACCCCGCGCGCTGGGGCGAGGGCATCGCGTCGGAGGCGCTGCGGCTGCTCCTCGCGGAGGAGCTGCAGCGGCCGGTCCACGGGCGGGTGGCCGCCGACAACGTCGCGTCACGCAGCGTGCTGGAGCGCAACGGCTTCCGCGTCGTCGGCCAGGACGCGGGCTGGGCCGCCGGCCGC
The DNA here is from genome assembly GCF_017312765.1 of Phycicoccus sp. DTK01. NCBI lineage: Bacteria > Bacillati > Actinomycetota > Actinomycetes > Micrococcales > Intrasporangiaceae > Phycicoccus > Phycicoccus sp. DTK01. Next base: position 435,248 of record NZ_BOPU01000003.1, on the reverse strand, counting down.
CGGGCGGAGGTCGCCGAGCTGGTCCTGCGCCTCGACGGCTGACCCGGGGGCCGGGCCGTCGAGGCGCAGGACCTCGGGCTCAGCGGTGGCGGGCCGCCAGCTGCACGCCCTGCGGGGCGAGCCGCGGCGCCGCGACCTTCGCGGCACTCTTCGCCAGCGCCGGTGCCGGGGCGGCCTCCATCGTGCCCGCCACGTCGATGACGAGGTTGGTCGACCCGACGCGGTTGTGCACCGAGAAGTCGTAGTCGGTGCCGATGTCGGTGAACGTCATGTTCGACACCAGCTGGCCCGCGGCGGGGTTGAGGTTGCTCACCGTCGGCCGCGTGTAGTCGGCGTTCCAGAGCGTGAGGACCGTGGTCGTCGTGGGCTTGTTCGCGGTCGTGTTCGTGACGAGCGCCATCGTGTCCGTGGTCGTGATCGACGACGGCGTGGTGACCGTGCGGGTGCCGTTGGACGGGATGGCCGAGGAGATGCCCTGACCGGTCTTGGTGTTGACGATGCGCGTCGGGCCCGGGAGCGCGCGGTAGCGCCACGTCCCGTCGAGGGTGTTGTCGTCGTAGATCCCGACGAGGTCGACGACGACGTGGGCGCTGCCACCTGAGGTGTTGAGGACACCGATGACGGGGGTGGTGGCGTCGGTGCACTCGGTGCCGCAGGCCCGCGTCGGCACCACGGCCATGTTGGGCACGGTCTTGCCCTTCGTGAAGTTGAGCGTGGAGGTGCCCGGGATGGCGTTCTCGTCACCGTTCCAGGCGGTGAGGTAGCCCGCGGAGGTCGGCTTGACGACCGTCACGTTGACCGCGAAGGCCCGGACGTGCGGGTTGACGGCCGTCGTGAAGTCGGCGCCGGTGCTCAGGTAGTAGCCGGCCGGCAGCGGGTCGTTCGTCGTGCGGGTGTCGAGGATGCGCGAGGGGTCCACGCCCGCGTAGCCGCCGTACGACTTCGTGGCGGTGCTCGTGCTCGCGTGGTAGTACCCGACGACGTCGGCGACGACGTGCGCGTTGCCCGCGTAGTTGAAGACCCGGACCTTGCCCCCGCTGCCGAGCTTGACCGTGACGAGGTTGGCCCCCGTCCACCCCTTGTTGAAGTTGACCGACGAGGCGGTCGGCCGGCTGGAGCCGGTCGGGTAGATCGTCACGTAGCCCTCGCTGCTCGGCGAGACGACGGTGACGTTGAGGATCACCGACGACGTCCCGCTCGTGGGCACGCCACCACGCGTGCTCACCTGGAGGTCGACGTAGCGGCCGGCCCCGAGCGGGGTCGTCGTCGTGACGCCGATCTTCTTGCGGGTGTCGAGCAGGCGGGCCGGCTTGAGCGGCGTGTAGGCCCCCGTCGGGCCCGCGACGGCGCTGGCCGCCGGGACGGGGGCCACCGCCTCGGCGGGTCCGGTGCTGACCCCGAGGGCCATCAGGATGGCGGCAGGCAGGATGGCGGCAAGGCGTCGCATGGGTCCCCTCGAGCAGATGTGTCCGATGCGCGGGATCGTACGCCGCGGGGTGCGACCCGGCATCCGTTCCGGAGAATCCGTCCACGGCGCAGGGTCGTGGACGCCTCGGGGCCGCCCTCGTGTCGGTGCCGGGTGAGAGGGTGTGGAGCACATGCCTGCCGACGTCCTCGACCGCTTCTCCCCCGCCACCGCCGCCTGGTTCCGCGGGAGCTTCAGCGCGCCCACGGCGGCGCAGGCGGGCGCCTGGCAGGCGGTGAGCAGCGGGCACCACGCGCTCGTCGTCGCGCCCACCGGCTCCGGCAAGACGCTCTCGGCGTTCCTCTGGGCGCTCGACCGCCTCGCCTCGGAGCCGGTGCCCGAGGAGCGGCTCAAGCGGTGTCGGGTCCTCTACGTCTCCCCGATGAAGGCGCTCGCCGTCGACGTCGAGCGCAACCTGCGCAGCCCGCTCGTCGGCATCCGGCACGCGGCGACCCGGCTCGGGCTGCCGGAACCGGACATCACGGTGGCGGTGCGCTCCGGCGACACCCCGGCCGACGAGCGGCGCGCCTTCGCCCGCACCCCGTCCGACGTGCTCATCACGACGCCCGAGTCGCTCTTCCTGCTCCTGACCTCCGCCGCGCGCGAGGCGCTGGCCGGGGTGGAGACGGTCGTCCTCGACGAGGTCCACGCCCTCGCCGGCACCAAGCGCGGCGCGCACCTCGCCCTCTCGCTGGAGCGCCTCGACGGGCTGCTCGAGCGGCCGGCGCAGCGCATCGGCCTGTCCGCCACGGTGCGTCCGGTCGAGGAGGTGGCGCGCTACCTCGCCGGCGGACGCCCCGTCGACATCGTCCAGCCGCCGTCGACCAAGGAGTGGGACCTCAAGGTCGTCGTGCCGGTCCCCGACATGAGCGAGCTCGGGCAGCCGACCGGCGACCTCGCGGGCGCGGCCTCCGGGCAGGAGCAGCGCGCGAGCATCTGGCCGCACGTCGAGGAGCGGATCGTCGACCTCGTCGCCGACCACACCTCGACCCTCGTCTTCTCCAACAGCCGGCGCCTGGCCGAGCGGCTGACGACGCGGCTCAACGAGATCTGGGAGGAGCGCGTCGAGGCGGCCGACGGCGCCGACGAGGTGGGGGCGGAGGGCGCGACGCCGCGGCCGGCGGTCCTCAAGGCCGCGCCGGCGCAGGTGATGGCCCAGTCCGGTCAGTCCGCCGGCGCCGCACCGGTGCTCGCGCGCGCGCACCACGGCTCGGTCAGCAAGGAGCAGCGCGGCCAGATCGAGGAGGAGCTGAAGTCCGGCCGCCTGCCCGCGGTCGTCGCCACGAGCAGCCTCGAGCTCGGCATCGACATGGGCGCCGTCGACCTCGTCGTGCAGGTCGAGTCGCCGCCGTCGGTCGCCTCCGGGCTGCAGCGCGTCGGGCGCGCCGGCCACCAGGTCGGCGCCGTCTCCCGCGGCGTGCTCTTCCCGAAGTTCCGCGGCGACCTCGTGCAGACCGCCGTCGTCGTCGAACGGATGCTCTCGGGCAGCATCGAGGCGCTCCACGTGCCGCAGACGCCCCTCGACGTGCTCGCCCAGCAGGTCGTCGCGATGTGCGCGCTCGACGAGTGGACGGTCGACGACGTGCTCGCGCTGGCCCGTCGCTCCGCGCCCTACGCGACACTGACCCGCCCGGTGCTCGAGTCCGTCCTCGACATGCTCGCGGGTCGCTACCCCAGCGAGGACTTCGCCGAGCTGCGCGCCCGCATCACCTGGGACCGGTTGTCCGACACGCTGACCGGCCGCCGTGGCGCGCAGCGGCTCGCCGTCACCTCCGGCGGCACCATCCCCGACCGCGGGCTCTACGCCGTCTTCCTCGCGACGGGTGAGGGGCCGGGCCGGCGGGTCGGCGAGCTCGACGAGGAGATGGTCTACGAGTCACGGGTCGGTGACCTCTTCACGCTCGGCACGAGCACCTGGCGGATCGAGGACATCACCCACGACCGCGTGCTCGTCACACCGGCGCCGGGCCTGCCCGGCCGGCTGCCGTTCTGGAAGGGCGACTCCCTCGGGCGCCCCGCCGAGCTCGGCCGCGCGGTCGGCGAGTTCGTCCGCGAGGTCGAGGCCCTCTCCCCCACCGCCGCCCGCGAGCGCGTCATGGCGGCCGGGCTCGACGAGTGGGCGGCCGACAACCTCCTCACCTACCTGCGCGAGCAGCGCGAGGCCACGGGCCACGTGCCCGACGACCGCACCGTCGTCGTCGAGCGCTTCCGCGACGAGCTCGGCGACTGGCGCATCGCCGTGCACTCACCCTTCGGCGCGCAGGTGCACGCCCCGTGGGCGCTCGCCCTGTCGGCGCGGATGCGCGACCGCTTCGGCGTCGACGTGCAGGCGATGCACGGCGACGACGGCATCGTCCTGCGGCTGCCCGACCTCGAGTTCGACGACGTCGAGGGCATCGACCGGCGCAGCGTCGGCCGTGAGCTGCTCGACCTCGTGACCCTCGACCCCGACGACGTGCGCGGCATCGTCACCGACGAGATCGGCGGCTCCGCCCTGTTCGCGAGCCGGTTCCGCGAGTGCGCCGCCCGCGCCCTCCTGCTCCCCCGCCGCCGGCCCGACCGGCGCCAGCCGCTGTGGCAGCAGCGCCAGCGTGCCTCGCAGCTCCTCGAGGTCGCGAGCCGGTTCCCGACCTTCCCGATCGTCCTCGAGGCCGTGCGCGAGTGCGTCCAGGACGTCTTCGACGTGCCCGGGCTCGTCGAGCTCATGCGCGACGTCGCCGGCCGCAAGGTCACCGTCGTCGAGGTCGAGTCGAGCACGCCGTCGCCCTTCGCGAAATCGCTGCTGTTCGGCTACGTCGCGCAGTTCCTCTACGAGGGCGACACCCCGCTCGCCGAGCGCCGGGCCGCGGCGCTGGCCCTCGACCCCTCGCTCCTCGCCGAGCTCCTGGGCGGCTCCGAGGGGCTCGCGCTGCGCGACCTCCTCGACGCCGAGCAGGTCGCCCGCACCGAGGCCGAGCTGCAGCGCCTGACGCCCGAGCGCGCCGCCCGCGACGGTGACGACGTCCTCGACCTGCTGCGCGTCCTCGGCCCGCTGTCCGTCGACGGCGTGCTCCAGCGCTGTCGCGAGGGCGTGACCGGCGCCGACGTCGAGGGCTGGCTCGCCGACCTCGCCGCCGCCCGCCAGGCGATCCCGGTGCGCGTGGCCGGCGAGGACCGCTGGGCCGCCATCGACGACGCCTCCCGGCTGCGCGACGCCCTCGGGGCCTCGCTCCCGCCGGGTGTGCCGCAGACCTTCCTCGAGCCGGTCGCCGACCCCCTCGGCGACCTCGTCGCGCGCTACGCCCGCACCCACGCGCCCTTCCACGCCTCCGAGGTCGCCCGGGCCTACGGCATCGGGGTCGCCGTGGCCGCGCAGACCCTCGCCCGGCTCGTCTCCTCGGGGCGCGTCGTCGAGGGCGAGCTCTTGCCGACCGGCGGCGGCTCCACCGAGTTCTGCGACGCCGAGGTCCTGCGGATGCTCCGCCGGCGCTCGCTCGCGGCGCTGCGCGCCGAGGTCGAGCCGGTCACGCCCGACGCCTTCGGGCGCTTCCTCGGCGAGTGGCAGGGCATCGGTGGGCGACTGCGTGGGCGCGACGGCGTCCTGCGGGCCGTCGAGCAGCTGAGCGGTGCGGTCCTGCCCGCGAGCGCCGTCGAGTCGCTCGTCCTGCCCGCCCGCGTCGCCGACTACACCCCGGCCCTGCTCGACGAGCTGATGGCCGGGGGCGAGGTGCTGTGGTGCGGCCACGGCTCCCTCCCCGGCGACGACGGCTGGGTGTCGCTGCACCTCGCCGACTCCGCGCACCTCACGCTGCCCGGCCCGGACCCGGAGCGGGTGCCGACCGAGCAGGGCATCGCCGTCCTCGACCTCCTCGCCGGTGGCGGCGCCCACTTCTTCCGGGGCCTCTCCGACCAGGTCGGCAGCACCGACGACGAGGCGCTCGCCACGACCCTCTGGGACCTCGTCTGGTCCGGCCGCGTCACCGGCGACACCTTCGCCCCCGTGCGCGCCGTGCTCGCGGGCGGCCGGACGGCGCACAAGCGCAGCACGCCCGCGCCGCGTCGCACCCGGTACGGCAGCCGCCGTGGTCCGCTCGGGGCGCTGGGGTCCGCCCCGTCGCGGCCGGCCTTCCCGGCGCGCTCCGGCCCCGCCCGGGTGACCGGTCGGTGGGCGCTGCTGCCGCCGGCCGACGCCGACCCGACGCTGCGCGCGCTCGCGACCGCCGAGCTGCTGCTCGACCGGCACGGCATCGTCACCCGCGGCGCGGTGGCCGCCGAGGAGGTCCCCGGCGGCTTCGCCGGCGTCTACCGGGTGCTCGGCAAGGCCGAGGAGAGCGGCCGCGTGCGGCGCGGCTACTTCGTCGAGGGGCTCGGCGCGTCGCAGTTCGGCACCTCGGGCGCGGTCGACCGGCTCCGCGCCGGCACCGGTCCGGCGGGCGGCGAGAAGCGGGGCGATCCCACGACGGTCGTCCTCGCGGCGAGCGACCCGGCCAACCCCTACGGCGCGGCCCTGCCGTGGCCGGACCGGGTCGCCGAGCCGTCCGACGGCGAGGGCGAGGACAAGCGGCGCCGGCACCAGCCGGGGCGCAAGGCCGGGGCGGTCGTCGTCCTCGTCGACGGCGTCCTCGCGCTCTACGTCGAGCGCGGCGGCAAGACGCTGCTCACCTTCGCCGACGACCCGGCCGTCCTCGCCCTCGCCGCCTCGGCCCTGGCCGACGCCGTCCGGCGGGGCCACCTCGGCCGGATCACCGTCGAGAAGGCCGACGGCGGGCAGCTCCTCGGCTCCGACCACCCCGTCGTCTCGGCGCTCGAGGCCGCCGGGTTCCACCTCACCCCCCGCGGTCTGCGGATGCGGCGGTGATCGTCGATGCCCGAGGGTGACACCGTCCACCGGACGGCCGACCGGCTGCACCGCGCCCTCGCCGGCCGCGTCGTGACGCACGCCGAGCTGCGCTGGCCCTCGGTCCCGGACGTCGACCTGCGCGGGGCGACCACGCTCGAGGTCGTGGCCCGCGGCAAGCACGTCCTCCAGCGCTTCGACACCGGCTCGACCCTCCACACGCACCTGCGGATGGAGGGCCAGTGGCGCGTCGAGCACCCCGGCCCGCGCACCGAGCGCACGCTGCGTCGGCAGGACCTGCGCGCCGCCGTGCTCACCGACGAGTGGTCCGGCTTCGGGCTGCGCCTCGGGATGCTCGACCTCGTGCCGACGGCGCGCGAGTCCGACCTCGTCGGTCACCTCGGCCCGGACGTCCTCGGCCCCGACTGGGACCCCGACCTCGCCCGCGACCACGTGCTCGCCCATCCGCGCACGCTCGTCGAGGCGCTCCTCGACCAGCGCACCCTCGCCGGGGTCGGGACCTTCTGGGCCAGCGAGCTGCTCTTCATCGAGCGGCTGTTCCCGTGGCAGCCGGCCGCCGAGGCCGACCCCGACCGGCTCGACCGGATGCTCGCCCGGCTGCACCGGCTCATGGCGGCGGCCGAGCGGACCGGGTGGCAGGGCAGCACCGGCATCCAACGGGCCGGCGAGGAGGCCTACGTCCACGCCCGCTCGGGCCGACCCTGCCGCCGCTGCGGCAGCACCGTGCGCGTCGCGATGGCCGGCGTGCCTCCTCGGGAGCGGACGATCTTCTCGTGCCCGACGTGCCAGGGCGGTCTGGCCCCCACCGACGACGGCCGTCCCCAGCGCCCCCTCGGCAGCACCCCGGGCCCCCGCGGCGCCTACCGCCGCCGCACCCCCTGACCCACAAGCCTCCACCACCCCACGAGCCCCGCCGCCCCACGAGCCCCCGCCGCCTCCACTTTTCGGGGTCACCCCGAAAAGTCCACGAGACCCCGGCTCGGAGCCGGGGTCTCGTGGACGTTCCCCTGTGTCGCGCCCTGCCGGGGCGCGGTCGCGGTGCCGGTGACCCCTCGCCGCGCCGGGGTGATCCCGCAGTGCCGGTGCCAGCTCGCCGTGCCGGGGTGCCATGACACCTCGGCGCAGCGAGGTCGGGGCGGCAGGGTGAGTTTGGGACCGGGGCTCAGGCCGCGGAGGCGGAGACCTCGTCGGCGGCGATGGCCGGCGCGACGGGCAGGGTGACCGGGGCGGTCATCGTCTCGACGTGGGCGACGCGGTCGCGCACGAGGGAGAGCAGCTCGGAGAGGGTCATCCCGAGGCCGTCGCAGACCGAGGCGAGCAGCTCGGAGGAGGCCTCCTTGGTGCCGCGCTCGATCTCGCTGAGGTAGCCGAGCGAGACCGCCGAGGACTTGGCGACGTCGCGCAGCGTGCGCTTCTGCGCGGTGCGCACCTCGCGGAGCACCTCGCCCAGCTCGTGGCGGAGCAGGATCACGGTGCCTCCTCTCGGGACGTCGGCTCGTCGGTGGTCGCCCTACGGTACCGCGCCGGGGCCTCGTCGGCAGGGAGGTTCCGGACGGTCCCGACCTCGTGGACGAGCCGAGCCGTGAGGCTCGTGGCCCGGGCCCGCGGCCGGTCCTCGGAGAACGCGCGCTCCCCCACGGCTGTTCCCGCCGGGCGCGCCGCCCCCGCCGGGGTCACCGCGAGGCTCCCCCGGACCGTCGCGCCGCGCGCTCGGCGCGCTTGCGCACTGCCCGCTCGCTCGTGCGCCGCAGCCGCAGGGCCTGGACGAGGTAGTCGACCCCGGTGACGACGGTGACGACGACGGCGGCCCCGAGCAGGGTCCACGACAAGGCGTCCCAGAAACCGCTGAAGGGCAGCGTCGAGCGCGGCCAGAGGAAGAACCCGATGCCGAAGGTCTGCAGCAGCGTCTTGACCTTGCCGCCGCGCCCCGCGGCCATGACGCCGTGCCGGATGACCCAGAAGCGGATCGCGGTGATGCCCCACTCGCGCACGAGGACGAGCACGGTGACCCACCACATGACCTCGCCGACGCTCGAGAGGCCGACGAGGGCCATCGTCACGAGCGCCTTGTCGGCGATCGGGTCGACGACCTTGCCGAAGTTCGTCACGAGGCCGCGGCTGCGCGCGAGGTCGCCGTCGATGCGGTCGGTGATCATCGCGACCGCGAAGACCCCGAAGGCCGCCCAGCGGTAGGCCGGGTCCTCGCCGCCGTGCGTGAGCAGCAGCCAGCCGAAGACCGGGACGAGGGCGAGGCGCAGCACCGTGAGGTAGTTGGCGATGTTCCACGCGCTCGGGCCGGTCTCGGGCACGACCGGGCTCGCGGGGTCGATGCCGACGCGGTACGGGTCGCTCATCCGCCCGTCGGCGAGCGGCCCGGGCCGCACGGGGCGTGGCGGGCGGGGGGTGGGTTCGCTCATCGCGGCTCCACCAGCAGGTCGACTCCCTCCGCCCCCACGACGACGCCCTCGACGAAGGACCCGACGGCGGGCAGCGCACCGTCGGTCATCCGCACGTGGCACACCCCGTCGACGTCCGGCCCCTGGTGGTCGGCCCGGCCGACGACGACCAGGTCGTCGTCCTCGTCGTGCTCCTCGACGAGGACGGTGACGGGCTCCCCGACGCGCTCGAGGGCGCGCTGCGCGGTCAGCTCCTCGACGAGGGCGGAGACGCGCTCGACCCGCTCGGCGACGACGTCCTGCGGCAGGTGGCCGTCGAGGGTCTCGCCCTCGGTGCCGTCCTCGTCCGAGTAGCCGAACACGCCGACGACGTCGAGCCGGGCCGCGGTGAGGAACCGCTCGAGCTCCTCGACGTCGGCCTCGGTCTCGCCCGGGAACCCGACGATGACGTTGCTGCGGGCGCCGGCGAGCGGCTGACGGGCGCGCACGCCCTCGAGCAGCCCGAGGAAGGGCTCGGTGCCGCCGAAGCGGCGCATCCGGCGCAGCAGCGGGGTCGAGGCGTGCTGGAAGGACAGGTCGTACCAGGGCGAGACGCCGGGCGTCGCGGCCATCGTCTCGAGCAGGCCGGGGCGCACCTCGGCCGGCTGGAGGTAGGAGACGCGGACGCGCTCGACGCCGTCGATGACCGTGAGCTCGGGGAGGATCGACTCCAACAGCGTGAGGTCGCCGAGGTCCTTGCCGTACGACGTCGAGTTCTCGCTGACGAGGAACAGCTCGCGCACGCCCTGCCCGGCGAGCCAGCGCGCCTCGGCGAGGACGTCGGTGGGCCGGCGCGACACGAACGAGCCGCGGAACATCGGGATGGCGCAGAAGGCGCAGCGACGGTCGCAGCCGCTCGCGATCTTCAGCGGCGCCCACGGGGCCGACCCGAGGCGCGAGCGGACGACCTCGGCGTCGTGCCCGGGCAGCGCCACGCTGTCGGACGCCGCAGGGCGCTCGACCGGCGAGAGCGGCAGCAGGCGACGGCGGTCGGTCGGGACGTGGGACTGGGGGCGGCTACCGGCGAGGATGCCCTGGAGGTGGGTCGACATGTCGGCGTAGGAGTCGAACCCGAGCACCGCGTCGGCGTCCGGCAGCTCGTCGGCGAGGGTGCGCCCGTAGCGCTCGGCGAGGCACCCGACGGCGACGACGGCCCGGGTGCGCCCGGTCTCCTTGAGGTCGGCCGCCTCGAGGAGGGTGTCGATGGAGTCCTTCTTCGCCTGCTCGACGAAGCCGCACGTGTTGACGAGGGCGACATCGGCGTCGGCGGCGTCGTCGACGAGGGTCCACCCGTCGGCCGCGAGCCGGCCGGCGAGCTCCTCCGAGTCGACCTCGTTGCGGGTACAGCCGAGGGTCACGAGCGCGACGCTGCCGCGGGTCGCACTGGTCGTCATGCCGCCACTCTAGTTGCGCCGGGTCGGCCCCTCGGGCACCCCCGGTAGGGTCGCGCGCATGCTCGAGCACACGCAGGCCCGCATCGCCGCGCTGCTCGCGGACCACCCGGTCCTCGACGGCCACAACGACCTGCCCTGGGAGGCCCGCGAGCGGGTCGGCTACGACTGGGAGCGCCTCGACCTCGCGGCCGGCGGGCTCCCCACCCACACCGACCTCCCGCGGCTGCGCGAGGGCGGGGTCGGCGCCCAGTTCTGGTCGGTCTTCGTCCCCGCCGAGCTCCAGGGCGACGCCGCCGTCGCGGCCACGCTCGAGCAGGTCGACGCCGTGCACGAGATGGTCCGGCGCCACCCCGGTGACCTCGCCCTCGCGACGACCCGCGCCGATGTGGAGCAGGCCCTCGCGACCGGCCGCATCGCCTCCCTCATGGGCGCCGAGGGCGGGCACAGCATCGACTCCTCGCTCGGCACCCTCCGGATGCTCTTCGCCCTCGGCGTCCGGTACATGACGCTCACCCACAACGACAACGTGCCGTGGGCGGACTCCGCCACCGACGAGCCGGTGCTCGGCGGTCTCTCGGCGTTCGGCCGCGAGGTCGTCCGCGAGATGAACCGGCTCGGGATGCTCGTCGACCTCAGCCACGTCTCCGCCGACACCATGCGTGACGCGCTGGAGGTCACCGAGGCGCCGGTCGTCTTCTCGCACTCGTCGGCGCTCGCCGTCTGCGACCACCCCCGCAACGTCCCGGACGACGTCCTCGAGCGCCTGCCCGGCAACGGCGGCGTCTGCATGGTGACGTTCGTGCCCAAGTTCGTCTCCCCCGCCGTGCGCGAGTGGGACCTCGAGGCCGCCGATGCCGCAGCGGCCGAGGGCATCTCGTCGTCCGACTTCGTCGCCTACACCGCGTTCACCGCCGCCCGCCGCCGGACCCACCCGGCCCCCGCGGCCACGGTCGACGACGTCGTCGCGCACTGCGAGCACGTGCGCGAGGTCGCCGGCGTCGAGCACATCGGCCTCGGGGGCGACTACGACGGCGTCGACGTGCAGCCGGAGGGCCTCGAGGACGTCAGCGGCTATCCCCGGCTGCTCGCCGCCCTCGCCGAGCGCGGGTGGAGCGACGCCGACCTCGGCGCCCTCACGAGCGGCAACGCCCTGCGCGTCCTCGGCGAGGCGCAGGAGCGCGCCGACGAGATCGCCGCGACCCGCGGTCCCGGCCTGGCGCGGATCGAGGACCTCGACGGGCTCCCCGTCTGAGCGACGGGGACGCCCCGGACGCGGCAGGTCAGGGGCGGTTGCGCATCACCGTCAGCGCGACGAGCCGCGAGATGACCATCGCGACGTAGAGCACGCCGCCGAGCTGCTCGATGGTGCTCACGGCGCGGGCCTCGGGCTTGACCGCGACGACGTCGGAGAGGCCGACGCTCGTCAGCTGGGCCGCCGAGAGGTAGATCAGCTCGAGGAAGGTGCGGCGATCGGACTCCGCGTGCCCGATGAACGAGCCGGGCCAGATCTCCTGGATCGCGAGGAAGACGTAGGCGAACGCGAAGACGAGCACCGTGAAGGCGGCGCCGACGGCGAAGAGCTCGTCCTTGGTCACCCAGGAGTCCTCGAACATGTACGAGATGAGCGCGTACGCCGTGTAGAAGTAGAAGAGCGCGAGCACCGAGTGCGCGAACACCAGCACGGAGCCGGTGTCGTCGACGAGGCTCCAGATCTCGAGCACGGCCGCGGGCAGGGCGAGGGTCGCCGAGAGCCACGTGAGCGCCGGCGTGCTGCGCACGGTGAAGACGGCGGTGACGAGCGCGGCGAGGCTGAGCAGCGAGATGACGGCGCGCCCGCCCTCGGTGTCCTCGAGGAAGGGCAGCAGGAGGATGACGAGGACCTGCACCGCGAGGAGCACGGCCGAGGGCTGCTTGCGCAGCGTCGCCTTCCACCGCTCCCACGTCGACGGCGGCTCCCGCAGCTCCTCCCAGGTCGAGGTCATGGGAGCACGGTAGCCGGGCGGCGACCGCGGCCGGTCACCGGCGGCCCGTCAGCTCCCAGGCGTCCTCGTCGTCGTCGTCACCGTCGTGGTACTCGACGGCCGCCGGGTAGCGGTCGAGGTCGTCGGCCACCGCGTCGCCGCCGTACCGGACGACCGGCACCTCCGCCGTGTCGTCCTCGGGGACGGCGTGGCCGGCGGCCGCGGCGGACGCCAGCGTGTGCGCGTCCCCGTCCATCGCCTCGCCGTCGAACGGCACGTCGGCGTCCGGCACGTCCTCGCCGCGCAGCAGCGCGAGCGTGGTCGGCAGGTCGTCGGCCTTGACGAGCACGTCACGCGCCTTCGAGCCCTCCGAGGGCCCGACGACGCCGCGCGACTCGAGGAGGTCCATGAGGCGCCCGGCCTTGGCGAACCCGACGCGAAGCTTGCGCTGGAGCATCGAGGTCGAGCCGAACTGCGTCGTGACGACGAGCTCGGTCGCCTGGAGCAGGAGGTCGAGGTCGTCGCCGATGTCGTCGTCGACCTGCTTCTTCGGCGCGGCGACGACGACGTCGTCGCGGTAGCGGGGCTTGAGCTGCTCGGTGACGTGCGTGACGACGGCGTGGATCTCGGACTCGGTGACCCACGCGCCCTGGACGCGCATCGGCTTGCTCGCACCCATCGGGAGGAAGAGCGCGTCACCCTGGCCGATGAGCTTCTCGGCGCCCGGCTGGTCGAGGACGACGCGGCTGTCGGCGAGCGAGGAGGTCGCGAAGGCCATCCGCGAGGGGACGTTGGCCTTGATGAGGCCGGTGACGACGTCGACCGAAGGGCGCTGGGTCGCGAGGACGAGGTGGATGCCCGCCGCGCGCGCCAGCTGCGTGATGCGGACGATCGACTCCTCGACGTCGCGCGGCGCGACCATCATGAGGTCGGCGAGCTCGTCGACGATGACGAGCAGGTACGGGTAGGGCGTGATGACCCGCTCCGACCCCGGCAGCGGCTTGACCTTGCCCGCACGGACCGCCTTGTTGAAGTCGTCGACGTGCTTGAACCCGAACGCCGCGAGGTCGTCGTAGCGAGTGTCCATCTCGCGCACGACCCACTGGAGGGCCTCGGCGGCCTTCTTCGGGTTGGTGATGATCGGCGTGATGAGGTGTGGGATGCCCTCGTAGGCGGTCAGCTCCACGCGCTTGGGGTCGACGAGGACCATCCGGACCTCGTCGGGGGTCGAGCGCATGAGGATCGAGGTGATCATCGAGTTGACGAAGCTCGACTTGCCCGCGCCCGTGGCGCCCGCGACGAGCAGGTGCGGCATCTTCGCGAGGTTGGCGATGACGTAGCCGCCCTCGACGTCCTTGCCGACGCCCATGACCATCGGGTGCTCGGACCCGCGCGCGACCTGGCTGCGCAGGACGTCGCCGAGGCTGACCTTCTCGCGGTCGGTGTTGGGGATCTCGATGCCGATCGCCGACTTGCCGGGGATCGGGGACAGGATGCGCACGTCGGCGCTGGCGACGGCGTAGGCGATGTTCTTCGAGAGGGCCGTGACCCGCTCGACCTTGATGCCCGGGCCGAGCTCGACCTCGTAGCGGGTGACGGTCGGGCCACGGGTGAAGCCGGTGACCTGCGCGTCGATGTCGAACTGGTCGAGGACGGTCGTCAGCGACTCGACGACGCGGTCGTTGGCCGCGCTGCGCGCCTTGTGCGGGCTGCCCGGCTCGAGGACGCCCGAGTCCGGCAGCGTGTAGGTGATGTCGCCGGCGAGCGAGAGCTGCTCGACGCGCGGGGGCAGCTGCGCGGTGGGCGGCGCCTCGAGCGGGGCCTTGGCCTGGACCTGCCGGGCGAGCGCCTCCGCCGCGGCCGGCGGGGCCGACGGCGAGGACGCGGCGGCGGGCTCCGGGGCGGACGCGGGGCGCTTCTGCCCGGGACGCAGCCGCTTGCCGGTGCGCGGGTCGACGACCGCGGCCTGCTCGAACGCCTCGTCGCCGTGCATGGAGGCCTCGGCGTCGGCGAGCTCACGGGCGGTGCGGCGGCGGCGGGTCGCCTTCGGGGCCGGCTCGGGCTCGGGCTCGGCGTCGGGGTGGTGGCCGGTCAGGCGGTCCATCGCCCCGCGCAGGCGCTCGGGCACCTGGTGCAGCGGGGTCGCGGTGAGGACGAGGAGGGAGAACAGGCCGAGGAGGAGGAGCAGCGGGACGGTGCCGTAGACCGACACGGCCGCCTCGAGCGGGCTCGAGGCGAGGAAGCCGATGATGCCGCCGGCCGCGCGCATCCCGTCGGCGCCCTCGGGCGGGGTCGGGATGCCGGCGGAGACGTGGACGAGGCCGCAGGCGGCGAAGGCGAGCGCGGTGGTGCCGACGGCGGCGCGGGAGGTCGACTCCTCCTCGCGCGGCGCCCGCAGCACCCGGATGCCGAAGGCGAGGAGCACGAGCGGGACGGCGTAGCCGACCTTGCCGAAGGTCCCGGCGACGACGGCGTGGACGATCGTGCCGACGGCGCCCGGCATCCCCCACCACTCGCGGGCGGCGACGACGACCGACAGCGCGACGAGCAGGAAGCCCACGCCGTCGCGGCGGTGCTCCGGCTCGAGGTCCCGCCCGGCGTCACCGACCGTGCGCGCGACGGCGCCGGTGGCGTGGGCCAGGCCCATCCACGTGGTCTGGGCGGCGCGCAGCGGCAGCGGCAGCCCGCCCGAGCGCGCGGGTCGCTTGGCCGCCGTCCGGGGGCTCGCCGCCTTCTTCCGCGTCGCGGGGCGCGTGCTGCCACCCCGGGAGCGGGAGGTGGGGGACGTACGTGTCGCCATGGTCGCAGGCTACGCGAGCGTCACAGCCGACTCACGTGTCACACGCGGCACGGGAGCCACGGATTTCCGCCCGACCGCCGGCGTTCCCGGCCGACACGCACGTGCGGTGCCCCGCTCGACCCCTGTCGCCGAGCGGGACACCGCACAGTCGTGCCGGCCGGGTGGACCGGTGCGGCCCCCTGCGGAGCCTGCCCGTTCCCGTCGGTGGGCTCCCCCTGCGGAGCCGGCCCGACGTCCTGCCGTGCGTCGTGGTCACCGGGGCCCTGCACCCCGGCGGTCGTGCCCACCTCCTCCACCGGTGTGGAGTTGACTGGTCACTGACCCGTACTTTACGAACTCTTTACCCGGTTCGCCAGAGGTTCGAGGAACTTTGTCGATCCGCTCACCTGTCGGACGGCGCCCGGGCCGGGCGCCGTCGCGGTCGGCCCCTGCAGGCCCACCGGATGTCGTCCGATGGGAACCACTTTACGGAGGCTTTACCTTTCCGGGGCGGGTTCGGCGATTTCTCTCCCAACTTCATCTGAACGGATGAGTGGCCGCGGCGCCCCAGCGGCTACTGATTCCGTAGGTGGGGGCTCGCCGAGCAGCCGATCCGCGCCGGAGCCGCGCGAGGACGCTCAGTGCGGAATCGGTTGAAGGGTCAACGACCCTCGCGTGGTCGGGCTCAGGCCTCGATGACCGTCGGGATGATCATCGGGCGCCGGCGGATCTTGCGCCCCACCCACGGTCCGATCGTGCGGCGCACGACCTGCTGGAGCTGGTGGGAGTCGGTGACGCCCTGGGCGGTGGCCTCGTCGAGCGCCTGCTCGATGCGCGGGCGGATCTCGTCGAACACGACGTCGTCCTCGACGAAGCCGCGCGCGGTGATCTCCGGGCCCGCGACGACCTTGCCGGTCATCGAGTCGACGACGACGACGACGGAGATGAAGCCCTCGTCGCGCAGGATGCGGCGGTCCTTGAGCAGGGTCTCGTCGGCCTCCCCGACCGAGGAGCCGTCGACGTAGACGTAGCCGCACTCGACCGCCCCGGCGACGCGCGCCCGGCCGTCGACGAGGTCGACGACGACGCCGTCCTCGACGACGACGACGTTGCGGCGCGGGACGCCGGTGGCGACGGCGAGGTCGGCGTTGGCCACGAGGTGGCGCCACTCGCCGTGGACCGGCATGACGTTGCGCGGCTTGACGATGTTGTAGCAGTAGAGGAGCTCGCCGGCGCTGGCGTGACCCGAGACGTGCACCTTGGCGTTGCCCTTGTGCACGACGTTCGCGCCGAGGCGCATCAGGCCGTTGATGACCCGGTAGACGGCGTTCTCGTTGCCGGGGATGAGCGAGGACGCGAGCAGGACGGTGTCGCCCTCCCCCACCTCGATCCGGTGGTCGCGGTTGGCCATCCGGGACAGGGCCGCCATCGGCTCGCCCTGGCTGCCGGTGCACACGAGGACGACCTTGTCGTCGGGCAGGTCGTTCAGCTGCTTGAGGTCGACGAGGACGCCGTCGGGGACCTTGAGGTAGCCGAGGTCGGCGGCGATGCCCATGTTGCGCACCATCGAGCGGCCGATCATCGCGACCTTGCGCCCGGCCTTGTCGGCGGCGTCGAGCACCTGCTGCACGCGGTGCACGTGCGAGGAGAAGCACGCGACGATGATGCGGCGCTGCGCGTGGCGGAAGACCTTGTCGATGGCCGGCGCGATCTCGCGCTCGGGCGTCGTGAACCCCGGCACCTCGGCGTTCGTGCTGTCGGTGAGGAAGAGGTCGACCCCCTCCTCCCCGAGGCGGGCGAAGGCGCGCAGGTCGGTGAGCCGGCCGTCGAGCGGCAGCTGGTCCATCTTGAAGTCGCCGGTGTGGAGGATCGTGCCGCCGGGGGTGCGCACGAAGACGGCGAGGGCGTCCGGGATGGAGTGGTTGACCGCGACGAACTCGCAGTCGAAGACGCCGAGCCGCTCGCGCCCGCCCTCGGCGACCCCGAGGGTGTAGGGCGTGATCCGGTGCTCCTTGAGCTTGGCCTCGATGAGGGCGAGGGTCAGCTGCGAGCCGACGACCGGGATGTCGGGCTTGCGTCGCAGGAGGTAGGGGACGGCGCCGATGTGGTCCTCGTGGCCGTGCGTGAGGACGATCGCCTGGACGTCGTCGAGGCGGTCCTCGATCGCGCTGAAGTCCGGGAGGATGAGGTCGATGCCGGGGTGGTGGTCGTCCGGGAAGAGGACGCCGCAGTCGATGACGAGCAGCTGGCCCTCGTGCTCGAGGACCGTCATGTTGCGGCCGACCTCGCCGAGCCCGCCGAGCGGGATGACACGCACGCCCCCGGGGGCGAGGGGTGCGGGGAGGTCGAGGTCGGGGTGCGGGTGGCTCATGAGTCCTTCGGGGTGGGGAGGGTGGCGAGCGCCGCCCGGAGCGCCTCGAGGTGCTCGGGCGGGGACTCGACGAGGGGCAGGCGGACGCTCGCGTGCTCGATGACCCCGAGCTCGACGAGGGCGGCCTTGGCCATGATGGCGCCCTGCGAGGGCGACATGATCGCGTCGACGACGGGGACCAGGCCCCGGTGCAGGCGCCGCGCGTCGTCGAGGTCGCCGCGGTCGACGGCCTCGAGGATCGCCCGGTACTGGGCACCGGCGACGTGGCCGACGACGGAGACGACGCCGACGGCGCCGATCGCGAGGAGCGGCAGGTTGAGGGCGTCCTCCCCGCTGAACCACAGCAGGTCGGTGGCCGCCATGACGCGGGTCGAGGCGGCGAGGTCGCCCTTGGCGTCCTTGACGGCGACGATCCGCGGGTGCTCGGCGAGCGCCACGAGGGTCTCGGTGGCGAACGGGACGGCGGTGCGGCCGGGGATGTCGTAGAGCATGACCGGCAGCTCGGTGGCGTCGGCGACGGCGCGGCAGTGCGCGACGAGGCCGGCCTGGGTGGGCTTGTTGTAGTACGGCGAGACGAGCAGGAGGGCGTCGGCGCCGGCGTCGGCCATCCGCCGGGCCATCGCGACGGCGTGCGCGGTGTCGTTGGAGCCGCAGCCCGCGACGACCTTGGCCCGCCCGGCCGCGGCCGCGACGACGCGGCGCACGACGTCGACGCTCTCGTCGTCGGTCAGGGTGGAGGCCTCGCCGGTCGTGCCGTTGACGACGAGCCCGTCGTGGCCGGTGGCCAGGAGGTGCTCGACGACCGCCTCGACCCCCGGGCCGTCGACCGCACCGTCGGGGGTCATCGGCGTGACCATCGCGGTGAGGACGCGGCCGAACGGGGAGGAGGTCATGCACGCCAGACTAGTGCGCCCCTAGGCTGGGACCGTGCGCCAGTACCTCGACCTCCTCGACCACGTGATGACGACCGGCGTCGAGAAGTCGGACCGTACGGGCACCGGCACCCGGAGCGTCTTCGGGTACCAGATGCGCTTCGACCTCGCCGAGGGCTTCCCGGTGCTCACGACGAAGCGGCTGCACCTGCGCTCGATCATCGGCGAGCTCCTGTGGTTCCTGCGCGGCGACACCAACGTCCGCTGGCTGCAGGAGCGCGGCATCTCCATCTGGGACGAGTGGGCCGACGAGCACGGCGACCTCGGGCCGGTGTACGGGCACCAGTGGCGCTCCTGGCCGACGCCGGACGGGCGCACCGTCGACCAGGTCGCCAAGGTCGTGCAGGCGCTGCGGACCAACCCCGACTCGCGGCGGCACGTCGTCTCGGCGTGGAACGTCGCCGACGTCGACGACATGGCCCTACCGCCGTGCCACACGATGTTCCAGTTCTACGTCCGCCCGGCCGCCGACGGCGGGCCGGCGTTCCTCGACTGCCAGCTCTACCAGCGCAGCGCCGACGTCTTCCTCGGCGTCCCGTTCAACATCGCGAGCTACGCCCTCCTGACGATGATGGTCGCGCAGCAGACCGACCTGCGGCCCGGCCACTTCGTCCACACCCTCGGCGACGCGCACCTCTACCTCAACCACCTCGAGCAGGCCACGCTCCAGCTGACCCGGGAGCCGCTTCCCCTGCCGACGATGACCATCGCGCCCCGGCCCTCGATCGACGCCTACGAGCTCGAGGACTTCGAGCTCGTCGGCTACGAGGCGCACCCGTCGATCAAGGCGCCGATCGCCGTATGACCCGCGTCTCGCTCATCGCCGCCGTCGCCCGCAACGGCGTCATCGGCGCGGGGCAGTCGATGCCGTGGCACCTGCCGGAGGACTTCGCGTTCTTCAAGCGCACGACGATGGGCCATCCCCTCGTCATGGGCCGGCGCACCTTCGACTCCATCGGGCGGGTGCTGCCCGGCCGGCGCCACATCGTCATCACCCGGCAGGCCGACTGGGCGCACGCCGAGGTCGAGACGGTGCACTCCCTCGTCGAGGCGCTCGCGCTCGCCGGCCCGGCCGACGAGGTCTTCGTCGCCGGCGGCGGGCAGGTGTACGCCGAGGCGATGCCCCACGCGCACCGGCTCCTCGTGACCGAGGTCGACCTCGAGCCGGAGGGCGACACGCACTTCCCACCCGTCGACCCGGCCACCTGGGTCGAGACCGAGCGCGTGCCGGGCGAGCGCTGCGCCTGGGTCACCTACGAGCGGCGCTGACCGCCCGGGACCTCCCCCACGGCGATCGCCGGCTCGACGAGGCTGCCGAGCCACACCCGGCCGTCGTGCTCGCGCACACCCGTCGCGACGTGCCAGCGGGTCGCGTCGAAGGACAGGTCGTGGACGACCCGCGCGGTGTCGTCGAGGGCGAGGACCCGCGCGGTGCGGCGCGGCGCCGGCTTGACGCGGTCCGGGAGGCGGCGGACGAGGCCGCGCACCGCGCGTGGGCTGCGCTGCAGCACCCCGAGGACGGGGTCGGTCGGCGAGGCGACGGTCACCCACACCAGCCCGTCGGAGCCGAGGGCGATGTTGTCCGGGTGGCCGGGCAGGTCCTCGACCCACGTCGTCACCTCGCCGGGCTCCCCTCCGTGCAGCGGGACCCGGCGGATGCGGCAGGTGCCGGTCTCGGCGACGAGCACCGCCCGCTCGTCGGGCAGGAGGGCGACGCCGTTGGCGAAGGCGAGCCCGTCGACGACCGTCGTGACGGCGCCGTCCGGGGTGCGGCGCAGCAGCCGCCCGGTGCACGTGTGCTCGACGAGGTCGTTCTTCCAGTCCTCGACCTGCCAGCGCCGGCTCGAGTCGGTGAACCAGATGGTGCCGTCGCGCTGGACGGCGGCGTTGTTCGTGAAGAGCAGGTGCTCGCCGTCGACCTCGGTGAGCAGCGTCTCGAGGTCGCCGCTCGCGGGGTCGAGGGCGAGCAGGCCGCGGTGGGCGTCGCAGACGAGCACCCGGCCGTCCGGCAGCCACTCGAGGCCGAGGGGTCGCCCACCCGTCACCGCGACGGGCGTCACCGAGCCGGCGGCGGGGTCGTGGACGTGGACGACGCCGTCGGCTGTCCCCGTCCAGACGCGCCCGTCGTCCCCGACGAGCACGTCCTCCGCACCGGGGCCCGGGACCGGCACGACGGTCAGCGGCAGCGTCATGCCCGGGAGCGTAGGGGCTGCCGGGCCGGGCGTCACCCGGGGCGCTCGGTAGGGTCGAGGCCGTGACCGTCCACGCCTCGCTCGCCGACCGGGTCGCCGTCCTGACGGTCGACCGCCAGCACCGGCGCAACGCCCTCGACCTCGCCACCCTCGAGCGGCTGCACGACGAGGTCGTCGCCGCGCTCGCCGCCGGTGCGCGCGCGATCGTCCTTAGCGGCGCCGGCGGCCACTTCTGCGCCGGCGCCGACCTCACGGACCTCGAGGACGTGTCCTTCACGCAGCGCCTCGCCGAGGTCCTCCAGCACCTCGCGGCCGTCCCCGTCCCCACCGTCGCCGCGGTCGACGGCTCGTGCATGGGCCTCGGGATGCAGCTCGCGCTCGCCTGCGACGTGCGCGTCGTCGGCGACTCGGCCCGCTTCGCCGTCCCGGTCGCCAAGCTCGGCCTCATGGTCGACCACTGGACCCTCGACCGGCTCGCGCGGTGCTGGGGCGAGGGCGCGGCGCGGCACCTGGTCCTCACGGCCGCCGTCCTCGACGCCGACGACGCGTGGCGCCTCGGGTTCGCGCAGGAGCGCGGGGGCCTCGACGACGCCCTGGCCCTCGCGACGCGTGCCGCGTCGCTCGCCCCGCTGAGCCAGGCCGGCTCCAAGGTCGGCCTCGGGGTCCGGCACGACGACGAGGCCGGGCTCGGGCGCTACGAGGCCGCGTTCGCCCACGCGTGGTCGAGCGAGGACCTCGTCGAGGGGCGGACCGCCTTCGCCGAGCGCCGCCCGGCCGTCTTCCGGGGGGTCTGACGATGACGACGCACGACCACTCCCACGACCACCCGCACGACCACGGGTCCGACGCCGGCCCCACGGCCGACGCGAGCGTCCGGGTCGCCCGCGCCAACGACGCGCCGGCCGTGGGCCGGGTGCAGGCCGACGTCTTCCGCACGACCTACGCCGGCCGGCTGCCCGACGACGTCATCGCGCTCTTCGAGCCGGACGCCTTCGCGCGTGCCTGGCGGGCCGGCCTGACCGCCCCGCCCGAGGGCGTGCACCGGCTGCTCGTCGCGTGCGCCGGCCCGCAGGTCGTCGGCGCCGTCGCGCTGGGGCCGTCGCAGGACCCCGACGCCGAGGGGGCCTGGGGCGAGGTCACGCTCCTCGCCGTGCACCCCGACGCCCGCCGCCAGGGCCACGGCTCGCGACTGGTCAACGCCGCCGTCGACCAGCTGCGCCAGGCCGGGGCCGACACCGTCACCGCGTGGCTGCTCGCCGACGACGAGGAGACCCGCGCCTTCCTCGCGGGCTCGGGCCTGGGCCCCGACGGCGCCTTCCGCGACCGCGTCGTCTCGCCCGACGGCGACACGCTGCGCGAGGTGCGGGTGCTGGCCCGGCTCGACGAGCCGGACGGGGGATGACGGGCTCCGCGGCGCCGCTCCCCCCGGAGCGGCGGCGCGAGGTGCGGCGCCAGGCCCTGTCGGTCGGCGGCGCCACGGGCCTCTACGGCGTCTCGTTCGGGGCGCTGTCGGTGGCCTCGGGCCTCGACGTCTGGCAGACGCAGGCGCTCTCGCTCCTGCTGTTCAGCGGCGGGTCCCAGTTCGCCGTCGTTGGGGTCCTGGGCGCCGGGGGCAGCGGCGTGGCCGCGGTGGCGACGTCGTCGCTGCTCGGCGTCCGCAACGGCCTCTACGCCCTGCAGACCTCCCGGTTCCTCGGCGTCGCCGGGCTGCGCCGGCTCGCGGCGGCCCAGCTGACCATCGACGAGTCGACCGCCGTCGGGGTGGCCCAGCCGGAGCGACCGGCCCAGCGGATCGGGTTCTGGCTCACGGGCATCGCCGTGTTCCTCGGATGGAACCTCATGACCCTCGTCGGCGCGCTCGTCGGCAACGCGCTCGGCGACCCCCGCACCTACGGGCTCGACGCCGCGGCGGCGGCAGCCTTCGCCGCGCTCCTCTGGCCGCGCCTGCGCAGCGGGGACGCGGCGGCCACCGCGGTGCTCGCCCTGTTCATCGCCCTCGTCACGAGCCCGCTCCTGCCGCCGGGCGTGCCGGTCATCCTCTCCGTGCTCGCCGCCCTCGCCGTGGGGCTGCGGCGCGGCGGACGGCACGAGGGGTCGCCGACGGCCGCCCCCGGTGAGCTCGACGGACGGGACCCGCTGCCGTGACGACCTGGACCACCGTGCTGCTCGCCTGCGCCGCGGCCTACGCGCTCAAGCTCGCCGGCTACCTCGTGCCCGCCCACTGGGTCGAGGGTGAGCGTCGTTCCCGCGTCATCGCCCTGCTGCCCGTCGCGCTGCTCGCCGCCCTCGTCACCGTCCAGACCGTCGCCGGGGACGCCGGGGCGCTCGTCCTCGACGCCCGCGCCGCGGCCCTCGCGGTGGCCGTCGTCCTGCTCCTCGTGCGCGCCAACTTCCTCGTCGTCGTCGCCGGCGCGGCCGCCACCGCGGCGCTGCTGCGGGCCGTCGGCTGGGGCTGAGTCAGGCCGTGCGGTAGCGCTCGAGCACGACGTCGACCACGCGGTCGTCCGGGAGCAGCGGGGCGGTGACGACGTCGGCGCCGCACCCCTCGAGCCGGCGCTGGAAGAACCCCGGCGCCAGGAGGTACGAGACGAGCACGACGCGCTCGGCACCGTCGATGCGCGCCGCCGTCACCGCGCAGGCGGCCGGCGGCCGCGGGCCCGCCGCGTAGCCGAGGCGCACCGGGCGGCGCAGGCGCTCCCCGAGCCGGCGCGCCGTCTCGGCCGAGGCCTCCTGCGCGTGCTCGTCGCTCGACCCGGCCGGCGCGAGGACGACCGCGTCCCGCGGGCCTGCTCCCCCGGCCTGCTCCACCCGCTCGACGAGGAGGTCGACGAGGCGGTCGTCCGGCCCGAGCGCGGGGGCGACGACGACGTCCGGCCGCTCGGCGACGGCCTCGGCGAGGTCGACCCGCACGTGGTAGCCGGCGGCGAGCAGCAGCGGGACGACCACGCCGGCGCGCGAGCCGTCGGGTCGGGCCGGCAGGGACGCCACGACCTCGTCGACGGCCGGTCCGTGCACGTCGACGTACGCCTCGCGGACCTCGATGCCCGGCAGCCGCGCCGCGACCGCCTCGACCGCTGCCGCGACGACCGCGCGACCCCGCGCGTCACGGGTGCCGTGCCCGCAGACGACGAGGGCCGGCGGCTCAGCCATCGTCCGACGCGAAACCGGGCGGGGTCGCGCAGACCGGGTCGTCGAGGAAGCCCTCGGCCGCGACCCGGCCGATGACGACGACGGCGGGCGGGCGAACGCCGGCCTCCGCGAACACCCGGGCCGCCGTGGCGAGCGTCGCGCGGGTCACGCGCTCGTGGGCGGTCGAGCCCTGCTCGACCGCGGCCACCGGCAGGTCGGCCGGCACGCCCTGCGCCAGCGCGGCGTCGCAGATGCCCGGCAGCGCCGAGACGGCCATGAGGAGGACGACCGTGGCCCCGGCGGCGAGCGCGCCGGTCATCGCGGGGTCGGCGCCGGCGTGCCCGGAGGTGACCAGGACCGACGTCGCGACGCCGCGCTGCGTCACGGGGATGCCGGCGAGCGCCGGCACCGAGAACGCCGAGGTGATGCCGGGGACGACGTCGACCTCGACGCCCGCCGCGCGGCAGGCGTGGACCTCCTCGCCCCCACGGCCGAAGACGTACGGGTCGCCGCCCTTGAAGCGCACGACCGTCCGCCCCGCGAGCGCGTGCTCGACGAGCAGCCGGTTGATCTCGGCCTGCGGCACGGGGTGGTTGGTCGGGCTCTTGCCGACGTTGACGACCTCGACGTCGTCGGGCAGGTGGTCGAGCAGCCACGTCGCGCCGAGCCGGTCGGTGACGACGACGTCGGCCGTCGCGAGCGCCTCGCGCCCGGCCGTGGTCACGAGGCCGGGCGCCCCCGGGCCGCTGCCGACGAGCACGACCCGGCCGGTGCCCGACCGGTGCCGCCGCAGGTCGACGCGGCCGGACTCCACGTGCGCGCCGAGGGCGTCGCGGACCGCGACGGTCCGGCGCGGGTCGGGGGCGCCGGTGCTCACGACCCCGATCCGCAGGTCGTCGTGGGTCGACTGCGCGGCCACCCGGGCGCTGCCCGCCGCGCCGTCCGAGGCGTCGACGCACCACGTGCGCCGGGCCTCGCACCACGCGACGACGTCGCGGTTGGTCGTCGGGTCGCTGGTGGCGGCAACGACGAACCACGCGTCGTCGACGTCCTGCTCGACGACCGGCCGCTGCCGGAGCTCGACGTCGCCGTGCGAGGCCATCCGGCGGACGTCCTCGGAGGGCGCGGGGTCGACGACGACGACCCGGGCCCCGTCCTCGACGAGGGTGCGGACCCGCCGCCCGCCGACCGCGCCGGCGCCGACGACGACGACCCGCCGTTCGGCGAGGTCGAGCCCGACGAGGGTGCTCACCCGAGGCCGAGGTAGTGCTCGAGCCCGACCGTGAGTCCGGGGCGGTCGCCGACCTGCCGCACGGCGGCGAGGACGCCGGACATGAAGGAGACCCGGTCGAAGGAGTCGTGCCGCAGCGTGAGCATCTCGCCGGGGCCCCCGAGGAGGACCTCCTGGTGGGCCACGAGCCCGCGCAGCCGCACGGAGTGGACGGGGACGCCGTGCACGCGGGCGCCGCGGGCGCCGTCGGGGTCGTGGGTCGTGGCGTCCGGGACGGGGTCGCAGCCGGCCTCGTCGCGGGCGGCCCCGATGAGGTCGGCGGTGCGCGCGGCGGTGCCGGACGGCGCATCCACCTTGTCGGGGTGGTGCAGCTCGACGACCTCGACGGACTCGAAGAACGGGGCGGCGCGACGGGAGAGCTCCATGAGGAGCACCGCGCCGATCGCGAAGTTCGGGGCGACGAGCACGCCGACGGCGGGGTCCTCACCCAGCTGCTCGCGCAGCGTCGCGAGCCGCTCCTCGCTCCACCCGGTCGTCCCGACGACGACGTGGACGCCGCGCTCCACGCAGTGCGCGACGTTGGCGGGCGAGGCGTCGGGCACGGAGAACTCGACGACGACGTCGGCCCCACCGAGGTCGCCGAGGTCGTCTCCGGCGTCGAAGCGGCCGACGAGCTCGAGGTCGTCGGCGCCCTCGACCGCCGCACAGACCGTGGACCCCATCCGGCCCGCGGCACCGATGACCGCCACGCGTGTCGTGCTCATGCCGACCACCCTAGCCAGCGCGTCGATGCCGGCCCGCTCGGCGTCCGCGCCGCGCCGTCGTTCACCGTCCGTTCACCTTTGCCGGTTCCGTCGGCTATCCTGAAGGTGAACAGCAGGTGAACACCACGGAAAGGGGGCCTGACATGAAAAAGGTCACGACCACGACGAGCCGCACCGGCCTGGCCGTGCGCTGGGTCCCGGTCACCGACGCCGAGGGCCGCACGCGGATGGAGATGCGCTGGAGCGCGCCGCACCAGCTGCGTCCCCGCGCCGCCGCCTGACCGGCCGCACGTCACGCCAGAGGCCCGCACCCCCACCGGGGGCGCGGGCCTCTCGCGTTCCCCCGGACGTCCGCGGTGGCGTTCTGACGCGCCGGAGCCCCGGCACACCAGGTGTGCCGGGGCTCCGGTCCGGATGACGCGCGCGGCGCCGGCCGGGTCAGTCCTCGCTGGAACCGCCCTCGCCGGAGCGCTCGCCACGACCGCGGCCGCCGCGACGGCGACGGTTGCGACGCGGACGGTCGCCGCCCTCGCCCGACTCGTCACCGGCGTCGCCGGCCTCGTCGTGGTCGTCGTCGGAGGCGTCCGCGTCGGCCGCGGGGGCCTCGGCGACCGGGGCGGTGGGGGCCTCGGCGGCCGGGGCGGCGGGCGCCTCGGCAGCGGCCTCGGAGCCGGCGTCACCCTCGGCCGTGACCGCCGCGAGGCTCAGCTTGCCGCGCGGGTCGATCTCCTTGAGCTCGACCTGGATCTTCTGGCCGACGGACAGGACGTCCTCGACCGCGTCGATCCGCTTGCCGCCGACGAGCTTGCGCACCTCGGAGATGTGCAGCAGGCCGTCCTTGCCCGGCAGGAGGGAGATGAACGCCCCGAAGGTCGTCGTCTTGACGACGGTCCCGAGGAAGCGCTCGCCGATCTCCGGCATCTGCGGGTTGGCGATGGCGTTGATGGCCGCGCGGGCCGCCTCCGCCGACGGGCCGTCGGTCGCACCGATGTAGATGGTGCCGTCGTCCTCGATCGAGATCTGGGCGCCCGTGTCGTCCTGGATCTGGTTGATCATCTTGCCCTTCGGGCCGATGACCTCGCCGATCTTGTCGACCGGGACCGTGACGCTGATGACGCGGGGAGCGAAGGGGCTCATCTCGTCGGGGGCGTCGATGGCCTCGTTCATGACGTCGAGGATGTGGAAGCGGGCGTCACGGGCCTGGGTCAGCGCGCCGGCCAGCACGTCGGCGGGGATGCCGTCGAGCTTCGTGTCGAGCTGGATGGCCGTGACGAACTCACGGGTGCCGGCGACCTTGAAGTCCATGTCGCCGAACGCGTCCTCGGCACCGAGGATGTCGGTGAGCGCCGCGTACTGCGTCTGCCCGTCGACCTCCGCGGAGACCAGGCCCATCGCGATGCCGGCGACCGGGGCGCGCAGCGGCACACCGGCGTTGAGCAGCGACAGGGTGGACGCGCAGACCGAGCCCATCGAGGTCGAGCCGTTGGAGCCCAGCGCCTCGGAGACCTGGCGGATCGCGTAGGGGAACTCCTCGCGGGTCGGCAGGACCGGCATGAGGGCCCGCTCGGCGAGCGCGCCGTGGCCGATCTCGCGACGCTTCGGCGACCCGACGCGACCGGTCTCACCGGTGGAGAACGGCGGGAAGTTGTAGTTGTGCATGTAGCGCTTGCGCGTCACCGGCGAGAGGGTGTCGAGCTGCTGCTCCATCCGGAGCATGTTGAGCGTGGTGACCCCCATGATCTGGGTCTCGCCGCGCTCGAAGATCGCCGAGCCGTGCACGCGCGGCAGGACCTCGACCTCGGCGCTCAGGGCGCGGATGTCGGCGAGGCCACGGCCGTCGATGCGGACCTTGTCGCGCAGGATGCGCTCGCGGATGAGCTTCTTCTGCACCGAGCGGTACGCGGCGGAGAGCTCCTTCTCGCGACCCTCGAACTGCTCGGCGAGGGAGGCCTTCATCGACTCCTTGATCTCGTCGATGCGCTCCTCGCGCTCCTGCTTGCCCGCGATCTGCAGGGCGGCGGTGAGGTCGCCGGTGGTGGCGGACTCGACCGCGGCGTAGGCGTCGTCCTCGTAGTCGAGGAAGACCGGGAACTCCTGCACCGGCTTCGCGGCGGTGCGGGCGAGCTCGGCCTGCGCGTCGCACAGGGTGCGGATGAAGCCCTTGGCGGCCTCGAGGCCCTCGGCGACGACCTCCTCGGTCGGCGCCTGCTTGCCCAGGGTCTTCACGAGGTCCCAGGTGTGCTCGGTGGACTCGGCCTCGACCATCATGATCGCGACGTCGTCACCCGCGACGCGGCCGGCGACGACCATGTCGAAGGTCGAGCGCTCGATGTCGCTGAAGTTCGGGAAGGCGACCCACTGGCCGTCGATGAGGCTGACGCGGACGGCGCCGATCGGGCCGCTGAACGGCAGGCCGGAGATCTGCGTCGAGGCGCTGGCCGCGTTGATGGCGAGCACGTCGTACTGGTGGTCCGGGTTGAGCGCCAGGACGGTGATGACGACCTGCACCTCGTTGCGCAGGCCCTTGGTGAAGGTCGGGCGCAGCGGGCGGTCGATGAGACGGCAGGTGAGGATCGCGTCGGTGGACGGGCGGCCCTCGCGGCGGAAGAACGAGCCGGGGATCTTGCCCGCGGCGTACATCCGCTCCTCGACGTCGACGGTCAGGGGGAAGAAGTCGAACCCCTCGCGCGGGTGCTTCCCGGCGGTGGTGGTGGAGAGGAGCATCGTGTCCTCGTCCAGGTAGGCGCTCACGGCGCCGCCGGCCTGCTTGGCCAGGCGTCCGGTCTCGAACCGAACGGTGCGGGTGCCGAAGCTGCCGTTGTCGATGACGGCTTCGGTGGCGGTGATCTCGGGACCCTCCACGGGGCCTCCTTCTCTCGTGTCATTCACGCACGCGCATCGTCGTTGTGCGCGGGTGTGTCCTTCAGGCGGCGTCGCGCGGGGCGACGCCGGTCGTGCTGTCGATGTTCAGTTGTGGGTTCTTCCGAACGGGCCGGGCCCGTTCATGCGAGAAGGGCGGCCCCTGCACACGTGTGCGGGGACCGCCCTCTCGGAAGTCTCAACGACGCAGACCGAGGCGCTTGATCAGCGAGCGGTAGCGCTCGATGTCGATGCTCTCCAGGTAGCGCAGGAGGCGGCGGCGACGGCCGACCAGCAGCAGCAGGCCACGACGGGAGTGGTGGTCGTGCTTGTGCGCACGGCTGTGCTCGGTGAGGTCCTTGATGCGCTGCGTGAGGAGCGCGACCTGGACCTCGGGCGAGCCCGTGTCACCCTCGGTGGTGCCGTACTCGGCGATGATCTGCTTCTTGACGTCGGTGCTCAGCGGCATGGGGCGACGACTCTCCTTCGGGGGTTTCTGCTGCGCGGCGCTCCCGGGCTGGTTCACCGGGGCTCTCTGGATCCGCGGCCGATCTGACGGCAGTTGGCAAGGTTACCAGCGGCCAGGTACGCACCCCTAATCGGCGAGGAGCGTCGCGACCCACGTCTCGAGGACGAGCGCCGCGTAGTCCTGTGGCGAGCGACCGTCGGCCGTGGAGAGCCGGTAGTAGGCCGCGCTGTTGGCCATCCACAGCCGGTGGGCGACCTCCCTGTCGTCGAGGTCGCGCCGCAGGCCACCACCGGCCCTCAGGTCGTGGGCCAGGTGGCCCATCATCTCGCGCCGACGCCGTTCGAGGGACTCGAGGACGGCTGCGCACTCCGGGTCCGTGCGGGCCGCCTCCTGGAGCGACTCGAGGAGGGGCACCACTCGGGGCAGCCGGTCGGCGAGCGCTGCGGCGTACACCTCGAGCTTGGCCCGCGCCGTCGGGGCGGCCCGGACGACGGCGACGTAGTCGCGCTGTGGCGAGGCGACGCCGTCCACCCCACCGGCGAGCTCGAGGTCGTGGATCGCCAGGAGCAGCTGGGGCTTGCGCCCTACCGCGGTGTACACCGTGTCGACGGAGACGCCGGCCCGCCGGGCGACCTCGGCGACGCTCGTCGCGGCATACCCCCGGTCGGCGAACAGCTCGCGCGCGGCGTCGAGGACCGCCCCACGGGTGGCGGCGGCCCGGGCCGCGCGCAGCGGCGAGCGGTAGAGGCGGGTCTTGACGGCGTCGGGCACGCGTCCTAGCGTAGCGATATTCGTCCGAAGCTTCTTCGGACCAATGAGGGAGGCCTCATGGACACCATCGTCGTGCACCGCAGCGGGCAGGGTCCCGGCACCTGGGCCATGGGGTCGCTCTTCGAGCACCTCCTGACCGCCCGGCAGTCGGGCGGCGCCCTCGGTGTCTCCCTCGTGACCCAGCCGCCGGGCGTCGCCACACCGGTGCACCGCCACACCCGTGAGGCGGAGGCACTCCTGGTCCTCGAGGGGGTCGTCGACTACCTCGCCGGTGACCAGCGGCACGAGCTGACCGCCGGAGCGTTCCTCTGGTTGCCGCTCGGGGTTCCCCACGCCTTCCGCATCCGGGGCTCCGCTCCCGCCCGCTTCCTCTCGCTCACGGCGCCCGGAGGGCTGATGGACCTCTACGACGAGGTGGGGGTCCCGGCCGGCGGGATGCACGTCCCGGGCGATGGCGAGGGCCTGACGACGACGCAGGAGATCGCGCGGTGGAACGAGGTCGGTCCGCGGTACGGCCTGGAGGTGGTCGGGCCTCCGCTCCCGGCCTGACCGGCACGGCACCGGTGCAGCGACGCGGTCCCGGACCCGCCGCTCTCCCCGTCTGCCTCCCGGCTCTGGTCGTGATCGCCCGGGTGGCGGTGGGTTCTCACCGCCACCCGGGAGAGCGGACCAGAGCCGACGCGGTTGCCCGCGGGGCAAGGGCGCGTCGTGCTCGGGGGGCTGCGCCGCGGGCCGGAGGACCTGCCGCTACCGGCGGGTCCGTCGTAGGCTGCCCGGACAGGTGAGCGACCCCACAGAGAGGTGGACGACGTGCGCCAGCGAGGACCCAGCCCTGCACCGGCCCCGGCGCCGGCCGACCCCGGGCGCGCGGCCGCCGTGCGGGCGCTCGCCGAGGGGATGGCCTCGATGCGCGGGCCGCTCCTGCCGGTGCTCCACGCGGTCGTCCACCAGCACGGCTACGTCCACGACGACGACGTGCCGGTCGTCGCCGACGTCCTCAACCTCAGCCGGGCCGACGTCCTCGGCGTGCTGACCTTCTACCACGACCTGCGCCGCACTCCCCCGACCGCGCACCGCGTCACGCTCTGCCGCGCCGAGGCCTGCCAGGCGCGCGGCGCCGAGGCCACCGTCGCGGCCGCCGCCGACCGGTGGGCCGGTTCGACGGACGTCGAGGTCGGCGAGGTCTTCTGCCTCGGCAACTGCGCGCTCGGCCCGTCCGGGATGCTCGACGGCGCCCTCCACGGCCGGCTCACCCCCGACCGGCTCGACGCCCTCACCGAGGGGTGGCCGGCGTGAACCCCGTCGTCTGGGTGCCGGCCGACGCCGCCGCCGTCTCGGTGGGGGCCGACGACGTCGCCGCGGCCCTCGAGGCGGCCGGCGCCACCGTCCGCCGCAACGGCTCCCGCGGCATGCTCTGGCTCGAGCCCCTCGTCGAGCTCGAGACCGACGACGGACGGGTCGGCTACGCGAACGTCGCACCCGGCGACGTCGACGCCCTGCTCGGAGGCGCGCTCGACGACACCGCCCGCTGCGTCGGCGTGGTCGACGATCACCCGTGGCTCGCGGGCCAGCACCGCGTCTCGTTCGCCCGGGTCGGCGTCATCGAGCCGACCGACCTCGCCGCCTACCGCGCCCACGGCGGGCTCGCCGGCCTCGAGCGCGCCCTCACCCTCGACCCCGCCCAGGTCGTCCGCGAGGTCACCGACTCCGGGCTGCGCGGCCGCGGAGGCGCCGGCTTCCCCGCCGGCATCAAGTGGGAGACCGTCCGCACGGCGCAGGCCGACACGAAGTTCGTCTGCTGCAACGCCGACGAGGGCGACTCCGGCACGTTCGCCGACCGGATGCTCATCGAGGGCGACCCCTTCACCCTCGTCGAGGGCATGACGATCGCCGCGATGGCCACCGGCGCGACCGAGGGGTTCGTCTACCTGCGTTCCGAGTACCCGCACGCCATCCGCACCCTGCGTCGCGCCATCGACGTCGCGTACGCGCACGGCGTCCTCGGGGCGTCGGTGCTCGGCAGCGGTCGCCGCTTCGACCTCGACGTCCGCGTCGGGGCCGGCGCGTACATCTGCGGCGAGGAGACGTCGATGCTCGAGTCCCTCGAGGGCAGGCGGGGCGAGGTGCGCGCCAAGCCGCCGATCCCCGCGCTCGAGGGGCTGTTCGGCCGGCCGACGGTCGTCAACAACGTCCTCACGCTCTCGGCCGTCCCGATGGTCCTCGCCGACGGCGGCGCGGCGTACGCCGCACTCGGCACGGGTCGCAGCCGGGGCACCCAGGTCTTCCAGCTCGCGGGCAACGTCGCCCGCGGCGGGGTCGTCGAGGCCGACTTCGGCATCTCGCTGCGTGAGCTCGTCGAGGGCTACGGCGGGGGCACGGCGTCCGGGCGGCCGGTCAAGGCCGTCCAGGTCGGCGGCCCGCTCGGCGCGTACCTGCCCCCGTCGCGGTTCGACCTGCCGATGGACTACGAGGCCTTCGCCGAGGCCGGCGCCATGGTCGGCCACGGCGGTGTGGTCGTCTTCGACGACTCGATGGACGCCGGTGCGATGGCGCGGTTCGCGATGGAGTTCTGCGCCAAGGAGTCCTGCGGCAAGTGCACCCCGTGCCGCGTCGGCTCGACCCGCGGCGTCGAGGTCATCGACCGCATCCGGGCCGGGACACAGCGCGAGTCCAACCTGGTCCTCCTCGAGGACCTCTGCGCGACGATGACCAAGGGCTCGCTCTGCGCGATGGGCGGCCTCACCCCGATGCCGGTCCGCAGCGCCCTCGAGCACTGGCCCGAGGACTTCGGTGTCGAGCCCGCCGCGGCCGACGCCGCCACCGACGCGATGCCCGAGTCAGCCACCAGCACCACCGGAGGAGCGCGGCCATGACCACCATCGACGAGCGACCCGACGCCCTGGCGTCCGAGACCGACCACGGCACACCGCCGGTCAGGGGCGGTGCGCCCGCCACCATGAGCATCGACGGCCGCGAGGTCACGGTGCCCGCCGGCACCTCGGTGATGCGCGCCGCCGCCGAGGTCGGCATCGAGATCCCCAAGCTCTGCGCCACCGACTCGCTCAAGGCGTTCGGGTCCTGCCGGCTCTGCCTCGTCGAGGTCGAGGGCGGCAAGGGCACCCCTGCGTCGTGCACGACCCCGTGCACCGACGGCATGGTCGTCAGCACCCGCACCGAGCAGGTGCAGGACCTGCGCCGGAACGTCATGGAGCTCTACCTCTCGGACCACCCGACCGACTGCGCCGGCTGCGCCCGCGGCAGCTGCGAGATGCAGAAGTGGGCGCGCGAGACCGGGGTCGCCGAGGTCCGGTACGGCCTCGACGGCGCGAGCCACCTCGCCGACACCACCGACCGCTCCAACCCCTACTTCGACTACGACCCGGCCGCCTGCATCGTCTGCTCGCGCTGCGTGCGTGCCTGCTCCGAGACGCAGGGGACGTTCGCCCTCACCGTCGAGGGGCGCGGCTTCGACTCGCGGATCTCGGCCGGCGGCACCGACTTCCTGCACTCCGAGTGCGTCTCGTGCGGCGCCTGCGTGCAGGCCTGCCCGACCGAGGCGCTGACGGAGCGGTCCGTCGTGCAGCTCGGGATGCCGACCCGCTCGGTCGTCACGACGTGCGCGTACTGCGGCGTCGGCTGCTCGTTCAAGGCCGAGGTGCAGGGCTCGGGGGACGACACCCGCGTCGTCCGCATGGTGCCGTGGAAGGACGGCGGCGCGAACGAGGGGCACTCGTGCGTCAAGGGCCGCTTCGCCTACGGGTACGCGGCGCACGACGACCGGCAGCTGCAGCCGATGGTGCGCGAGTCGATCGACGACGAGTGGCGCGTCGTCTCCTGGGACGAGGCGATCCGGACGGCGGCCGAGGGCTTCCGGCGCATCCAGGCCGAGCACGGCGTCGGGTCCATCGGCGGCATCTCGTCCTCGCGCTGCACGAACGAGGAGGTGTACGTCGTCCAGAAGATGGTGCGGGCGGCGTTCCGCAACAACAACGTCGACACCTGCGCACGGGTCTGCCACTCCCCCACCGGCTACGGGCTCAACCACGCCTTCGGCACCTCGGCCGGCACCCAGGACTTCCGCTCGGTCGAGCAGGCCGACGTCATGCTCCTCATCGGGGCCAACCCGACCGACGCGCACCCGGTCTTCGCCTCACGGATGAAGAAGCGCCTGCGGGCCGGCGCGCGGATCATCGTCGCCGACCCCCGGCGCATCGACCTCGTCCGCAGCCCGCACGTCGAGGCCGCGCACCACCTGCCGGTGCGGCCGGGCACGAACGTCGCCTTCGTCAACGCGATGGCGCACGTCATCGTCACCGAGGGCCTGCTCGACGAGGAGTTCGTCCGCACCCGCACCGAGGGCGCGGAGGGCTACCTCGAGTTCATCGCCCGGCCCGAGCACTCACCCGAGGCCACGGAGGCCGAGACCGGCATCCCGGCCGACGAGCTGCGTTCCGCCGCACGGTTGTACGCGGCCGGACCGAACTCCGCCATCTACTACGGCCTCGGCGTCACCGAGCACAGCCAGGGCTCGACGATGGTCATGGGGATGGCCAACCTCGCGATGCTCACCGGCAACCTCGGGCGCGAAGGCGTCGGCGTCAACCCGCTGCGCGGCCAGAACAACGTGCAGGGCTCCTGCGACATGGGCTCCTTCCCGCACGAGCTGCCGGGCTACCGGCACGTGTCCCGGCCCGAGGTGCGCGAGATCTACGAGTCGCTGTGGGGCGTCACCATCCAGCCGGAGCCGGGGCTGCGCATCCCCAACATGTTCGACTCCGCGATCGGCGGGTCCTTCCTCGGGCTCTACGTGCAGGGCGAGGACATCGCTCAGTCCGACCCCAACACCCAGCACGTCGAGGCCGCGCTGCGCTCGATGCAGATGGTGGTGGTCCAGGACCTCTTCCTCAACGAGACGGCGCGCTTCGCCCACGTCTTCCTGCCCGGCACGTCGTTCCTCGAGAAGGACGGTACGTTCACCAACGCCGAGCGCCGGCTCAACCGGGTGCGGCCGGTCATGCCGAGCCGCGTCGGCAAGGACGAGTGGCAGGTCGTGTGCGAGCTCGCGACCGCGATGGGCTACCCGATGTCGTACGGCTCGACCGCCGAGATCATGGACGAGATCGCCTCGACCACACCGACGTTCGCCGGCGTCTCGTTCGCCCGGCTCGACGCCGAGGGCTCGATGCAGTGGCCGGTCACCGACGCCGCGCCGCACGGCACCCCGACGATGCACGTCGGGCAGTTCGTCCGCGGGCTGGGCCAGCTGACCCCGACGGTCTACGTGCCCACCACCGAGCGCGCCAACCGCCGCTTCCCCCTCGTGCTGACGACGGGGCGCATCCTCTCGCAGTACAACGTCGGCGCGCAGACCCGCCGGACGCCGAACTCGACGTGGCACCCAGCCGACGTGCTCGAGATCCATCCGTCCGACGCCGAGCTGCGCGGCATCCGCGACGGCGACGTCGTCGAGCTCGCCTCGCGCGTCGGCGCGACCCGGCTCACCGCGCTCGTCTCGGACCGGATGCCCGCCGGCGTCGTCTACACGACCTTCCACCACCCGGTGACCGGCGCCAACGTCGTGACGACCGAGAACTCCGACTGGGCCACCAACTGCCCCGAGTACAAGGTGACGGCCGTCCAGGTGACGGTGGCGACCGAGGCCGCGCGGGCCGAGAGCGGCGCCGCACCCGAGGAGCGCGGTGCCCCGATGCCGGCGGGCGCGATGGCGAGGCACCGCCGGTGAGCGGCGGCGTCCCCCCGGTCGTCCGGCTCGGGCACGACCTCGTCCGCAACTTCGAGGCGCTGCCGCCGGAGAAGGCGGCCGAGGAGCTCGCGACCCACATCAAGAAGTTCTGGGAGCCGCGGATGCGGCACGAGCTGCTGGCGCGCGTCCGGCGCGGCGAGACCGACCTCCACCCGCTGCTCGTACGGGCCGCCGAGGACCTCGTCGACGGCGACATCGACCGCTCCGAGGTGCGAGAGCCCTCCGGGGGCTGACGCGGGCGGAGCGCTAGCGTGGTGCCGCGCGCCGGACGGGCCGGCCGCGGAGAGGTCCCGATGCGCGTCGCCCTGGCCAAGACCGTGCTGCGCCTGGCCCGGTGGACGGCCGTCGGCGAGGTCCCCCGCACCGGCGTCCTCGTCGGGGCGCCGCACACGTCCAACTGGGACTTCGTGATGATGCTGCTCGTCATGTGGCGCGGCGACGTCACGCCGCGCGTGCTCATCAAGCAGGAGCTGTTCAGGGGCCCGCTCGGCTGGCTGCTGCACCGCCTCGGGGGCATCCCGCTGGACCGCGGGAACCCCGGTCAGGTCGTGCGCGAGCTGGTGCGCGAGGCCCGCAGCGGGGAGCCGTTCCTGCTCATCCTCGCCGCCGAGGGCACGCGCGACCGCGGCGAGTACTGGAAGTCGGGGTTCTGGCGGATCGCGCGCGCGGCCAAGCTGCCGATCGCGCTGGCGTTCATCGACGGCCCCTCCCGCACAGCAGGATTCGGGCCGACCATCACGGCGACGCCCGACGTCCGCGCCGACATGGACCTCGTCCGGGAGTTCTACCGCGACAAGCGCGGGATCCACCCCGAGAAGCGCACCGAGCCGCGCCTGCGCGAGGAGGACCGCCCCACCGGGGCGTGACCGTACGGCAGCCGGCGCTCACCGGAGGCCGACCAGCTCCGGTCGGGGCACGGCCGGCACCGGGGCCGTCGCGCTGACGGTCGGCTCGTCCTGCCGGGGGCGGCGACCGGTGACGATGAGGCGGCGGGCCGGGCGCTCGACGAGGACCATCATCAGCCACGAGGCGAGTGCCAGGACGCCCACGAGCCCGACGAGCACGAGCTGCGCCAGCCACGGGTCGCCCGCCGCCAGGCCGACGGCCTGCTCGACCGGCCACTCGAAGAGCCAGTGGACCATGTAGAGCGCGAACGACGCCTCGCCCGCGGCGACGAGCCACCGCAGCGAGAGGACCTGGGCGAGCCACCCGGACGAGGCCGCCAGCGCGGCGACCCCGAGGCCGAGGGCGGGCGCCATCCAGTAGCGCCCCGCCGACGCCTGGGGGACGACGGCGGTGACGACGAGCGCCAGCGGCAGGACGGGGACGAGGCGGCCCAGGCGCGCCCCTCCGCGCACCCAGGCGAGGCAGAGGAGCATCCCACCGACGAACTCGAACATGATCCGGACCCAGAACATGTTCTCGAGGTTGCCGTTCGGCAGGGCCATCGTCGCGAAGATCCAGAGCATGACGCCGTAGCTGGCGGCGGCGAGGACCAGCGCGGTGGAGGACCGGCGCAGGCGCGCGACGGCGACGAAGAGGAGCGGCGCGAGCAGGTAGGCGAACCACTCGGCGCTGATCGACCACGCCGGGGTGTTGAAGCTCGGGCGGTCGCTGACCCAGTAGTGGACCATCCCGAGGTTCTGGAGGTAGGCGTCGCCGGTGCGGCGGCTGTCCTCGACGGTGCGCCCGAGGGTGCCGAGGAGGAAGGCGGTGAGGACGTCGACGTGCAGGGCGACGACGTGCACGGGCCAGACCCGCGCGAAGCGGTTGCGGACGAACGAGCGCGTGTCGCGCCAGCGGAAGGCGCGCATCCGGTCGGCGTACGTGTACGCGAGGACGAAGCCGCTCAGGGCGAAGAAGAGGTCGACACCGAGGTAGCCCGCCCGCATGAAGGTGTCGAGGGGCGCGAGCGAAGGCTCGAGGGCGAGGATCTCCTCGCGGTAGTGGAAGAGGACGACCCACACCGCGGCGACGGCTCGCAGGCCGGTGAGCGCGGGGAGGGCCGGCCGGCGGGTCAGCAGCTCCATCCCCACGACCTTGCCGAGGGGTCGTGCCGCGGCTCAAGTCGGCAGGCCCCGGGTCTCAGGTCGCTGAAAGCGCTCGGGAATGCACTGCGCCGCAGGTCAGGCGGTCGGAGCCCGCGACGGGATGGCTCGCCGGGGGCTCCGTCGCGTGCGAGGTACGTCACGCCGACGCCCCCTCCCCTCGCCGAGCCCGCCCTTGACAACATACAACCGTTTGATTGTATGTTGATCTCGTGACCGGGAGCAGCGAGGACCGCGCGGACGCGCTGTTCCACGCGCTCGCCGACCGGACGCGACGCGACATCCTGCGCCGGGTCCTCGCCGGAGAGCACTCGGTCACGACGCTGGCGGCGGGCTACGACATGAGCTTCGCCGCCGTCCAGAAGCACGTCGCCGTCCTGGAGAGGGCGGGCCTGCTGACGAAGCGACGTCACGGTCGTGAGCAGCTGGCCAGCGGTGACGTGGAGGCCGTCCGGTCGGTCGCCTCGATGCTCGACGAGCTCGAGGCGGTCTGGCGGGGACGGATCGCCCGGATCGACCTGTTGCTCACCGAGGAGACCTGACATGCCCGTCACCGACATCGCCAAGGACGTCGAGAACCACACCCTGACCATCACCGCGGAGTTCGCCGCCCCGGTCGCCCGGGTGTGGGCGCTCTACGAGGACCCGCGCCAGCTCGAGCAGGTCTGGGGCCCGCCGGAGTACCCGGCGACGTTCGTCGACCACGAGCTGCGCGCCGGCACCCGGACGACGTACTACATGACCTCCCCGGAGGGCGAGAAGTTCGCCGGCTACTGGGACGTGACGGGCGTGGAGCCGACGGAGCGGTTCACCTTCCGCGACGGCTTCGCCCACGAGGACCTGACGCCCAACCCCGAGCTGCCCGTCTCGGAGTGCGTCTACGACTTCTCGGCGACCGAGGGCGGCACCCGCGCGGTCTACACGACGACCTACGCCAGCGCCGAGGCGCTGCAGCAGGTCCTCGACATGGGGATGGAGGAGGGGGCGCGGTCCGCCATCGGGCAGATCGACGCGTTCCTCGCGCGCGGCTGAGGGCGGCACCCGGGCCGCTCGTCACGACCGTCACGCCGGACCCTCTTCTCCCATACTTCCGTTGTGTCACAATGGTTTTGACTGTTGATGAGTCTTCCGCTCGGCGGGTTCGGGGAGTAGGATGGGGTCACGAGGGGAGGGGGAGCCGATGGCCATCAGCACGCAGCGCCGGGCGAATGCTGCGGACGTCACTGCCGCTGCGGTCGGTGCACGCACGCTCGTCGCAGAGGCGCTCTCCCCCACCCTCGTGGGTGGTTCGGTCGCCGACTGGGCGCACGCGCTCCGCGAGCTCCAGGCCCTCGCCGACGTGGTCGCCGCGGCGCAGGACGAGGCCATCGTCCGGCTCGCGGCGATCGAGCCGGTCGTGCTGGAGACGGGCGAGCTGGTCGAGACCCACCGGGCGCCGGGGCACATCGCCCTCGACGCACCGGCCGTCGTGTCGGGTGCGCTGTCGGTGTCGGCGGTACACGCGGAACGCCGGGTGCGCGACGCGGTGCGGCGTGCGGCCGACGGCCCGGCGACGAGCACCGGCCTCGGCGGGCTCCACACGGCGATGGCGGAGGGGCGGCTCGACGCCTACCGCGCGCAGGTCGTCGCGGCCGAGCTGGAGGAGGTGCCGGCCGAGGTCGCCTCCGGCGTCGTCGCCACCCTCGGCCCGTGGTTCGACCGCGAGGACGCCGCCCGGTTGCGCCGACGGACACGGCGGGTGCTGGCCGCCATCTCCCCGGACCTGCTGCGGCAGAGGGCGGTCCGTGCGCGAGCGGCCTCGGGGCTGCGGCGCTGGGTCGACGAGCCAGGGGTCGACACGTGGCTCGGGACCTTCCCGTCCGAGGACGCCTGCGCGGCGTGGGCGGCCATCGACACCCTCGCCCGCCACTACGTCGACGACGGGACCTGCGAGCACCTCGAGCGGGCCCGGGCCAAGGCGCTCACCGACCTCGTCACGTCGAACGCGACGGTCGACGTGCGGGTGCAGCTCGTCGCTCCCGCCGACGCTCAGGTGGTCGCGGCCCCTAGCGACGTCACCCCCCTCGACGACCGCGACCTCGTCACCGTCCACGGCCTGCACGCCGGCGACCCCGACCTCGTGCCCCGCGGATGGTTGGCTCGCGCGACGCCCGTCACCGCTCCGGCGTCCCCGGTGCTCCACCCCACCAGCGGCGCCCTCACCGACCCCGACGACGAGCTCGCGACGGACGCCTACCGGCCCGGTGCCCGACTGGCCGCGCTGGTCCGCGCCCGGGACGGGCGGTGCCGCTTCCCCGGCTGTCAGGTCTCCGCCCGGTTCTGCGACCTCGACCACGTCCTCGCCTGGCCGCTGGGGCCGACGAGCGCCGCCAACCTCGCCTGCCTCTGCCGCCGCCACCACCGCGTCAAGCAGCGGCCGGGGTGGTCGGTTCGGATGTCCGCCGACGGCTCCCTCCACTGGACCGACCCCACCGGCGCGGTCCGCACCACGCACCCCCTCGACCACCGGCCGCTGGTGCTCCCGGCACGTGCCCCGGACCCGCCGCCTCCCCAGGTCCGACGCGACGCGCAGACCCGGGCGCCGCACTCGGCGCTCGAGTTCGGCCTCGAGCACCGCGGTGGCACCGGCCCACCCGTGACCCGCGGGTGCCGCATCGAGGTCCATCGGCCGGTGCGCACGTACCGGGTCACCGGTCTGCACCCACCGAGACGACGCGACCCGTTCCCCGCCACCCCACCCTTCTGACCCTCGTTCGCACTGGGCGTCGTCGTCGTGCCCGCACCGGGATGCCGCTCTGCCCGGGCTCTGGCGTCCGGGGCACCGCTCGGGCACGCTGTCCCCATGGCAGTCGAGGTCATCACCACGGACGCGGCGCCCCGCAACCCGCTCTTCGCGCAGGGGACCAAGGCCGGCGGGTTCGTCCACGTCTCGGGGACCGTCGGTGTCGACCCCGCGACCGGTGCCCTGGCCGGTGAGACCATCGGCGCCCAGACCACGCAGGCCCTCGCCAACTGCACCGCGGTCGTCGAGGCGGCCGGGGGCTCGAATGACGACGTCGTCGAGGTCGGGATCCTGCTGCACGACCCCGACGACTTCCCCGGGATGAACGCCGCCTACGCGCAGTGGGTCCCTGCCACGCCGCCCGCGCGGTACGCCGCGAAGCTCGGTGCCGTGATCCCCGGTGTGCTGGTCTCGATCAGGATGACGGCCTACGTGGGCTGACGTGACGTCGCCGACCGTGGCAGCGCGCTGGGCGGCGCCCGTGGCGTCGGACTGGGGGTGATCGCCCCACGTCCCGCGCCACCGGCCACGTCCCGGCGCCGGCCACCGTCGCCCGCAGCGCTCAGACGCAGAACTCGTTGCCCTCGGGGTCGCGCATCGTCACCCAGTGGACGCCCATCTCGGCGTGCTCCTCGCCCCGGACCGCGCCGAGCCCCTCGAGGCGCTCGACCTCGGCGGCGACCCGACGGCGCTGCTCCTCCATCGGCACGGAGGGCCCGCCCCCGCCGAGCAGGTCGAGGTGGAGGCGGTTCTTGCCCTCCTTGGGCTCGGGCACCCGCTGGAAGAAGAGGCGCGGCTGCCCCTCGGCCTCGAGCGCCGAGGCGTCGTTGAACCGCTCCTCCGGCAGGCCTTGCGCCGCGAGGAAGGACGGCCAGTCGGCGAACCCACCCGGCGGCGCCGGCACCGCGTAGCCCCGCGGGGCGAGGGCGCCGGCCCAGAACTCCGCGAGGGCGGCGGGGTCGGCGCAGTCGATGACGACCTGGACGGGCAGCGCTGAGCGATCCATGCGCCGAGTGTGGACCCATCCACCGACACCGGGTGCGTGACCCACGGAACAGCGCGACAGCGACCGCGGTGGGAGCATCGGGAGGCGTCGAGAAGGAGGCCCCACGATGGCCACCACACCCACCACCATCCCGGTCCGCGTCGCGGCCGCCGACGTCCTCGCCCAGCGCCGCATCGCCGTGACCGGCGTCTCGCGCACCCCGCGGGGCCACGGCGCGAACACCGTCTACACATGGCTGCGCGACCACGGCTACGAGGTCTTCGCGGTCAACCCGCACGCGACCGAGGTCGAGGGGGACCCGGCCTACCCGACGGTGCAGGCCGTGCCCGGTGGTGTCGACGCGGTCGTCGTCGCCACGTCCGCCGCGCACGCGCTCGAGAGCGTCGAGGAGTCTCTCGACTCGGGCGTCCGCCGACTCTGGCTGCACCGCTCGACCGGCGCCGGCTCCGTCTCCCCCGAGGCGGTGGTGCGCGCGCGGGCGGCCGGCGCGACGGTCATCGCCGGTGATTGCCCGATCATGTTCCACCCCGAGGGTGACGGCGTGCACCACGCGATGTGCCGCGTCCTCACGTGGACGGGGACGGTCCCCCGGACCGTCTGACGCGACCGACCGCCGGACGTCCCGAGGGCTGGACGCACCTACCCCCACCGGGTGTACCATCATCGGTTCGCCAGCATGGGAACCCCACACACCGCAGGAGGCGGCTCCGCCGTGCCCACGACGACCGCCCACCACCCGACCACCCCCACCGACGACGTGCTCGCCCGCGAGCAGGCCCACCTCGACCACGCGCGCGACGAGCTGCGCCGGATGCGCGAGACCACCGAGCGGCTCGACGTGTCGACCGCGGCCGACGCCTTCAACGCGGCCTACCTCGACCTGGTCCTCGCCCGCCGCGTCGCCTCGCTCCAGGACGACCCGCGCACCACGCTCTTCTTCGGCCGCATCGACTGCCGCACCGAGCACGGCGAGGAGACCTTCCACGTCGGGCGGCGGCACGTCGGCGACGCCCACGGCGACCCGGTCGTCGTCGACTGGCGAGCGCCCATCTCGACGGCGTTCTACCGCGCCTCCCCCGCCGAGCCGATGGGCGTCGAGCTGCGGCGCCGGTTCGGCGTCGACCGCGGCCGCCTCACCGCCTACGAGGACGAGCGCCTCGTCGCCGGAGACGCCGCCGACCGCAGCGGCATCCTCGCCGCCGAGATCGAGCGGCCCCGCTCCGGCCCGATGCGCGACATCGTCTCCACGATCCAGCCCGAGCAGGACGAGATCGTCCGCTCCGACCTCGCGACGAGCATCTGCGTGCAGGGGGCGCCCGGCACCGGCAAGACCGCCGTCGGCCTGCACCGGGCGGCGTGGCTGCTCTACTCCTTCCGCCGGCGCCTCGACCGGGCCGGCGTCCTCGTCGTCGGCCCCAACCGCGCCTTCCTCGACCACATCGGCGCGGTCCTGCCCTCGCTCGGCGAGGTGCGGGTGCAGCACGCGACCGTCGACACCCTCCTCGACCACGGCCGC
Organism: Phycicoccus sp. DTK01; assembly: GCF_017312765.1. Taxonomy (NCBI): domain Bacteria; kingdom Bacillati; phylum Actinomycetota; class Actinomycetes; order Micrococcales; family Intrasporangiaceae; genus Phycicoccus; species Phycicoccus sp. DTK01. Next base: position 392,543 of record NZ_BOPU01000003.1, on the reverse strand, counting down.
GTGCGCGCCGACGACCCCACCGAGGTCGCGCTCCTCAAGGGCGACGCCCGCTTGGCCGAGGTCCTGCGGGCCGCGGTGTGGCGCAACGTCGCCCGAGCTCACGACGCGCTCGTCGTCCCCCGTGGCTCACGCCGCTGGCGCGTCCCTGCCTACGAGGTGCAGGACGAGCTCGACGGGCTCGTCACCCGCGGGGTCCGCTACTCCGCCGCCCGCGAGCTCCTCCCCCAGCGCCTGGCCCACCTCGTGATGCTCCAGATCGAGCGCTCGGGCGACTTCCCGGGCGACACCGTGCAGGACTCGATCGCCCGCTCGGCACCGGTCCGCACCGCGACGAAGGACCTCTGGCCGGCACTCGACCCGGCCGCCGTGCTCTTCGGCCTGCTCTCGGACGCCGATGCGCTGGCCGCCGCGGCGGACGGCGTCCTCACCGAGGACGAGCAGCGGGTCCTGCTCTGGGAGAGGCCGCCCCGCAGCAAGGGGGCAGCGCGCTGGTCGCGGGCCGACATGGCGCTCCTCGACGAGCTGGCCGACCTCCTCGACCGCACGCCGAGCCTCGGCCACGTCATCGTCGACGAGGCGCAGGACCTCTCCCCGATGCAGCTGCGGGCCGTCGGTCGTCGGGCCTCGACCGGCAGCCTGACCGTCCTCGGGGACATCGCGCAGGGCACCACCCCGTGGGCGACCCCGTCCTGGGAGGAGGCGATGCGCCACCTCGGTCGGACCGAGCACGAGCTCGTCGTCCTCGACCGCGGCTTCCGCGTCCCGGCCCTCGTCATCGACTACGCCGCGCGCCTGCTGCCCCTCGTCGCACCGGGGCTGGCGGCGCCGGTCTCGGTGCGCGACGACCCCGGCCGCCTCGACGTCCTGCGCGCCGACCCGGAGCGTCGCTCGCTCGCGGTGGTCGACGCCGTGCGCTCGCTGACGGACGAGCCCGGGTCGGTGGGCGTCATCGTGCCCGACGCGTTCGTCACCGCCGTCTCGTCGGCGCTGACCACCGCGGGCATCCCGCACGGACGGCTCGACGCCGACCACGGGGACGACGAGGACCGTCAGGTCGAGCTCGTGCCGGCGAGCATCGCCAAGGGCCTCGAGTTCGACCGCGTCGTCGTCGTCGAGCCGGCGGCCGTCGTGCGCGGCGAGCCGGACGAGCGCACCGGCCTGCGGCGCCTCTACGTCGTGCTGACCCGGGCCGTGTCGGCCCTCGTCGTCGTGCACTCCGAGCCGCTGCCCGAGGTGCTGACCGGCTGACGACGGTCGGGCGCGGCGGGTCAGCCGCGCCCGTGCACCAGCTCGTCGCGGAGCCGGCCGGCGAGCGAGGCCCGCATCCGGAAGAGCTCGACGTCGGCAGCGGTGACGGTGCTGCGCTCGACCCATCCGTCACCCACGGGCACGTCGCCGGCCTCGAGGGCGGCGACGCGCTGGCGGGTCGGCGGGTGGTCGGCGTCGACGGCCGTCGTGGGCGCGGCCTCGAGGCGGGAGCGCAGCTCGGTGGGCGCCGGCCGGTCGGCCGCCTCGATGGCGAGGAAGACGTCGGCCCCCGGTGTACGAGCGGCGTTGTGCGCGGCGGTCGCGCCGCGCGGCACCCCGACGCCGGCGAGCAGCCAGCCGCGCACCGCGGCGGGCCCGGCGAGCGCGGCGGCGCGCCGGTCGGCCTCGAACGCGGCGTGGTGCAGGGTCGGACGCCAGGCCCGGTCGAGGACCGCGTGGAGCGCACGGAAGGGCACCGCCACGACCTGCATCCCGGCACCGCCGACGGCCGCGGACGCCTGGCGACGCATGAGGTTGCCCGCCATCTCGTCACCCGGCCCGTAGTAGCCCATCGTCGAGGTCGCCTGCTCGACGGCCTTGCGGTCGGCGGTCACGGCTCGGACGGGCGTGAGGATCGTCCGGGCTCCCGAGAGCACGTCCCCGGCGAGGCGCACGAGGATGCCGGCCGGCCCCCGCCGGACGCCCGAGCAGCGCAGCTCGTGGGCGAGACCGGCGACCCGCTCCCCGGGGTCGAGGGCCGTCCACTCCGGCAGGCCGACGACCAGCGCGGCCCCGCCCAGGTAGCCCGTGGGGTGCACCCGGGTCGCGGCGACGGTGTCGACGAGCACGCGGGTCGGGGCGGCGACGCCCACCTCGCGCGCCACGGCGTCGACGAGCTCGTGCACGGCCGGCTGCTCCTCGCGGCTCGTCGCGACCGCCCGACGGTCGACGCGCGCGGGGCGCGGCACGAGCCGCCACAGCACCAGCGCGCCGAGGACTCCCCAGATCCAGCGGCTGACGCCGTCGTCGAGGACGAGCACGGCCACCCACCCGACGGCGAGCGCCAGCAGCGCGAGGACGACCAGCAGGGCGAGCAGGACGGCCGCCACCGCGGAGAGGGTCGCGGACGGGGCCCGGCGGGAGTCGGTCACCCGCCGAGGCTAACCTCGGGCGACCTCGCGTCAGGGCAGGCGCGGCGGCGGGCTCAGGCGCCGACCGTCCACTTCTCGCCGTCCCAGTAGCGGTGCCGGCGGCGGTGGTGCGGGGACGGGTACCAGCCCGGCGCCAGGGTGCCCCCACCCTTCGTCGCGTCCTTGATGACGCGCCGCGTGTGGAAGGTGGGGACGAGGGCCGCGAGGACGCCCGTCGCGCAGCCCACGGTGAGGACGTAGAGCCCGACCCCCGCGTCGACGGTGGTGGCCGAGAAGGCGTCGAGGACGGCCGGGGCGGACTCGGCGAACCACGACGGGCGGCCGACGGCCGCACCGGGGTCGAAGAGCAGCATCCAGAAGGCGAAGGTGACGAACGAGCCGGCCATCAGCCCGACGAGGGCCGCGAGACGCCACACCCCGCCGACGAACCGGAGGCGGGTGAGGATGAGCGCGACCCCCATGAGCAGCGCGACCGCGCCCGACAGGACGAGGTACTCGCGGAAGCCGTCGGCGAGGCGGACGGACGTGCCGTCCGCGCGCAGCCCCAGCGCGGCCCACACGTCGGGGGCCACCGCGCCGCGCCCGACGGTGTACACGGGCAGCAGCGTCCCGAGCATGACGACGGCGCTGCCGAGGGAGAGGGTCAGCCCGGCGACGGCGTGGCTCCTGCGGTGCCTGACCTGCGACATACGACTCCTCCCGGCGTGCTCGAGGCGAGTGTGACACCCGGTGGGCGCGTCCGCGGCCGGTTCCGGCGAAGTCGGTCCCCTCGACCGGAGGGGGGTCGCTCAGCGGGTCGCGACCGCCGCGCGCAGCAGCCGCCACAGCTCCTCGACGTCCGCCCGCTCGGTGGCCTCCGCGCCGACGGACACCCGTACCATCCAGCGGCCGTCGAGGCTGCTGGCCCCGAGGAAGACCCGGCCGGTCGCGTTGACGGCCTCGAGCCAGGCGAGGGTGTGCGCGTCGAGCTCCTCGCCCGTCAGCCCCTCGGGCTCGTGGACGACGCAGACCGTCTGCAGCTCGACGGGCGCCAGCACCCGCCATCCCGGCTCGGCCTGCACCTGCTCGGCGAGCCAGCGGGCGTTCGCGAGGTCACGCCGCAGCCGCTCACGGATGGCCTCCACGCCGTCGAGCCGGAGGTGGAACCACAGCTTGAGCGCGCGGAAGCGTCGGCCCAGCGGGATGCCCCAGTCCTTGTACTGGACGACCTGGTCGTCGGTGCTCGCCCGCAGGTAGCTCGGGGTCGTCGACATCACCGAGACGAGGTGGTCGACGTCGCGGACGTAGAGCAGGGAGGTGTCGAGGATCGTGCCCATCCACTTGTGCGGGTTCCACGCGAGGCTGTCGGCGTCGTCGACCCCCGCGAAGAGGTGGCGCATCTCCGGCAGGAGCATCGCCGAGCCGGCCATCGCCGCGTCGACGTGCACCCACGCCCCGTGCTCGCGGGCGATCTCGACGATGGCGGGGACGGGGTCCATCGCCGTCGTGCCGGTCGTGCCGACCGCGGCGACGACGACCGCCGGCACGCGACCGGCCGCGGCGTCCTCGGCCATCGCCCGGCGCAGGGCCGCGGGGTCCATCGCGTAGGTCACCGGGTCGACGTCGACGTAGCGCAGGTTGTCGGCCCCGAAGCCGGCGAGGAGGACGGCCTTGGGGACCGAGCTGTGCGCCTGCGGCGAGGTGTAGGCGACGAGTGGCGCCTCGAGGGACTGCAGGCCGCCGCGGTGCTCCGACCCGTCGCTCGCGCGCTCGCGGGCGGCGAGCATCGCGACGAGACACGCGGTCGAAGCGGTGTCCTGGATGGCGCCGCGCCACTCCGGGGCGAGGCCGCAGAGGTCGCGGAGCCAGTCGGTGACGACCTGCTCGACCTCGGTGAGCGCCGGTGCCGACTGCCACGTGATGCCGAGCGCGCCGACGCCCCCGGACGCGATGTCGCCGAGGACGCTGGCGAGGCTCGCGTTGCTGGGGAACCAGCCGTAGAAGCCGGGGTGCTGGGTCTGGGTGACGCCGGGGACGACGACTCGGTCGAGGTCGGCGAGCACGTCGGCGAACGGCTCCGGCTCGGTGGGGGCGTGGGCCGGGAGGGCCTCGCGGACCTCGCCCGGTCGGACCTGCGCGGCGACCGGGAGGTCCGGGACGCGGCTGCGGTGGTCGGCGATCCAGTCGATGAGCTGGTGTCCGGCGGCGCGGAACTCCTCGGGCGTCATGGGCGCCATTCTGCCCACGCGTGGTGGTCCCGGCCGCGTGCGCCCCGCGCCTCAGCCCGCACGTGCGGGCTCGTCGCTGTCGGACACAGGGTCTGACAGCGATCACCCCGCACGTGCCGGGTCTTCCCCCGTCGTCGGCCGGATCGCGTGCTCGGGTGGGCTGGGTGGCCGCGGTCAGCTGGGCGACGGCGTGGCCGTCGACGGGGCGTAGGTGATCTTCACGGCCTTCGGGACGCTGACGAGCGCCGCGGCGTCCGTCACCGTGAACGTCTGCGCGCGGCACGTCGAGGTCGGGAGCGTCGTCACCGAGTAGGGGGACGCCGTGCTGCCGTCGCCCCCACCCACGACGACCGGGATGCGCGGCGAGTCGGTCGTCGCCTGGCAGCCCGCGAGGCCGAGGAGCGACCACAGCTGCGACCCCGCCTCGGAGTCGACGCGCACCATCTCACCGACCACCGGCGCCGCGGGTGACTGTGGCTGCTCCCCCGGGTCCGACAGCGCGAGGACGTAGGCGATACCACCGATCGCCGCCATGGCACCGGCGCCCACCATCCTCCGGGTCCCCGACCTCGTGAGGCCACGCGAGAGTGTGAAGTACTCCGCCTGGGCGAGGAGCTGGGATCGCGAGTGGGTGTAGACCGCGAGGTTGTGCGTGAGGATGCGGTGGTCCTCCTCGAGCTCGGCCACCGCAGCCCTGGCGGCCACCTCCCCCTGCTTGCCCGCCCGGTCCACCGCGGCGGCCCTCGCCGCGGTGAGGGCCCCGTCGACCTCGAACAGGGCCGCTCGCACCCCGCGCAGCCTGGTCTGGAGGTCCGCCACCGTCCGGACCCGCACCGGCAGAGCGACCCCGGTGCCCGCCGACTCGATCTCCTGGACGAAGTCCGGCGGGAGCCGGTGCAGCTCGTACATCTGCGGACGCAGCAGGTCGGTGGCCTGGGCGATCAGCCATCCCACCCCGGCGAGGCCGGTGACACCGGCGACGAACGCGGCGCCGAGCTGGTAGGGATGCTGCTGCCAGCTGAGCGCAGGGGTGGTGACGAAGCCCTTGGCGAACATCAGGGCCCCCACCGCGGCGAGGGCCGTGATCACCCACCTCACCGTCGTGCGGACGGCCTCCGCACCCGCTGCCCATTCCCGGGGGGCGGGCAGCGTCGGGTCCTCCGCCGCGGGCGCCGGCCCGTCGACGGCCGGCTTGACCGTGGCCGCGAGGGACCAGGATCCCGCGGAGGGGGGCGTGGTCACGCGCCGACGCCCTCGTCCTCGGGCGCCTCGGCGGCCGTCCCGAGGTCCTCGTCGGGGACGCGGTGGTCCGGGGCGACGTCGGCCCCGAGCGGCTCCCACTCACCCGGAGGCTCGAAGTAGATCTCGCGCTCGCCGGTCACCGGGTTGCGTCGCAGCTCGCCGTTCTCGGGCATGTCCCTCTCCTCCCGCCGGTGGCGGAAGGGTAGCGACGATCGAGGGTGACTGACCAGACCCCCGGCTCGCGCGGGGGTCCTCCCGGCTCGAGACCCCGGAACATCGACGAGACCCCGGCTCGGAGCCGGGGTCTCGTGGACTTTTCGGGGTGACCCCGAAATGTGGAGGTACGAGGGGCGTGGGGTGCGCGGCTCAGAGGTTGATCATGTGGCCGGCGATGCCCTCGACGGCCTCCTTGACCGCCTCGGAGAGCGTCGGGTGCGCGAAGACGTTGCGCGACACCTCGTCCGCGGTGAGGTCCCACTTCTGCGCGAGGGTCAGCACGGGCAGCAGCTCGGTGACGTCGGGGCCGATCATGTGGGCGCCGATGATCTCGTTGTGCTCGGCGTCGGCGACGACCTTGACGAAGCCGACGGCGTCGCCGAGGCCCATCGCCTTGCCGTTGGCCGAGAACGGGAACTTCGCCGTCTTGACGTCGTAGCCCTTCTCCTTGGCCTGCGCCTCGGAGTAGCCGAACGAGCCGATCTGCGGGTGGCAGTAGGTGGCGCGCGGGATGAAGTCGTACTCGACCGGCATCGTCTCGGCGCCGCAGAGGTGCTCGGCGGCGACGACGCCCTGGGCCTCCGCGACGTGAGCGAGCATCAGCTTGGCGGTGCAGTCGCCGATCGCGTAGACGTTCTCGACGTTGGTGCGGCCGTACTCGTCGATGGCGATGGCGCCGCGCTCGGTCAGCTGCACGCCGGTGGCCTCGAGCCCGTAGCCCTCGGTGCGCGGGGCGAAGCCGATGGCCGACATGAACTTGTCGGCCTCGAGGACCTGCTGGTCGCCGCCGGCGGCGGGCGAGACGGTGACGCGGACGCCGGAGCCGGTGTCCTCGACACCCTCGACCTTCGTCGAGAGCATGACCTTGACGCCGAGCTTCTTGTAGTGCTTGAGGAGCTCCTTGGAGATCTCCTCGTCCTCGGTCGGGACCATCCGGTCGAGGAACTCGACGATCGTGACGTCGACGCCGAAGTTCTTCAGGACGTAGGCGAACTCGACGCCGATGGCGCCCGAGCCGGCGATGACGATCGAGCCGGGGAGGTTCTCGTCGAGGATCTGCTCCTCGTAGGTGACGACGTTCTGCGACACCTCGACGCCAGGAAGCATCCGGGTGACGGCACCGGCCGCGATGATCAGGTGGTCGAAGGTCAGCTGACGGGTCTCGCCGTCGTTGAGCGCGACCTCCATCGAGGTGGCGCTGGTCAGCGTGCCCCAGCCGTCGATCTCCTCGATCTTGTTCTTCTTCATGAGGAAGTGGACGCCCTTGACGATGCCGGCCGACACCTTGCGCGAGCGCGCGTGCGTGGCACCGTACTTCATCGTCGCCTCGCCCTCGATGCCGTACAGCTCCTTCTCGTGCTGGAGCGTGTGGGCGAGCTCGGCGTTCTTGATGAGCGCCTTCGAGGGGATGCAGCCGACGTTGAGGCAGACCCCGCCCCAGTACTTCTTCTCGACGACCGCGACCTTCTTCCCGAGCTGGGAGGCGCGGATCGCCGCGACGTACCCACCAGGACCAGCACCGAGCACCACGACGTCGAAGTCAGCCATGTTCGTCAGCCTATCGGGCGCAGCCCGGCGCCCTGATCCCGCGTCCGGACGGACACGCCACGGCCCGTTCTCCGGCGCGACTGCGCTGCGTCCTCCTACAGTGCCCCGGTGACGCGACGAAGCACGGTCAACGGGATCCCGGCCCTCTGGACGGAGGGCCCCGAGCCGTACACGGCCGCGCTCGTCGTGGGGGCAGGGGTGTGTGACGAGACCCTCCGCACGGCCGGGGTCGCGCACCTCGTCGAGCACCTCGTGATGGCCGCGATGCCCCGGACCACCCTCGAGACCAACGCCTGGGTCGACGACGAGCTGACGGTGTTCCACGCCACCGGCCCCCGGGAGGCGGTCGACGAGTGGCTCGGCACGCTCTGCCGGGTGGTGCGCGACCTGCCGCTGGAGCGGCTCGAGGTGGAGGCCCGGGTGCTCGAGGCCGAGGACGGAGCCGCCGCGCCGCCGGCGCTGGCCTTCATGGCGGGCGCCCGGTACGGGACCGACGGGGTCGGTGCCCTCGGACGTCATGGCGCGCCGTCCAGGACGCTGACCCGCGACCACGTGCGGGACTTCGTCGCCCGTCGGTACGTGAGCGGCAACGCCGTCGTCATCTCCACCGGCGCGCCGCCCGAGCACGCCGACGTCCGGCTGCCGGACGGCGCGCGTCCCACCCGGCCCGAGGCGCGGGAGTCCCGCCTCGCGCTGCCCGGGTACGTCGCCGACCCGCCGGTCCCCCTCGCGTCCTGGCTGGTGGAGCGCACCCCGGTCGCGCCGGTCCTGCTCACCCTGGTCATCGAGGCGCTGACCCGGTCGCTGCGACACGACCAGGGACTCGTCTACGAGGTCGACGGCGGCTCCTCGCCCGTCGACGACGCGACCCTCCTCGCCGTGCTGTGGGCGGACGGCGCCGAGGAGGGCCAGGTGCGGGTCCTGGAGTCGACCGTCGGGGTGCTGCGCGACCTCGCGGCGTCCGGGCCCGAGCCGTCCGAGCTCGCGCACGAGCAGGCGGTGGCGCGCCAGCGGCTGACCGACCCCCGCGGGACGGTCGACCGGCTCGTGGTCGGTGCCTACCGGCTCCTCGCGGGCCGGCCGGTGCGCACGGCGGAGGAGGAGAGCACCGACGTCGAGGCCGTCACGCGCGAGGACGTGGCCCGCGCCGCCGCTCGCGCCCTCGAGACCCTGCTGCTCGCCGGGACCCGACCCGTCCCGGGCGGTATCGCCGGGGTGCCGGACCGGACCGACGACGAGCCGCCACCTGTGCCCGAGGTGACGGGTCGTCCGTGGACCCGCCGGCTGCTCAGCACCGCGCCGAGGGACCTGCGGGTCGTCATCGGCGAGTCAGGCATGACGCAGACCGCCCACGGCCACCGGCACGGCGGGTCCTGGGCTGACCTCCGGGGCGTCGCGCAGGGGCCGGACTTCCGCGCGCTCGTCTTCGCGGACGGCGGCCAGACCACCGTGTGGCCCGGCCATCTCAGGAACGGCGCGGAGGCCATCGCGGAGATCGACCGGCGAGCAGGAGTCCTTGCCTTCGAGGTCGACGCCGACTGGCTCTGAGCCGGACGTCCCCGCAGGCAGCTCAGCCCAGCCCGCGCAGGGTGAGGTGCACCGCGCGCGTCACCGGCGCGGCCGTCGAGCCGCCGGAGCCGCCCTGCGCGACGACGGCGGCGACGACCCAGCGCGGCCGGGTGGCCGGTGCGTAGGAGACGAACCACGAGGTGTCGCGCTTCCCGACGACCTCGCCGGTGCCGGTCTTGCCCGCGACCGGCCAGTCCGCCGGCATCCCGGCGAAGGCGGCGGCGGCCGTCCCCGAGGTGACGACCCTGCGCAGGGCCGAGCGGAGGTAGCGGTCGGTGGCCGCGCTCATCGGCGCCCGGTGGGTCGGGCCGGGGTCGATCGCCGTCCGCTCGCCCGAGACCGGGTCGACGAGGGCCGCCCCGACGCGCGGGGTGCGGACGGTGCCGCCGTCGGCGATCGCGCCGTAGAGGACGGCCATCTGCAGGGGCGTCGCGAGGACGTCGCCCTGCCCGATGGCGAAGTTGGCCGCGTCGCCGGCGCGCAGCTGCCAGCCGGTCGCGCAGTTCTCGCGCGCGACCTCGGTGAGGAAGCGGCGCCGCTCGCGGTCGGCGACCTCCGGGTACCCGGTCCGCGCCCGGCGGCACAGCTCGTCCTTCTGCTGCTCCCACTGCGCGCGTCGCCAGGTGCGGTCGGGCACCCGGCCGGCCGACTCGCTCGGCAGGTCGACGCCCGTCGCGCGGCCGAGGCCGAGGCCCTGTGCGGTCGAGGCGAACGGGTCGGGGGTGGTGGCCGGCGCGTCGGGGCCGCCCTGGCGCAGCCACGCGTCGTGCGCGAGCCGGTAGAAGACGGTGTCGCAGGAGATCTCGACCGCCGTCGCCAGGCTGATGCGGCCCCGCGGCGCGCTGTCGACGTTCGTGAAGTCGCGGTTCCCGATCCGGTAGACCGCCGGGCAGTCGTAGGTGGCGCGCAGCGAGCGCCCGTCGCGGACGGCCGCGGCGACCGACGCGGGCTTCATCGTGCTCGCCGGGGCGAAGCCCACGTCGGTGGCGCGGGACAGCATGGGCGTCCCCGCCGCGGGGTCGGTGAGGCGCCGGTAGTCGGCGGACGAGATGCCGCCGGTCCACACGTTGGGGTCGTACGTCGGCAGGCTGGCGAGGGCAGCCACCGCGCCGGAGCGGGGGTCGAGGACGACGACCGCGCCGGAGTCGGCCGGCCATCCGCGGCCGCGCGCGCGTCGCATCTCCGTCGCGAGGGCCTTCTCGGCGCGGGCCTGCACGGCCGCGTCGAGCGAGGTGACGAGGTCACGGCCGGGAACGGGGTCGACCCGCGACACCACCCCGGTCACGAGGCCACGGGCGTCGACCGACACGACGGTCCGCCCGGGGGTCCCCCGCAGCTCCCGGTCGTACTGCTGCTCCAGCCCCGCGCGTCCGACGAGGTCGTCGGGTTGCAGCGTCGGGTCGGCCGCGAGGTCCTCCGCGGTCGCCCGGCCGAGGTAGCCGAGCACCTGCGCGGCCTGGGCGCCCGCCGGACGGGGGTAGGTCCGGACCGGGACCGAGGACACGGCGACGCCGGGGAACCGGTCGGGGCGCTCGACGAGCGAGAGCGCGCGGGCCGCGTCGACGTCCGCGGCGAGCGGGACCGGCACCTGGGCGGACCCGGCCCAGCACGCCGGAGCGGCCGGGGCGCCGTCCTCGCCGCACAGCCAGAGCCTCCCGAGCAGGTCCTCCGGCGGGCGCCCGAGCACCCGGGCGACCTCGCGGACCTCGGCCTGGGCGGCATCACGGTCGTCGGCGACGACCCGGCGCTCGAGGGTGACGACGGTGCTCGTCCGGTGCCCCGCCAGCTCGCGGCCGTGGGCGTCGAGGATGCGCCCGCGCACCGCCGGCACGAGGACCGTCCGGGTGTCGAGCGCGACCGCGCGGGCGGCGAGGTCGTCGGCCTGCGCGAGCTGCACCTTGCCGAGCCGGACCACGAGCCCGGCGAAGGCGAGGACGACGGCCACGAGCACCGCCGTGACGCGGCCGCGCCGGCCGACGACGCTCATCCGAACCTCCGCCGCACCACCGCGCGCTCGGCGCGGACCACGAGCGGGACCACGAGCGCGGCGACGGTCGCGGTGAGCAGCACGCGCACCACCACCTCGCCGAGGTCGACCGGCGCCCGGACCGACAGGGCCCGCAGCACGTCCGCCCCCTCGACGAGCCCCGACACGACGAGGGCGCTGCCGGCCACGCGCGCTGCGCCCACCGGGCCCTCGACGCGCAGGCGGCCGGCGAGCAGCCCGGCCCCGGCGTAGACGAGGGCGTGCAGCCCGAGCAGGTCGGCGCCGGGCGGCACGAGGTCGAGGGCCCATCCACCGGCGAGCCCGGCGAGCGCGCCCGCGACGGGTCCGCGCCAGAGGGCCCAGCCGACGACGAGCACCGCGACAAGGTCGGGCACCGGCCGCACGTGCCGGGCCGCGAGCGCGGCGAGCAGGACGGCCGCGAGGACGAGGAGGGCGGTCCGCGCGAGGAGCCCGAGGGGTCGCATCATCCCCCCGCGGTCGCGGACGGGCGCGGCTGCGCGCGGCGCTCACCGAGGACGACGCCGACGACGTCGAGCGTGGCGGGCGCGACGGCGGGGGTGACGACCCCGCCGGCCGTCGGCCGTCCCCGGGCGTCGTCGACGGCGGTGACCGTCCCGACGACGAGGCCGGCCGGGAACGGCTGGTCGCCGGGGCTGCCGAGCGTCGTCACGGTGTCGCCGATGGCGAGGGCTCCGCCGGTGACCGGGGCGAGCGCGAGGGTGCCGGGCTTCGGCGCGGGCGCGCCCGCGGGCGCCGCCGCGGACACCTCACCGAGGACGCCCCGCGGGCCGACCCGCACGCCGACGGCGACCTCGCGTCCGCCGAGGAGCAGGACGTCGCACGTCCACGGCCCGACCGCGACCACGCGGCCGACGAGCCCGTCGGCGGTGACGACGGCGCGGTCGGCCTGCACCCCGTCGCGCGCCCCGACGTCGAGGGTGACCCGCTCGGGCCCCGCCGGTCCGGACGGCCCGACCCCCACGACGCGGGCCGCGACGAGGGTCAGCCCGCGCAGGGTGGGGGTGTCGAGCAGCGCGTCGGCACGCTCGGCGGCGGCCAGGCGCTGCTCGGTGTCGGCGAGGCGCGTCGTCAGGCGGGTGTTCTCGGCCCGCAGGCGCGCGGCCTCGTCCTCGCGCGGACCGACGGCGCGCTCGAGCGGCCCGAGACCGGCGGCGGCGAGACCGCGGACGGGTGAGGTGTCGACGGCCCCGGACAGGTCGAGCGCGAGGACGAGCGCGGTCGCGACGGCGAGCCCGGCCACGACGCGCCGGCCGCGGGGGCGGCGGTGTCGGTCGCGGGTCACGGCCGGCGGGTGTCGACGAGGACGCGGTGGAGCGTGGCGAGCTCCTCGACGCACCGGCCCGCGCCGCGGGCGACGGCGTGCAGCGGCTCCTCGGCCGCGCGGACGGGGACCCCGAGCTCGTGCGAGAGCCGTTCGTCCAGGCCGCGCAGGAGGGCTCCCCCGCCGGTCAGGGCGATGCCGCGGTCGACGACGTCGCCGGCGAGCTCGGGCGGGCAGACGTCGAGGACGGACCGGACGAGGTCGACGATCCGGGCGACCGGCGTCTCGATGGCCCGGCGCACCTCGGCCGAGCCGATGGTCACCGTCTTCGGCAGCCCCGTCACGAGGTCACGCCCCCGGACCCGCTCAGTCAGCTCCTCGACGAGCGGGAAGGCCGACCCGACGGCGATCTTCAGCCGCTCCGCGCTCGACTCCCCGAGCAGCAGCGAGTACTCGGCCTTGACGAAGGAGACGAGCGCCTCGTCGATCTCGTCACCGCCGAGGCGCACCGTGCGGCTGACGACGATGCCGCCGAGGCTGATGACCCCGACGTCGGTCGTGCCGCCGCCGATGTCGACGACCATCGAGGCCTCGGTGCCCTCGACGGGCAGGCCGGCGCCGATGGCGGCGGCCATCGTCTCCTCGACGACGTGGACCCGGCGCGCGCCCGAGCGCAGCGTGGCGTCCTCGAGGGCGCGGCGCTCGACGCTCGTGATGTCGCTCGGGACGCAGACGACGACCCGCGGCCGGCGCAGGCGCGAGGGGGCGACGCGGTCGACGAACCAGCGGATCATCCGCTCGGTGACGTCGGCGTCCGAGATGACGCCGTCGCGCAGCGGCCGCACGGCCGTGACGGCCTCGGGGGTGCGCCCGAGCATCTCCTTGGCGCGGCGGCCCGCGGCGACGAGCTCGCCGGTGCCGGCGCGGACGGCGACGACCGACGGCTCGTCGAGGACGACGCCGCGGCCGCGCTCGTAGACGACGGTGTTGGCGGTGCCGAGGTCGATGGCGAGGTCCCTCCCCCGGACCCATCCCGTCGACCAGCCGCTCATGCGGTGCAGGCTAGGCCGGGCCCGCCGGTGGGCCGGGGACGCAACGCCGGGGAGGGGCGAGGCGCTCCGGCATCCCGTGGTCGGTGTGACGGGAGTGACGCGTGGTGCCTCGCCGGGGCGGGCGGCGCGCGCCTTGCCCGACATGACTGCGCCTCACCCGAGAACCGTTGTCGGGTGAGGCGCGGGCGTATCGGGTCACCCGATACGCGTGGTGCTCGTGGGGCTCAGAGCTCGGGGAACCAGATGCCGATCTCGTGGGCGGCCGACTCCGGGGAGTCCGAGCCGTGGACGATGTTCTTCTGCACCTTGGCGCCCCAGTCGCGGCCGAGGTCGCCGCGGATCGAGCCGGGCGCGGCCTTCGTCGGGTCGGTGGCGCCGGCGAGCGAGCGGAAGCCCGCGATGCACTGCTCGCCCTCGATGACGACCGCCGTCACGGGGCCGGAGGACATGAACTCGACGAGCGGCTCGAAGAACGGCTTGCCCTCGTGCTCGGCGTAGTGGCGGTGCAGCATGTCGGTCGTCGGGCTGACGACCTTGAGCGCGGCGAGGCGGTAGCCCTTGGCCTCGATGCGGCGCAGGACCTCCCCGGTGAGGCCGCGGGCGTAGCCGTCGGGCTTGACGAGGACGAGGGAGCGTTCGGTGGTCACGCGCCCAGCCTAGTCGGCGGCGACCGCGCCCCCGGCGGCCACCTCGGCCTCGTGCCGGGCGACGAGCGCGTCCGCCTTGACCCCCTGGACGAGCAGCAGCACCCACAGCGCCGTGAAGACGACGGCGACCCCGATCATCGCGGGGACGAGCACCGCGCTCAGCCAGGTCGCGAGCTGGACGAGCCAGCCGAGGGTGATGCCGTACGGACGGCGCATCAGGCCACCGGCGACGACCGCCGCGAGCGCCAGCCCCATCCCGACCCACAGCAGGCGGCTGCCGTCGTCGGGACGCCCGTCGGCGATGGCCTGCGCGCGGGCGACGAGCGCGAAGAACGACAGCACGATCGCCTGCCCGACGAGGACGACCGCCAAGAGACGGAACGTCAGCTTGCCCTGCTGCCCGTAGAGGTGCAGGCGCCTCATCGAGGCCCGCCGCTCTTCCAGCTGTAGGTCTCGACCGCGGCCTTGGACTGCGCGAGGCTCGCTCCGGTCGCCGCACGGTAGTGCTTGATCGCCGCGACCGCCTGCCCCTGCGCGAGCGAGGCGTCGATGACCTGCCGCACGTCCGCCGAGAGCTCCTCCACCGGGGTGAACGTCACGTCGGCGCCGCCCTGCTGCGCGCGCACCGCCCGGACGACGTACCAGACGGCCACGAGCGCGGCCACGATCAGCACGAGCTTGAGCAGGGTCATGCGTCCAGCGTAGGCGAGCCCGCCGGGAGGCCCTGACATCCGTCACACACCGACGCGCGCGGACGTCACGGCGCTCTCGTGACGGCCGACCGAGGCGTCCGGCCACCGCCCACGGGAGGGTCGTGGCCATGGACGCGATCACCCTCAGGGGACTCCGCAAGCACTTCGGCGACGTGCGCGCCGTCGACGGCATCGACCTCACGATCGGCCAGGGCGAGGTCGTCGCGCTGCTCGGCCCGAACGGCGCCGGCAAGTCGACGACGATCGACCTCGTCCTCGGCCTCGGCACGCCGAGCGACGGCGACGTCTCCGTCTTCGGGATGCACCCGCGCGAGGCCGTCGACCGGGGTCTCGTCTCGGCGGTGCTGCAGTCCGGCGGCCTCCTCAAGGACCTGACGGTCCGCGAGAGCGTCGAGTACACCGCCGCGCTCTTCCCGTCCGCGCGGCCGGTCGACGAGGCGCTCGAGGCCGCGGGCGTCACCGCGATCGCCGGCCGCCGCATCAAGGACTGCTCCGGCGGCGAGCAGCAGCGCACCCGCTTCGCGATGGCGCTCGTGCCCGACCCCGAGCTCGTCGTCCTCGACGAGCCGACGACCGGGATGGACGTCTCCGCCCGCCGCGCCTTCTGGCAGGCCATCCACGCGGACGCCGCGCAGGGGCGCACCGTCGTCTTCGCGACGCACTACCTCGAGGAGGCCGAGACCTGGGCCGACCGCGTCGTCGTCGTCCGCGGCGGACGGGTCGTCGCCGACGGCACGCCGGCCGAGCTCGGTGCGATGAGCGCGGGCCGCGTCGTGCGGGCCACCCTGCCCGGCGCCGACGCCGACGCGCTGCGGGCGCTGCCGGGCGTCGTCGAGGTCGAGGTGCGCGGCGCCGCGATCTCCGTCGTGAGCACCGACTCGGACGCCCTCGCCCGGCACCTGCTCACCACCACCGCCGCCCGCGACCTCGAGATCGCCGGCCGGCGCCTCGAGGACACGTTCGTCGCGCTCACCAGCGAGGACGCCACCGCCCCGACGACCGAAGGACTCCCCCGATGACCGCCCTGCCCACGTCGACGGCCCGACCGGCCCCGCGCCGCCCCCTGCTCAACCCGACCGTGCTGCGCATCGAGCTGCGCCGGCTCCTGCGCAACCGCCGCGTCCTCGTGTTCACCTTCGTCTTCCCCGCGGTGATGCTCGTCTTCATCGGCAGCCAGATCACCGGCCAGGACGACGTGCTCGGACCGCACGCCGTCGCCAACGTCGGCGCCTACGTCATGGCGAGCATGGCGGTCTACGGCGCGGTGATGGCCTCGACGTCGGCCGGCGCGTCGGTCTCGATCGAGCGCGCGGCCGGGTGGAGCCGGCAGCTGCGGCTCACCCCGGCCCGACCGGTGTCGCACGTCCTCGTCAAGATGCTCGTCGCCGTCGTGCTCGGCACCTGCGCCACGCTGGTGACCTTCGCCGTCGGCGCCGCCACCGGGACCGCGCACCTCACCCGGCTCGCGCCGTGGTGGCAGATGGCGCTCGTCATCGTCGTCGGGTCGCTCGTCTTCGCCGCCTTCGGGCTCTTCATGGGCTACCTGCTGCCCAGCGAGAACGCGATGCAGTTCCTCGGGCCCCTGCTCGCCGTCCTCGCCATCCTCGGCGGGCTGTTCTCGGGACCGCTCCCGACCGACTCCCTCTACGGGCAGATCGCGCAGTACACCCCGATCTACGGCCTGAGTCAGCTGGCCCACTGGCCCCTGACGCTGACCACCGCCGGCACGCACGACGCCTTCCACGTCTCCTGGGTGCTCGACCTCGTCGTCTGGGGTGCGCTGTTCGTCGCGGGAGCCGTGTGGCGCTTCCGCCGTGACACCGACCGGGTCTGACACCCTGTGAGCGTGACGGGGCGGCCCTGGGCGAGCCGGCGGGACGAGGACGACCTCGTCGCGCCGGTCCCGGCGTCGGCGGGGGTCGCGCGGCGGCTCATCGGGCTCATCTGGGTCGTCTACCTCCTCGAGCCCCTCGTCACCGCGTGGCGGACGACCGGGGCGGACCGGGTGGCCGGCGTCGGCCTGCTCGCGCTCTTCGTCGTCGTCTACGTGTGGCACTACGTCGTCTCCCCGCTGCCGGGCGTCTCGCGGTCGGGCGTCACGACGCCGGAGGGCGGCCCGTGGCCGCGCGCCCTGCGCTTCGCCCTGCTCTCCGCGCTGTCGGCCGGCTGCGTGCTCGTCATCGGGCAGACGGCCACCGCGACCTGGGTCTTCGTCGCCGTGTCGGCGATGTGGACCTTCGGCGGCTGGGTCCCCTACGTCATCGCGGTCGGTCTCGCCGCGCTCTACGAGGTTCTCGCACACCGGGTCCCGGGGTGGGAGCGCGACAACAGCCTGAGCTTCGCCATCGCCTTCGCGGTGCTGGCCATCACGAGCGGGATGGTGGCCGTCCGCCGCTCGCGCGACCTCGCCGAGGCCCAGCGCGAGAACGCCCGCCTCGCCGTCGAGGACGAGCGCAACCGGGTCGCCCGCGACCTGCACGACATCCTCGGCCACTCGCTCACCGTCATCCGGGTCAAGGCCGAGCTCGCGGCCCGGCTCGTCGACCTCGACCCGGCCCGCGCGAAGGCCGAGGTGGAGGAGGTCGAGTCGCTCGCCCGTGAGGCGCTGGCCGACGTCCGCGGGGCGGTCGAGGGCTTCCGCGAGATCTCGCTCGCCGGCGAGATCGCCCGCGCACGGGCCGCGCTGTCGTCAGCGGGCATCGAGGCCGACCTGCCGCGCCGGGTCGACGGGGTCGCCCCCGACCTGCGCGAGCTCTACGCGTGGACCGTCCGCGAGGGCGTCACGAACGTCATCCGGCACAGCGGGGCGAGCACCTGCCGGGTCACCATCGACGACGGCGGCCTGCGCCTCGCCGACGACGGACGGGTGCCGCCCGGAGGTCCCGCCGCCCGCTCGGCCGGCCACGGTCTGCGCGGGCTCGCCGAACGAGCGCGCACCGCCGGCGCCGTCCTCACCGCACGCCGCCTCGAGCCCCGCGGCTTCGAGATCGTCGTCTCCGCCACCGACACCGGGAGCCGTTCGTGACCCCCATCCGCGTCGTCCTCGCCGACGACCAGGCCCTCGTGCGCGGCGCCCTCGCCGCGCTGCTCGACCTCGAGCCCGACCTCGAGGTCGTCGGCCAGGCCGAGGACGGCGAGCACGTCGCCCGCATCGTCGCCGAGACCACGCCCGACGTCGTGCTCATGGACGTCGAGATGCCCGGTGGTGACGGCATCGACGCCACCGCGCTGCTGCGCGAGCGCCACCCCGACGTGCGGGTGCTCGTCGTCACGACCTTCGGCCGGCCGGGCTACCTGCGCCGGGCGATGCAGGCCGGCGCGTCCGGGTTCGTCGTCAAGGACACCCCGGCCCACGCCCTGGCCGATGCCGTCCGGCGCGTGCACGCCGGGCTGCGGGTCGTCGACCCGGCGCTGGCCGCGGACTCCCTGGCGCTCGGCGACTCCCCGCTCACCCCGCGCGAGACCGAGGTGCTGCGGGCCGCCGAGTCGGGCGCGACCATCGCGCAGCTGGCCCGGACCCTGCACCTCTCGGAGGGCACGGTGCGCAACCACCTCAGCTCCGTCATCGGCAAGACCACGGCACGCAACCGCGCCGACGCGGTGCGCGTCGCCCGCGAGGCCGGCTGGCTCTGAGGCCGCGCTGCCGGCGGTCAGACGTCGGTGGTGCCGAGGAGCATCCGCACCTCGGCGGCCGTGACGACCGAGCCGGTGGCGAGGACGCCGCCGGCGACGCCGCCCTCGTCGGCGAGGCCCGCCGCCCGGTCGAGTGCGTCCGGCAGGTCGTCGACGACGGTGACGCGGTGCTCGCCGAAGATCTCGGCCGCCAGCTCGCCGAGCTCGCGCGGGCGCATCGAGCGGGGCGAGGTGTTGCGGGTGACGACGACCTCGTCGAGCAGCGGCTCGAGGACCTCGAGCATCTCGGCGGCGTCCTTGTCGGCCATGACGGCGACGACCCCGACGAGCTTGACGAAGGTGAACGCGTCCGACATCGCGTCGCGCAGCGCCCGGGCACCGGCGGGGTTGTGGGCGGCGTCGACGAGGACGGTCGGGCTGCGACGGACGATCTCGAGGCGGCCGGGCGAGTCGACCGCGGCGAGACCGGCGCGCAGGACCTCGACGTCGAGCGCCTGCTCGCCACCCCCGACGAACGCCTCGACGGCGGCGACGGCCACGGCGGCGTTCTGCGCCTGGTGGGCGCCGTGCAGCGGCAGGAACAGGTCGGGGTACTCGCCGGCGAGACCCTTGAGCGACAGCTGTTGACCGCCGACCGCGACCTCGCGTGTCGTGACTCCGAAGTCGTTGCCCTCGAACACGATCCGCGCACCGACCTCGGCGGCGCGGTCGACGAGGACCTCGGCCGCGTCGCGGTCGTCCTGCACGCCGGACACGGCGATGCCGTCGGCCTTGATGATGCCGGACTTCTCCTGCGCGATCTCGGCCGGCGTGTCCCCGAGGAAGTGCCGGTGGTCGACGTCGATCGGCGTGATGACGGACACCGGGGCGTCGACGACGTTGGTGGCGTCCCACGCGCCGCCCATCCCGACCTCGACGACGGCGACGTCGACGGGCAGGTCGGCGAACGCCGCGTAGGCGACCGCGACGAGGACCTCGAAGTACGTCATCCGCGGGCCGCCCTCGGCCGCCGAGCGCGCATCCACGATCTCGACGAACGGGATGACGTCGTCGTAGGCGGCGAGGAAGCGCTCGGCGTCGACCGGGCGACCCCCGACCGCGATCCGCTCGAGCATCGAGTGCAGGTGCGGGCTGGTGAACCGGCCTGTCTTGAGGCCCATCTCGCGCAGCACCGACTCGATGATGCGCGCGGTGCTGGTCTTGCCGTTGGTGCCGGTGACGTGCACGACCGGGAAGGTGCGCTGCGGGTCGCCGACGAGCTCCATGACGGCCGCGATGCGGTCGAGCGAGGGCTGGAGGTCGTGCTCGGGCGCGCGGGAGAGGATGGCCTCCTCGACCTCGCGCAGGCGCTTGCGGACCTCGAGGGCGTGCGCGGCCTCGCGCTGGGCGGCGTCGGGTGCAGGGCTCACCCGCCCATCCTCCCGCATCCCACGGCCGCCCCGGGAACCGGCCGGTGCCCGCTCACGCGGGGCGGCGGGCCACCGCGCAGCGCGCGGTCGCGCCGAGCGTGAACGGCCCACCCGTCCCGCCGAGGCGTTGCTCGACGCCGGCGCGCACCCGGGCGCGCTGCTCCTCGGGCAGGCCGAGGAGGTGGCTGCCCGCCGGTCCGATGCCCGCGAGGAAGCCAGTCCAGAGCTCGTCGACGTCCGCGTAGGTCGACGACACGGCCAGCACGCTCTCCTCGACCTCGCCCAGCCCGGCCGCCGAGAAGAGGTCGGCGATCTCGCCCGGCCGCCCGAACCGGAGGGTGCGTGCCTCGTCGGGGGCCTCGGGGTCGACGTCGAGGGCGGCGTCCCAGTAGAGGCGGAGCATCTCCATCCCGGCCGAGAACTCCCAGACGCAGGCGGCCACCGTCCCGCCCGGGCGCACGACGCGGACCATCTCGGCGGCGGCCGCGGTGGGCTCGCTCACGAAGTGCAGGACGAGCTGCGCGAGGGCGACGTCGTGGGTCCCGTCGTCGACCGGCAGCGCCTCGGCCCGCCCCTCACGCACGTCGACGCCCGGGCACCGCCCGCGGCATGAGGCGACGAACGGCGGGGACGGGTCGACGGCGGTGACGGCCGCAGCCCCGAGCCGGTCCACGAGCACCTCGGTCAGGGCGCCCGGACCGCAGCCGACGTCGAGGGCGCGCTGCCCCGCTGCCACGCCGGCGGCGTCGGCGAAGACGGGGGCCAGCGCCCGGGAGTATCTGCCCATGAAGCGGTCGTAGACCTCGCCCGGCTGCCGGAAGGTCCGGGCACCGTCCACCTCGTCGCTGGCCATGGCTCCTCCTCGCCGGCGGGGCGCGGGCGCGTCCGTGGGCAACCGGTCACGCTACGCCCGAGCACCGGCGCGGCGACAGCCCTCGCCGACGGGCGGGTCGCCACGAGGACGCCACACAAGACAACAGTTGGTTATGGATTGCATAACCGTTGCTTTTTCATCTACGGTCGTCGCATGAGCTCGCCCCGATCGTCGACCTGCTCCCCGGCGCCCGTGCCGGCGGGTCGTCGCTGTCCGCGCTGACCGCTCCGCACGCCCGACCTCCCCCACCGATCGCCGTCGAGCGGCCGCGCCCTCGCGCGCCGTGACGGCCCCTCCCGCACGCACCGCCACCCGAAGGATCCGCCATGACCGTCATCTCCCGACCCCGAACCCTGACCACCCCCCTCGAGGCCGCCCGCCGGCTCGCCACCGATCCCGCCCTGTGGCGGCCCGCCGTCGACTTCGACCCCGCGCGCCGCTACTACCGGCGCCTGCTCGCAACCGAGGGGCACGAGGCCTGGCTGCTCACGTGGCTCCCGGGTCAGCACACCGAGTGGCACGACCACGGCGGCAGCGCGGGCGCCTTCGTCGTCCTCCAGGGCGCGCTCGTGGAACGGACCGCCGCGCACGGGCTCGTCCGCGGGCTGCGGCGCGTCCACCGGCGCGGCGACGCGCACGGGTTCGGGGCGCAGTACGTCCACCGCGTCTCGAACGAGGGCCCGGACCCGGCCGTGTCGCTGCACGTGTACGCCCCGCGGCTGGCGTCGATGACCGACTACGAGGAGCATGACGGGGTGCTGCAGCCCGTCGTCACCCGCACCGCGGAGGCCTGGTGACCAGCCGCGTCGACCTCCTGCTCTCCGCGGCGCGCGACCGCATCGAGCGTCTGACCCCGGCGCAGGCGCACGCCGAGCTCGCCGCCGGCGAGGCGGTGCTCGTCGACATCCGGCCGGCCGCGCAGCGCGCCGAGGAGGGCGAGCCCGAGGGCGCGCTCGTCGTGGAGCGCAACGTCCTGGAGTGGCGCTTCGACCCGACGAACGACGCCGCGCTGCCCATCGCGAGCGACGACCTGCGCGTCGTCGTCATCTGCCAGGAGGGGTACACCTCCTCGCTGGCCGCCGCCGCACTGCGCGACGTGGGGGTGCTGCGGGCCGCCGACGTCGACGGCGGCTTCGCGGCGTGGCGCGCCGCGGGCCTCCCAGAGCGCTGACCTGCGATTCGAGTGCGGAGGTGGTCGCCCGGACAACCACCTCCGCACTCGAGGCGGGGAAGGGGGGCCGGGGTCAGGGCCGGACGGCGGCCAGCAGGACCATGTCCCGCCACTCGTCGCCGAGGCGGTGGTGGTCGCGCAGCAGCCCCTCGCGGACGTAGCCGTTCCGCTCCGCCACCACGAGGGAGGCGGTGTTCCACGGCTCGACGTACAGCTCGACGCGGTGCGCCACCTCGACGCTCCACGCGAACGTCGTCAGTGCCCGCAGCGCGTCCGTCGCCAGGCCGCGGCCCCGCCACGACGGCGCGACGGTGTAGCCGGCCCGGAAGCGCCCGTGCCCGAGGTCGTCGACCCACAGCCCGGCGGTGCCGACCGCCTCGTCGGTGTCCGCGAAGGCCACGCAGAAGCTGAACCCGCGCCCCTCCCCGAGGCGCCCGTGCTGCCGCTCGAGGTAGGCGAGGGCATCCGCCTCGTCGGCCCCGGCAGGCAGCGTCGAGATGACCGGCACGTAGGGGTCGGTGGCGAGGTCGAGCACCATCGGGAGGTCGGCGTCCCGGAACCCTCGCAACCGGACCCGTCCGGCGGCCGGTGGGACCACGGGCCACGTCAGCACGGAGTGCGGGCCGTCGTCGGCGCCGTCCACGCCGCTCTCCCCGGGTCCGCCGCGCTTCACCCCGGAACCGTTCCCGGGTGGAGCGCGGCCGTATCGGGTGACCCGATACGCGTGGGACCCGTGGAGAAGCGGCCGGCCGGCAGGGTCACCGGCGGGTGACCCGCACGTGCGCCGTGTGGCCGTCGCCGACCGTGACGACCGCGACCCGCTCGCCGTCGGGCGAGTCGAGCGCGTCGACCCGCTCGGCCAGCGTCTCGCCCGCGACGAGCGCGCCGTGGGCCTCGACCGCGGCGTCGACCTCGGGGTCGCCCGACACCTCGAGGAGGATGCGGTCCGACACCTCGAGCCCGGCGTCCTTGCGGGCCTGCTGCACGGCGCGCACGAGGTCGCGCGCGATGCCCTCGCGGGCGAGCTCGGGCGTCACCTCGGTGTCGAGGACGACGAAGCCGCCGCCGGGCAGCATCGCCGTCGCCAGCGAGCCGCCGGCGCCGCCCTCGACGACCGTCTCGAGCGTGTACTCGCCCTCGACGAGCGCCAGCCCGCCGGAGGTGACGGTGCCGTCGTCGGCGACCGACCAGTCGCCGGACTTCGAGCCCTTGATGGCGGTCTGCACGTCGCGGCCGAGGCGCGGTCCGGCCGCGCGGGCGTTGACCGTGAGGCGCTGCGAGATGCCGAAGTCGGACTCGTGCGCCTCGGCCACGTCGAGGACCGTCACGCCCTTGACGTTCAGCTCGTCCCGGACGATGGCCGTGAACGGCGCGAAGCCCTCCGGGTCGGCCGTCACGACGGTCAGCTCGCGCAGCGGCAGGCGGACGCGCAGGCCCTCGGCCTTGCGCAGCGACGAGCCGGTCGAGCACACCGCGCGCACCTGGTCCATCGCGGCGACGAGCGCGTCGTCGGCCGGCAGGTCGGCCGCGGCGGGCCAGTCGGCGAGGTGCACCGAGCGGCCGCCGGTCAGCCCGCGCCAGACCTCCTCGGTGACGAGCGGCAGGAGCGGCGCCGCCACGCGGGTGAGGACCTCGAGCGCCGTGTAGAGCGTGTCGAACGCCTGCTCCGCGGCTGGGGAGTCGCCGGACCCGGTGTCCCAGAACCGCTCTCGCGACCGCCGGATGTACCAGTTGGTCAGCACGTCGACGAACTGCCGGACCGACTCGCTCGCGCCGGGGACGTCGGAGGCGTCCATCTGCGCCTCGACCGTGCCGACGAGGTCGTGCAGCTTCGCGAGCAGGTAGCGGTCGAGCGGGTCCGTGGATGCCGTCGACCAGCGCGCCTCGTACCCCGCGCCGCCGTTCGCGGCGTTGGCGTAGAGCGAGAAGAAGTACCAGACGTTCCAGAGCGGGAGGATGACCTGCCGGACGCCCTCGCGGATGCCCTCCTCGGTGACGACGAGGTTGCCGCCGCGCAGGATCGGGCTCGACATGAGGAACCAGCGCATCGCGTCGGCGCCGTCGCGGTCGAAGACCTCGCGGACGTCCGGGTAGTTGCGCAGCGACTTGCTCATCTTCTGGCCGTCGTTGCCGAGGACGATGCCGTGGCTGATGCACGAGCGGAACGCCGGCCGGTCGAAGAGCGCCGTCGCGAGGACGTGCAGCGTGTAGAACCAGCCCCGCGTCTGCCCGATGTACTCGACGATGAAGTCCGCCGGGAAGTGCGCGTCCTCGGTCTCGGTGCCGGCGAACCAGTCCGCGTTCTCGAACGGGTAGTGCACCTGCGCGTACGACATCGAGCCGGAGTCGAACCAGACGTCGAGGACGTCCTCGACGCGGCGCATCGTCGAGCGGCCCGTCGGGTCGTCGGGGTTGGGCCGGGTCAGCTCGTCGACGAACGGGCGGTGCAGGTCGGGGTTGCCGTCGCGGTCGCGCGGGAGATCGCCGAAGTCGCGCTCGAGCTCCTCGAACGAGCCGTAGACGTCGATCCGCGGGTACGCCGGGTCGTCCGACTTCCAGACCGGGACCGGGCTGCCCCAGAACCGGTTCCGCGTGATGGACCAGTCGCGCGCGTTCTCGAGCCACTTGCCGAACTGACCGTCCTTGACGTGCTCGGGCGTCCAGGTGATCTGCTGGTTGAGCTCGACCATCCGCTCCTTGACGGCGGTGACCTCGACGAACCACGACTCCACGCCCTTGTAGATGAGGGGCTCGCGGCAGCGCCAGCAGTGCGGGTAGCTGTGGTCGTAGGACTCGCGGCGCAGCAGCACCGTGCCGGGCGAGACCGCACCGGTCGCGCCCTCGCCGCGGGTCGCGGCCTTGAGGTGGTCGATGACGAGCGCGTTGGCGTCGAAGACCTGGATGCCCTCGTAGTCGGTGACCGGCGCGGTGAAGCGGCCGTCCTTGCCGACCGGCATGACCGCCTCGATGCCCTCGCGGTCGGTCACCTCCTTGTCGACCTCACCGAAGGCGCCGGCGGTGTGGACGACGCCGGTGCCGTCGGTGGTGGTCACGGCGTCGTCGGCCGCGACGATGCGGAAGGCGTTGGCGTGGCCGGCGTAGTAGCTGAACGGCGGGGTGTACGTACGGCCCACGAGGTCGGCACCCTGGTAGCGGCCGACGACGGTGAACTCGCCCTCGGCGGAGGCGAGCTCGCGCTTGTACGCCTCCAGCCGCGCGTCGGCGAGGACGTAGCGGGCCGTGCGGTCGGTGCCGGGGACGGGCGCCTCGACGACCACGTACTCGATGTCGGAGCCGACCATCGCCGCGAGGTTGCTCGGCAGCGTCCACGGCGTCGTCGTCCAGACGAGCAGGTGCGCGCCGTCGAGGACCGGGTCGGCGCCGGTGTCGTCGAGGAGGTAGCCGACGGTGACCGACGGGTCCTGCCGGTTCTGGTAGACCTCGTCGTCCATCCGCAGCTCGTGGTTGGACAGCGGCGTCTCGTCGTTCCAGCAGTACGGCAGGACGCGGAAGCCCTCGTAGACGTAGCCCTTGTCGTACAGGGACTTGAAGGCCCAGATGACCGACTCCATGTAGTCGGCGTTCATCGTGCGGTAGTCGTGGTCGAAGTCGACCCAGCGCGCCTGACGGGTCACGTAGTCGCGCCACTCGCCGGTGTACTTCATGACCGACTCGCGGCAGGCCGCGTTGAACTTCTCGATGCCCAGCTCGAGGATCTCGTCGGTCGTCTTGATCCCGTTGAGGCGCATCGCCTCGAGCTCGGCCGGGAGGCCGTGGGTGTCCCAGCCGAAGCGCCGCTCGACGCGCTTGCCCTTCATCGTCTGGTAGCGCGGGACGACGTCCTTGACGTAGCCGGTCAGGAGGTGGCCGTAGTGCGGGAGGCCGTTGGCGAAGGGCGGGCCGTCGTAGAAGACGAACTCGTTCTCGCCGCGCTCCCCCGCGTCGCGCTGCTCGACCGAGGCCCGGAAGGTGTCGTCGGCCGCCCAGTGCGCGAGCACCGCCTCCTCGACCTCCGGGAGGCGCGGGCTGGCGGGGACGCCGAAGGCCGCACCGGTGTGGTCGCCGGTGGTGGACACCTTGGGGTAGGTCATCGGGGCTGCTCCTGCGGGTCGTCGACTCGTGGGGTCGAGGACGACGGCTCCGGCTGCTGACCGGGCACCACCGCGGTACCACCTCGCTTGCCGCCCCGGAGGGCGACCGCTCTTGCACCAGGTCGTGACGTGACCCCGACGTCCGGGTCTAGTGAGGACTCGCGTCCCGTTCTTCCGGAGGCTCACCGCTGATGACGGCTCGAGCGCCTGTGGGCCCGATGATACCGGGGCCGGGTGCGTGGTACCCGCCGACGTCCCGTGGGGGTAGGCTCACCGCGTCGCACGTGAGCGCGACACCACACGCACCCGCCTGGGGGAAGCCGGTCGAAGTCCGGCACTGTCCCGCAGCCGTAGGTCACCCGCGAGGGTGGCGAGTCGGAATGCCCAGCGGGCGCGAGCGGCTCCATCACACCCGTCGAGGAATGCGGGACGGAGCCCGGGTGCCGGGGTGTCCCGGTGGGTCGGGCGTTCGTCACGAACCGCTCAGGAAGGCCCCATGTCCCCCACCACGCTCCGTCCCGGCGCCCGCGCGCTCGGGGCCCTGCTGCTCTCCGCAGCGCTCGTCGGCGCGCCCGCCGTGGCGCACGCCGACGACGCGTCCCCCTCCCCGTCCGCCACTGCCACGAGCTCGCCGTCGGCCACCACGACGCCGGACGCCTCCGCGTCGCCGAGCCCCTCGGAGACCGCCGAGCCGAGCCCCTCGGCCACCGCGACCGCCGAGCCGAGCCCGTCGGCCACGACGCCCGCCTCGCCGAAGCCCTCGGCCTCCCCCACCGACGAGGCCCCGACCGGTCTCGTCCCCGGTGGCGACGCCCGCCGCTACGGCGTCGCGGCCGCCCAGGGTCCTGCCACCTCCACGAACCCCGTGCTCGTCGGCGCCAACTACCTCGAGGAGCAGCTGCGCGACGGCGGGCACCACTTCTCCGTCGACGTGGCCGGGACGCTGTACGCCGACTACGGCGTGACCGCCGACGCGGTGCTCGCCCTCGCGGCCGCCGGCACCGGCCAGGACGAGGCGACCCTGGCGACCCAGTACCTCGCCGACAACGTCAAGAACTACGCCAGCTACGACGATGGCGACCCGACGACCGTCGACGACGTCTACGCCGGCTCGGTCGCCAAGCTGCTCAACGTCGCGGTCGCCCAGGGCGTCGACCCGACCGCCTTCGGCGGCTGGGACCTCGTCGACACGCTCGAGGGCCTGGAGAACGCACAGGGCCGCTTCGCCGACCAGTCGCCGTGGGGTGACTACTCGAACGTCTTCGGGCAGTCCTTCGCGCTGATCGGCCTGCACCGTGCGGGCGCCACCGTCAGCGCCGACGCGCGCGCCTACCTTCTCGCGCAGCAGTGCCCGGGTGGCGGGTTCGCCCTCGACATGACCGACGCCGGGTGCACCGACGCCGCGAACGCCGACCCCGACGCGACGGCGATGGCCGTCCAGGCCCTCGTGGCGGTCGGTGGCGCGTCCTCGGCCGTGTCCGACGCCCTGGACTACCTCGCCGGGCGCCAGAACGCCGACGGCGCCGTCGGCGGTGCCGGCCCGACCGCCGCGGTCAACGCCAACAGCACCGGGCTCGCCGGCCAGGCCTTCCTCGCCGGGGGCCGCTCCGCGCAGGCCCGTGCCGCCGTCGGCTACCTGACCGGCCTGCAGTACGGCTGCACCTTCCCCACGGCCCTGCGCGGTGGCATCGCCTACGACCAGGCCGCCTACGACGCGCAGCGCACCGCGGGCCAGGACGCCACCCCGGGCGACCAGGACCGCCGCTCCACCTCGCAGGCGCTCCTCGCCCTCGCCGGCACCCCGCTCGGCTCCGTGACCGCCCGCGGCGCGGACGCCGAGGCCCCGGACCTCGCCTGCGCGTCGGCCTCGCCGACGGCCAGCCCGTCCGGGTCCGCCACCTCCACCTCCGCCCCGACCTCGACGGGTGGCTCCACGAGCGACCCGACCGGCACCGCGGGCTCCGGTGGCGGTTCGACCACCGACCCGGTCGCGGCGGGGCCGACCGGGTCGCTGGCCCAGACCGGGTCCGAGCCGCTCGTCCCGGTGCTCGTCGGGCTCGTCCTGCTCGTCCTCGGCGGCGTCGCCGTCGCCCTCTCGCGCGGCCGTCGGGGGGCGCACGCCTGATGCGTCGCCTCCTCGCCCGCCTCCTCGCGGTCACCGCCGCGGCGTCCCTGGCCACCGCCGGGGTCGTCGCGGCGGCGGCCCCGGCGTCGGCCGCCGCGTGCTCCGGCACGACCGGTGTCACCGTCGTCGTCGACTTCGGCTCCTCGACGACCGTGGCCTGCGCCCCGGGGGACCCGACGAGCGGCCTCGACGCCCTCGCCAAGGCCGGCTTCTCGGTCACCCAGGTCCAGCGGCAGCCGGGCTTCGTCTGCCGGATCAACGGCGCCCCGAGCTCGGCCGGGTGCGTCAACACCCCTCCTGCGTCGGCGTACTGGGCGTACTTCCACGCCTCGCGCGGCGGCTCGTGGAGCTACAGCAGCCTCGGCGCGGGCTCCTACGACCCGAAGCCGGGCAGCGTCGAGGGCTGGAAGTTCGGCTCCGGCGGCGCCCCCGGCACGGCCCCGCCCGCGAAGACGGCGACGTCGACCCCGAAGCCGACCTCCACGCCGAAGAAGACCAGCAAGCCCACCTCCACCCCGAGGAGGACCACGAGCGCGCCGCGCACGACGTCGGGCTCGTCGGCGACCTCGGGCTCCTCGACCAGCAAGGGCGCGTCCCCGTCGGCGTCGTCCTCGACGGCGAAGAAGCCCTCGGCGACGAAGGCCCCCTCGGCGTCGGCGACCCCCACCGGCGCACCGACGACGTCGGCCTCCCCCTCGGCGACCGCGGCCGCGACCCCCGGCAGCGACCCGTCCGACGCCCCGAGCCTCGCCGCGGCGCCGACCAGCGCCGAGGCCTCCGACGGCGGCGGCCTCGGCACGCTCGCCGTGGGCGCGGCGCTCGTCCTGCTCGTCGGCGGCGGCGCCGTGTGGGTCTCGCGCCGTCGCGCGTCCTGAGCCGGCTGGGATGATGCCACGGTGACCCGATCGCTCCCCCGCGCCGTCCACCCGGGCGCCTGGTGGGGATGGGCGATCGGGCTCGCCGTGGCCGTCAGCGCGGTGACCAACCCGCTGCTGCTGCTCCTCGCGCTCGCCGTCGCGGCCCTCGTGGTCTCGGCCCGCCGTGGGTCCTCGCCGTGGGCCCGGGCCTTCCGGCTCTACCTGTGGCTCGGGCTGGCGATCATCGTCGTGCGCGTGGTCCTCCACGTCGCCGTGGGGCTGAAGTTCGGCACCCTCCGCGTCCTCCCGCTGCCCGAGGCGACGCTGCCGTCGTGGGCGGCGGGCATCCAGGTCGGCGGCGACGTCTACCTCGAGGGGCTGCTCGGCGCCGCGACGCTGGGCCTGCGGCTCGCCGTCATCATCGCGTGCATCGGGGCGGCCAACGCCCTCGCCAACCCCAAGCGCCTGCTGCGCAGCCTGCCCACCGCCCTGCACGAGGTCGGCGCCGCGGTCGTCGTGTCGGTCTCCGTCGCACCGCAGCTCGCGGAGTCGGTGCAGCGGGTACGGCGCGCCCGCGACCTGCGCGGTGAGACGCGCAAGGGCATCCGGGCCGTCCCCGCCATCGCCCTGCCGGTGCTCGAGGACACCCTCGAGCGATCCCTGCTGCTGGCCGCCGCGATGGACTCGCGCGGCTACGGCCGCAGCGGCACCGCCGCCCCACGGCAGCGCCTCGTGACGGGAGCGGTCACCCTCCTCGGGCTGCTGCTCACCGCCGTCGGCCTCTACGGCATCCTCGACGCCTCGACGCCGACGCTCATGGGCACCCCGTCGCTCGTCGTCGGCCTCGGTCTCGCGCTGACCGGGCTCTGGCTCGGCGGACGCCACGTGCGCACCACCACCTACCGACCCGACACCTGGGGCGGCCCCGAGTGGCTGACCGTCGCCTGCGGCGTCGTGCCCGCCGCCGTGCTCACGGTCGTCGGCCGCACCACCCCGGACGCCCTGGCCATGCCGCTCGAGCCGCTGGGCGTCCCCGCGCTCCCCCTGCTCGCCGTCGTCGGGCTGCTCGTCGCCGCCCTCCCGTCGTTCCTCACCCCCGAGCCGCCGCGCCCGCCCTCGCGCGTGCCCGTACGCGGCGCCCGGGAGGTGGCCGGTGTCTGACCAGGCCATCGTCCTCGAGTCGGTCTCGGTGACCCCCGCCGGCGCCGACGCCCCCGTCCTGCGCGACGTCGACCTCGTCGTCGAGGAGGGCGAGCTCGCGCTCGTCGTCGGGCGGACCGGCTCGGGCAAGTCGACCCTGCTCGGCGCGATGTGCGGGCGCGTGCCGCACTTCACCGGCGGCACCCTGCGCGGGCGCGTGCTGCTCCACGGCCGCGACACCCGCGAGCACCGACCGCGCGACCTCGCCGACCTCGTCGGGGTCGTCGGCCAGGACCCGCTCGCCGGCTTCGTCACCGACACCGTCGAGGAGGAGCTCGCCTACGGCATGGAGCAGCTCGGCCTTTCGGCGACGACGATGCGCAAGCGCGTCGAGGAGACGCTCGACGTCCTCGGCATCCCCGAGCTGCGCGGCGCGAACCTGCGCGAGCTCTCCGGCGGGCAGCAGCAGCGGGTCGCCATCGGCTCGGTGCTGACCGCCCACCCGCGCGTCATCCTCCTCGACGAGCCGACCTCGGCCCTCGACCCCACCGGCGCCGAGGAGGTGCTCGCGACGATCACCCGGCTCGTCCACGACCTCGCGGTCACGGTCGTCGTCGCCGAGCACCGGGTCGAGCGGGTGCTCCACTACGCCGACCGCGTGCTGCACGTCGGCGCCGGCGGGGTCGTGCGCGACGGCGAGCCGGCCGAGGTCATGCGGTGGAGCGACATCGCCTCGCCCGTCGTCGAGCTCGGCCGCTGGGCCGGATGGCGCCCGCTGCCCCTGTCGGTGCGCGACGCCCGGCGGGCCTCCCGGGGCCTGCGGGCGGAGCTGGCCGACGCGCCTGACCCTGCGGTCGAGGAACATCCGGGCGGGGCCCCCGTCCTGCGCGCCGCCGGAGTCGTCGTGCGCCACCCGGGCGACGTCATCGCCGTCGCCGGGGTCGACCTCGGCCTGGCCACGGGCGAGGTCACCGCCCTCATGGGGCGCAACGGCTCGGGCAAGTCGAGCCTCCTGTGGGCCCTCCAGGGCTCGACGCGGCCGACGTCGGGCCGGGTCGAGGTGGCCCGTCCCTCGGGCACCCCCGTCGAGCCGTCCGAGCTCTCGCCGGCCCGCCGGCGGGCCGTGGTCGGGCTCGTGCCGCAGACCGCGACGGACCTGCTCTACCTCGACACCGTCGGCGGGGAGTGCACGCAGGCCGACCGTGAGAGCTCCGTCCCCGCGGGGACGTGCGCCGGGCTCCTTGCCCGGCTGGCCCCGGGCATCCCGGCCGACCGGCACCCGCGCGACCTCTCCGAGGGGCAGAAGCTCGCCCTCGTGCTCGCCGTGCAGCTGACGGCCGACCCGCCCGTTCTGCTCCTCGACGAGCCGACGCGCGGCCTCGACCCCACCGCGAAGGCCGCCCTGACGACCACCCTGCGCGACCTCGCCGCCCGCGGCCGGGCCGTCGTCGTCGCGACCCACGACGTCGAGTTCGTCGCCGAGGTGGCGGACCGCGTCGTCGTCATGGCCGCCGGCGAGGTCGTCGCCGACGGCCCGACCGCCGAGGTCGTCGTCTCCTCCCCCGCGTTCGCGCCGCAGGTCGCCAAGGTCCTGCGCCCGGGCCCGTGGCTGACCGTCGACGCCGTCCGGACCGCGCTCCCGGCGGGTGCCCGGTGAGCGCCGCGGAGGCCCGCCCCGGGCGCGCCATCCGGATGCGGCCGCGCTCGACCGTGGCGGTCGCCCTCGTCAGCCTCGCCGGCCTCGTCGCGTTCGGCTGGCCGCTGCTCGTCGACCCGTCCTCGGGCCTGGCCCACTCGGCCGACGCCCCGCTGGTCTTCGCCCTCGTCCTGCCGCTGCTGCTCGCGGTCGTCCTCGCCGAGATCGCCGAGGGCGGGATGGACGTCAAGGCGGTGGCGATGCTCGGGGTGCTCTCGGCCGTCGGCGCCGCCCTGCGTCCGCTCGGTGCCGGCACCGCCGGGCTCGAGACCGTCTTCTTCCTGCTCGTCCTCGGCGGGCGCGTCTTCGGCGCCGGGTTCGGGTTCGTCCAGGGTGCGGTCACGCTCTTCGCGTCGGCCCTCATCACCGGCGGCGTCGGCCCGTGGCTGCCCTTCCAGATGCTCGGCGCCGCGTGGGTCGGGATGGGCGCCGGCCTCCTGCCGAGGGCGCGCGGCAAGGCCGAGGTGGCCCTGCTCGCGGGCTACGGGGCGCTCGCCGGCCTCGCCTACGGGTTCCTGCTCAACCTGTCGTTCTGGCCGTTCTCGACCGGCACCGGTGGCGGGCTGTCGTTCGTCGCGGGGGCGCCCCTGCTGGAGAACCTCCACCGGTTCGTCGTCTTCAGCCTCGCGACGAGCCTCGGCTGGGACCTCGGGCGCGCCCTGACCAACGTCGTCCTCGTCTCGGTCACCGCCCGGCCCGTGCTCGGGGCGCTGCGCCGGGCCGCCCGGCGGGCCGCGTTCGAGGCGCCCGTGGCGTTCGAGGAGGCGGGCGACGCCGACGCCCCGGCGAGCCCCCGGTCGCGGGCGCCGGGAGAGTTGGCACAATCGCCTCCATGAACCCCCTCGAGCTCGACCGCGACCCCGCCTGGCTGAGCCGCGAGGAGCTCGACTCGGCGCGCGAGAAGCTGCCGATCCTCTACGTCGACGCCGTGCCGGTGCGGGTCGACGACCGCGGCGAGGTCACCGCTCTCGGCGTGCTGCTCCGCCTCGACGACGAGGGCCGCGTCTGCCGCGAGCTCGTCTCGGGCCGTGTCCTGCACCACGAGCGCATCCGCGACGCGCTGCTGCGCCACATCGAGAAGGACCTCGGCCCGGTGG
Organism: Phycicoccus sp. DTK01; assembly: GCF_017312765.1. Classification (NCBI taxonomy): domain Bacteria; kingdom Bacillati; phylum Actinomycetota; class Actinomycetes; order Micrococcales; family Intrasporangiaceae; genus Phycicoccus; species Phycicoccus sp. DTK01. The sequence continues at coordinate 359,567 of NZ_BOPU01000003.1, read as the reverse complement.
CCCTGCCACGCATCCCGGTGGCTCCCCAGCCGTTCACGGTGGCCGAGTACTTCCCGACGCCCGGCGTCACGCCCTTCCACGACCCGCGCCAGCACGCGGTGTCGCTCGCGTTCGTCGTGCCCGTGGCCGGTGACTGCGCCCCGCAGAACGACGCGCTCGACCTCACGTGGCTGACTCCGGCGCAGGCGCTCGACCCGGGCGTGCAGGCCGAGATGGACCGCGGCCACGGCGTCCTCCTGCGGCAGGCGCTCGCCCACCTCGGCCACTCCGTCTGACCCGCTGGGTCACACCCGCGGCGCGGTTGCTCCGGCGGGACGGGGATGCATCCGCGTCCCTGTGGAGGTTCCGCGTCGTCACCGTGACGGCGCGGATGCTCGGGCGCGCAGGACCTCCCGCGCCGCCGGGAAGCATCCGGGAGCCGCGAGAGCTCCTGCGTGCCGCCGGGATTCCGGTCCTTCGCCATCGGTCTTCCGCTCCTGCCCGGCGCGGTCCACACTGGGCCCATGACCCGGCACGGGACGGAGACGGCGCTCGCCGTCGGGGCGCTGCCGCGGCCGGTCAGCCTGGCCGTGGCCGGCGCCATCGGCCTCGGGCTGCTGGGCGCCACGGTGGGCCTGGTGCTGGGGCTGCTGGCCTACCCGCCGACCGCCTGGTTCGCCGTCCTCGAGGTGGGGGCGCCCTCGATGGTGCTCGGTCTCGTCGTCGGCCTGGTGGCAGGACTGGTCGCGCGCGCGCCGACCGGCGCCGGCTGACGCCCCGGACACTCGCACACGCAGAACCTTTCGCGACGCCGCACAGCATGAGGGAGCCGCGGGACCTCCTGCGCGCAGCCGGGGTCAGCCGGTGAACTTGTCGCGGGTGCGGCGCATGTCCTGCTCGTCGGCCTCGTGCGAGGCCTCGAGCGTCGGTGCGGTGCCGCCGAGGCGCGCCGGCAGGTAGACGAGCTCGTCGCCGGTCAGCGCCGGGTAGGCCGCCTGCTGCACGTCGAGCTGCGCCTGCATCGCCGCCTTGACCCGCGCGGTCGCCGCGGTGACGTCCTCGCGGCGCTCGAGGACGATCGGCTCCCCGACCGCGATGTGCACGGGGATGTGGGCCCGGCCCATCCGCTTGGGGTGGTCCTTGGTCCAGACCCGGTGCCCGCCCCAGATCGTCGTCGGCAGGACCGGCACGCCGGCGACCTGCGCCATCTTCACCGCGCCCGGCTTGAACTCCTTGAGCTCGAAGGAGCGCGACATCGTCGCCTCGGGGAAGACGCCGACGATCTCGCCGGCCTTGAGCGCGCCGACGGCGAGCCGGAACGCCTCGCCGCCGTTGTGCCGGTCGACGGGGATGTGGTGCATCCCGCGCATGAGCGGCCCCGCGACACCGTGGACGAAGATCGACTTCTTGGCCATGAACCGCACGTAGCGGCGGTGGGGCCACGCCGGCAGGCCGGCGTACATGAAGTCGAGGTAGGACGTGTGGTTGATCGCCATGACGGCGCCACCCGTGCGTGGCACGTTCTCCTCACCGGTGATGGTGAAGCGGGTGCCCTGGAGGAAGAACAGGGTCTTGGCCGCGTGGATGACGGGGCGGTACACGGGCTCCATGCGGGCAGCCTAGGTCAGCGGTGACGAGGAGGCTGCCAGGCGGTCTGGAACACCTGGTCGCCGAGGTCCCGCGAGACGATGCGCGCGCGGCCGGGCGGCTGCGGCGACGCCTTGACGCGGCCGATCAGCATCCCCTCGTCCGGGCTGCCCGAGAGCAGGATGCCTGGGCTGCCGAGGTCGCGGATGCTCTGGAGCACCGGCTCGAAGAGCGCCCGCGAGGCTCCACCGCTGCGCCGGGTGACGACGAGGTGGAGACCCACGTCACCGGCCTGCGCGAGCAGGGGCACGAGCGGCCGCAGCGGCGAGCCGGACGAGGTGACGACGAGGTCGTAGTCGTCGACGAGGAAGTAGACCTCGGCGCCGCTCCACCACGAGCGGGCCCGCAGCTGCTCGGGGGTCACGTCCGGGCCGGGCAGGCGGGTGCGCAGGAACTCCGTGATGCCCTCGACCGCCCCGACGGTCTGCTCCTCGGTCGTCAGGTACTCGCCGACGTGCGCTTCGGGCAGCTCGCCGAGCAGGCCACGCCGGTAGTCGACGACGAAGAGCTTCGCCTCGTCCGGGGTGTGCAGGCGCGCCACCTCGTGGGCCACGGTGCGCAGGAACGCGGTCTTGCCGCTGTCGCCGTCCCCGAGGAGGTAGAGGTGCGGCTCCTCGGCGAGGTCGAGGCCGATCGGGGCGAGGTTGGCCTCGTCGACGCCGAGCAGCAGCCGGCGGTCGTCGGGGCCGGCGAGCTCGCGGACGGCGTCGAGCGTGATCTCCTCGGGCAGCAGGCGCAGCTTGGGGCCGCGCGGACCCTGCCAGGCCGCGTTGACGCGCGTGACGAGGTCCTCGACCCCGTCGCCGAGGTCGTCGACGCTGCCGCGGTCGTCGATCCGCGGGATGCCGCCGAGGAAGTGGTGCTTGGTCATCGTCAGGCCGCGGCCGGGGCGCCCCTTGGGGACGTTGGCGGCGACGCGCCGGTCGACCTCGGAGTCGGTCGGGTCGCCGAGGCGCAGCTCGACGCGGGTGCCGAGGACGTCGCGGATCTGGTTGCGGAAGTCCATCCAGCGCGAGGTCGTGAGGACGACGTGGACGCCGAAGGTCAGGCCGCGGCCGGCGAGCTCGGTGATCTGCCCCTCGAGCTCGTCGAACTCGGCGCGCACCGTGGGCCAGCCGTCGACGACGAGGAAGACGTCGCCGTAGCCGTCGTCGACCCGGCCCTCGGCCCGTCGCCGTCGGTAGGTCTCGATCGAGTCGATGCCGTTGGCGCGGAAGTAGGCCTCGCGGGCGTCGACGATGCCCCGGATCTCGGCGACGAGCCGGCGGACGACCTCGGGCTCGCTGCGGTTGGCCACGCCCGCGACGTGGGCGAGCTTGGCCATCGGCGTGAACGTGCCGCCGCCGAAGTCGAGGACGTAGACCTGGCTCTCGAGCGGGGTCGTCGTCAGGGCGATGGCCGTGACGAGCGTGCGGGCGAACGTCGAGCGGCCGGAGCGCGGTCCGCCGACGACGGCGACGTGGCCGCCGGCCCCGCCGAGGCGCAGGACGAACAGCTCGCGGCGCTGCTCGAGCGGCCGGTCGACGATGCCGACGGGCAGGACGTAGTCGCCGCGCGCCCGCCACGACGGGCTCGTGAGCCCGAGCTGCGGGTCCTCGCGCAGGTCGCCGAAGAGCTGGTCCATCGAGTTCGGGACGTCGAGCGGCGGCAGCCACACCTGGTGGGCGGGGCGGCCGTGGCCCTTCATCCGCGAGACGGCGATGTCGAAGACCGCGCGCTCCTCGGCGGCCTCCTGGGGCGCCGGGGCCGCGGGCTCGACCGGTGCGCGCCGTCCGGCCGCGACCGGGGCGAGGGTGTACGGGAGGATCTCGGACGGGCCGCCACCGCCGGGCTCGCTCGCGGCGCGGCGCCGGCGGCCCTTCGGCGGGCCGGAGACGTACGCGGCCTTGAACTTCGTCAGGGTCGTCTGGTCCGGCTTGAGGTAGCCGAGCCCGGGGACCGGCGGCAGCTCGTAGGCGTCCGGCACGCCGATGACGGTGCGGGACTCGCCGGCCGAGAAGGTGCGCAGACCGATCCGGTAGGACAGGTGCGACTCGAGCCCGCGCAGGCGGCCCTCCTCGAGGCGCTGCGACGAGAGCAGCAGGTGCATCGAGAGCGAGCGGCCGAGGCGGCCGATGGCGACGAAGAGGTCGGCGAACTCGGGCTTGGCGGCGAGCAGCTCGGAGAACTCGTCGGCGACGATGAGCAGCGCCGGCAGCGGCTCGAGGTCGGCGCCGCCGGCCCGGGCGCGCTCGTAGTCGGTGACGTTGGCGAAGTTGCCGGCCGAGCGCAGGAGCTCCTGGCGGCGGGTCATCTCGCCCTGGAGCGCGTCCTGCATGCGCTCGACGAGCGTGAGCTCCTGCCCGAGGTTGGTGATGACGGCCGAGACGTGCGGCATGTCGGCCATCCCGGCGAACGTCGCGCCACCCTTGAAGTCGACGAGGACGAAGTTGAGCGACTCCGGCGAGTGCGTCATCGCGAGCGCGAGCACGAGGGTGCGCAGCAGCTCGGACTTGCCGGAGCCGGTGGCGCCGATGACGAGGCCGTGGGGGCCCATGCCCTGCTGCGCCGACTCCTTGATGTCGAGCGCGACGGGAAGGCCCTTCTCGTCGACGCCGATCGGGACGCGGAGGCGGTCGCGCTGGAGTCGCGCGCGCCACGCGGTGTCGACGTCGAAGTCGCGGACGTCGCCGGTGCCGAGGAGGTCGACGAGCTCGGTGGAGGCGCTCAGGGCGTCGCGCGCCTCGGGCTCGTCGGCGGTGTACCGCGGCGCGAGGCGGCGGGCGGCGGCCTCGGCGCGCGTGGTCGAGAGCTGGTCGGCGACCCCGTGGGCCACCCCGCGGGCGAGGCTGATGACCTCGAGCGGTGCGGTGCCGGCGCGCGGGCCGCTCGTCGTGCGCGGGCCGACCGCGAGGCGCAGCGTCGTCCCCGAGTCGAGCTCGCCCCACTGCTCCGGCAGGTCGAGGACGGTGACCCCGAGGACGCCGTCCGGCGTGACGACCGGGTTGCCCGGCGGCACGTGCCCGCCGTCGACGACGAGCAGGACGTGCGGCAGCGCGCCGCGCTCGCTCGGGCCGAAGCGCGGGCGCTCGACGATCTCCTGGGGCAGGAGCGGCAGGAGGTCGTGCACCGACTCCCCCACGAGCCGCACCGGCCCGACGGCGTCGTGCTCGCGGGGGCTGAGGGCGTGCGGCAGCCACTTGAGCCACTCCCACTCGGCGCGCGCCTCGCGCGAGACGAGGGCGGCGACGACGAGGTCCTCGGGGGCGTGCTGCATCGCGGCCTGGAGGACGAGCGAGCGGGCCAGCGAGCGCGCGGGGTCGGCGTCGCCCGTCACCTCGACGTGCGGCCACGCCCGCAGCGCCGCCGAGGCCGGCAGGCCGGGCTGGACCCGGTGGGTCGAGAGGAGGCGGTGCAGGGCCGAGGCGGCGACGGGGTCGAGCTGGGCCAGCGGCGGGGTCTCCGGCGGCTCGAGCTCGAGGCAGAGCGGCTGCGACGTCGTGCCCATCCGCACCTGGAGGAAGTCGACGTCGGAGACCTGCCGCTCCCAGACGCGCGTGCCCTCCGCGGCGATGACCGGGAGCGCCGCGGGGTCCGGGTAGTCCCACAGGGCCGCCTCGCGCTGGCGGGCGGCGGCGTCGCGGATGGTGCCGCGGACCTCCTGCAGGTAGGCGAGGTACTCGCGGCGCGCGGCGAGGACGCCGGCGGCGTGCTGCTGGCGCTGCCGCAGGCCGCTCGCGAGGACGAACCCGACGCTGGCGACGAGGAACATCCCGGCGGTCAGCCAGGCGCGGGCGCCGTTCTGCGACAGGGCCACGAAGCCGATGGAGCCGAGCGAGCCGAGCATCGGCACCGCCTGCATCAGCAGGCCGCTCGCGCCCTCGGACGGGGTGATCTCGGGAGGGGGCTGGAGCACGAGACGTCCCGTGGGGACCTCCGGTGCCTTCTCTCGCGTGCCGCTGCGTGCGGGCACCGACATCCTGCTTCCCCTCCCGGTGGTGCTTCTGGCGCTCGGCCTACCGTACCCGTGGATACTGTTCCCCGCGGGGAGTGGCCCGAGGTGGGCCGGATCGAGTGCGGGAGAACGACGGGAGGGCCCGGTGGACGGGACGACGCAGCAGCTGACGCTCGTCGCGGACGAGCGCAGCTACGACCTCGTCGTCCCGGTCGGCACCCGTGTCAGCGAGGTCCTCTCGGTCCTCGGCATCTCCTCCAGCGCCACGCCGAGCTCGGTCGCGACCGCCGCCGGCCACGTCCTCGGGCCCCAGGACCGGATCTCCGGCGACCTGCCCGCCGGCGCCGTCCTCACCGTCGTCCGGACGACCACCCACGCCGTGCACCGGGGGGTCGTCAGCCTCGACCGGTCCTCCGCCGCCCCCGGCGCCCGCCCGTCGGCCCCGGCGTGGGCCGGTGGGTCGCGCTCGCCGTCGGTCGCGACCGCCGACCCCGGGCTCTCGCTCGTCGACGACGCCACCCAGCGCCGCGACGCCGTCGACGACGTCGACGCCACGGTCAGCCGCTCCGCGCTGCACCACCCGCGGCGCCGTCTTCGCGGGCCCGCTCGACGCGCCGCGCGACGCGCCTCGGACCTCGGGCCCGTGCTCGTCGCGGCCAGCGCCGTCGTCGCGCTCGTCGCCGCGGCGCTCGCCCTCGCCGCACCGGCCGGCACGACCGACCAGGTCCTCGACGCCGCCGCGGTCCGCTGGGCGGCGAGCGGGGTGCTGCTCGCCGCCGCCGTGGCCGCCGTCCTCCTCACCCCCCGGCACCGCAACGGCGCCGCGCTGGTCCGGCTCGTCGGCGCCCCCTCGCTCGCGGGGGCCGCGGGCCTCCTCGTCCCGCTCGCCCCATCGCCGTCGCGGGTCGCGGTCGCGGTGGTGCTGGCGGCCGCGCTCGGGGCCGTGGTGCTCGCGCTCGCGTCGTCCGACGGCTCGCCCGCCGACCGGGCCGAGCGGACGGCACTGGCCTGCCTCGGCGGGCTCGCCGCCCTCGTCGCCGGCACCGTGCTCGCCGAGCAGCCGGTGACCGTGGCCGCCGCCCTCGTCGTGGGCCTCGCGCCCGTCGTGGTCCGCGCGCTGCCGAGCGCCAGCCTCGACGTCGACCAGACCCAGCTCGTCGACACCGACCGCCTCTCGACGACCGTCTGGTCGGTGCGCGAGCGGCACGCCGCGCGCCGCCGCCGCGTCACCGCCACCGACGTCCGCGACCGCGTCGCGCAGGCCCGCTCGGTGGTCTCGGTCGGCACGACCTACCTCGGCGTCCTCGCCGTCGTCGCCGGATGGGTCGTCGCGCTCACCGAGCCGCTGTCGACGCTCGCGCCGTGGTCGCGCTGGGCGCTCCTCCTCGCCTCCAGCGCCGCGCTGGGGTACCAGGCGCGGCACGTCCGCGACCGGCTGGCGCGCGCCGCGATGCTCGCCACCGCGGCGTCCCTCACCCTCTCGACCTCGGTCGCCGTCGTCGACTGGGACGGCGGCTGGCGCTGGGGCGTCGTCGCCGGGGCGGTCGTCCTCGGGGTGGCCGCGGTCCTCGGCGCCGTCGCGCTGTCCGGGGGCTGGGCCTCGACCCGGCTCTCGCGCGGCGCCGACCGGCTCGAGGCGCTCGCGGTCGTCCTCGCGCTGCCGCTCGCGGTCGTGGCCGGTGGCCTCGTCGAGGCGCTGCGCCGGTTCACCTCCGGCTGACCCCCGGGCACCGCGAGACCACCCCTGACCTCGCCTCGCCGCACCCACCTCGCCCCGCCGCCCTGCCACACCACCCCGGCGAGACGAGACGACCCCGGCACGACGGAGCGCCCCTCCCCCGGCACGGGGAAGGGGCGCTCGCGTGACGTGGCCGGGGCGTCAGCGCCAGACGGGCGGGGTCGCGTCGTCCTCGCCCTCGAACCAGGTCTCCTCGTCCTCGTGCGTCAGGTGGTCGACGTCCTGGGCCTGCTCGTCGCGGCCCCGGCGTCCACCGCGCCCCCCGGAGGCGGCTCCGACGGCACCCTTGGCCCCGGCACCGCGGCCGCCGCTCTCGCCGACCTTCGGGACCCCGTACTTCCCGGTGCTGCGCGACCCGGTGACCCCGGCCGCGCCGCGACCGCCACCGGCGCCCCGGGCACCGCCGCGCGCGGCGGCACCCTGACCACCGGGGGCGACGGTCGTGCGCCCGGCCGCGCCGGCCGCACCGCGACCCGCGGCTCCGCTGGCTCCACGGCCCGCGGCGGAGGTGCTGCCGGCCACCAGGCCGGGACGGCCGGCCGCGCCGGCGGCCCCGAAGGCACCACCGCCCATCCGTCCGAGCACGCCCTTGCCGAGCAGCGCGGCGCCACCCATGAGGGCTCCACCGCCGACCGCACCGGCGCCGCCGAGACCTCCGGCACCGCCGGAGACCGAGCCCCCGGCCGGTGACGTGCCGGCCCAGCCGGTGCTGCCGGCGCCGCCGGGCGTGACCGTGCCGGTCGTGCCGCCGTCGAGGTGGACCGGGGTCGGCGTCGGGCTGACCGGGCTCACGGGGGCCGGCGGCTCGACGGGCGGGTCGACGGGCGGCACCGGTGTGGGCGGCTGCGGGTTCTCGACGACGGGCTCCTGCACCCAGCCGGTCGGGTGCGACACGTGGTAGACGCCGCCGCCCCCGCCCGAGGGCGCGACGTAGGAGCCACCGCTGGGGCCACCCCCCGACGGGTAACCGCCCCCTCCACCGCTGCCCCCGGAGGACCCGGGGTCGATGGTGACGGACTCCTTGGCCTCGACCGGCATGTCCTTGGCCGCCTCTCCGATCTCACCGCTGAAGGCGGCGAGGACGGTGGCGGACTGCTGCTCGCGCTGCTCGCGCTGCGCGGCGACGGCGGCGTCGAAACCCGCCTGGTCGAAGACCTTGCCGTCCGGCGCGGGCTGGCCACCCTGACGCGCCTGGGTGCGCTCGTACGAGGAGCGGTCGACGTCCGTCGAGATCGTGCGCACCGTGTTCTGGTACGCCTGCCGCGCCGTGTCGGCGGCGTCGGCCGCCTTCGTCAGGCCCTGCTTGATGCCGGTGATCTCCTCGGCCCGCCGGTCGAGCTGACGGGCGAGCTGTTGGAGGGTCGCGTAGGCCCCGTCGGCCGCCGGGCCCGTCCACGGACGGTCCGCACCCTGGAGCTTCGTGATGACCGAGCGCACCTCGGTCGCGAGGTTGCTCACCGTGTCGGCGGTCGTCCCCCAGTCGTCGGCGGTCATCCGCACGAGGACCGTGGAGAATCCGTAGATCCCGTAGAGCCTGCGCTCGTTGGGACCCGCGTCGGCCGGCAGCGCCGGGTTGCTCGGGCCCTCGTCAGGAATGACCATCAGTGGTTCCTCCCCTCGGCGCCCGCGGCGCCGTCCGTCGTCGTGGTGCTGGTCGTGGTGGCAGAGGTGGTCGGTGCGGAGGACGCCCCCGCGGCCGCACGGCGTCCGCGCAGGGCGAGCCCACCTCCGGCGAGGAGCAGGAGCGCGAGCCCGACGGCGCCGAGGAGGAACCAGGGCGGTCCACCCGACCCGTCGTCGCGGACGGCCGGAGCCGCCTGGGCCGCCGGCGTGCCGGACGGGGTCGCACTGACGGTCGGTGACGCCGTTGGGCTCGCGGAGCCCGACGGCGTCGGCGCCGGCAGGCTCATGAAGGTCGCGACCTGCTGCGCCGTCGGCTCCTCGTTCTTGCCGGTGCGGACGAACGGGTTGTCCTTCGGCAGCGTCGTCGGGTCGACCTGCACGGCGTCGGCGGGGTCGAAGATGCCCCAGCCGTAGGCTCGGTTGGCGCTGCGCACGGTGGGGAGGTCCGACCCGTTGCGGCGGAACCAGGTCTCGTAGCCGCTGCCGTCCTTCTTCTCGCGCAGCCCCACGTTGTCCTTGACCGCGTGGAGGATCTGTCCGGCGCTGGCGTCCGGGTGGGCGGAGCGCATCGCGGCGATGCCGCCGGCGACGATCGCCGTGGCGATCGACGACCCGGAGACGACGGTGTCGCTGTGCCAGCCGGCGTCGTCGTAGCTGCCGGCCGTGACGTCCTTGCCCGGGGCCGCGAGGGCGAGGGACGGGCCGTTGCGCACGCTGAAGTCGGGGATGCGCCCCGCGGAGTCGACGCTCGTCACCGCGAGCACCCCGTTGCCCAACGCCGGCCACTGCACGGCGGTCTTGTCGTTCGGGGTGCCGGCCACGACGATCGCGTCGGCCCGGTACGCATTGAGGACGGAGTCGATCATCTCCGTGTCGTACCCCGCGATGAGGCTGATGCTGATGACGTCGGCACCGTCGGAGGCGGCCCGGTCGATCGCCCGGGCGATGCCCTCGTCGACGTCGTCCGCGCCGTCGACCAGCGGGCAGGTGGCCTTGTCCTTGTCGTTCCGGTACATCGCGGCGTAGTGCCGGATCGTCGCGTCGGGCGCGATGCCACGGATCCCGCGCCCACCCGGTCCCGTCCCCCTCCCCGAGCCGGCGATGAGCGCCGCCATGCTGGTGGCGTGCTCGGCGGGCTTGCCCGTGGCCGACGGCGAGCGGAGCGGAGAGTCGAAGCGGGCCCCCGTGCAGAAGCTCCGGCTGGAGACGACCTTCCCGCGCAGCTCGGGGACGTCGGCGTCGATCGGCCCGTCGATGACGGCGACCGTCACGCCCTTGCCGGTGCCCCGGCGGTTGAGCTCGTCCACGCCCATCGCCGAACGCCACCACTCACCCGGTGACGCGGCCGCCGACACACGGTCGGGCGCCCCGGCGAGCGTCCCGGCCGTCGCGGGCGCGGCCACGGCGCCGGCCGCCGTGGCCACGAGGGCCAGGGCGAGTGCGGTGGCGTGCGCGCGGGCTCGACGCATCAGCCGACGTCCATGCCGCTGGAGGGCGGGGTGGACGGCGCGGCGCCGCCGCTCGACGGACCGGTCGGGGTGGAGGCGGGCGTCCCGCCCACGCCGGTGTCGACACCGGGGTCCGTGGGGTCCGTGGGTGCGGGCGCCGCCTCGGCGATGCGCACCTGGGCCGCGCTCCCCTCGACCGCGGCCTCGTCCCGGGCGGCCTGCTGCGTCTGCTGCGAGGCCGCGAAGTCGTCGGAGCTGGCCCACCGTGCCTGAAGGGTCTGGAAGGCGTCGCCGGAGGCCTCGTCGCGCTCACGGATCTCGGCGCCGGCCTGGGCCAGCGCCCGCGCGGCGGCGGTCAGGTCGTCGCGGATGCCCCGCAGCGTGGCCTCGTAGATGTGGGCCGCAGCGGTGTAGACGGTCGCGAAGTCCTGCGCCTCCGGGATCTCGCCGAAGGTCGAGCGCGACGCGACGGTGTACTCCACCGTCCGCAGCGCGTCGTGGGTCGAGCTCGTCCAGTCCTGCTCGTAGTCCAGCCCGAGCGTCTGCAGGATGCTCGGGTACTGGATGGGTCCAGCGCCCGGTCCGCCGTCGTCGAGTCGTGGCACGTCGTCTCCTCGGTCCGTTCCGTCACGGGCGCCCCGCGCCCGTGGTCCTCCCCGTCACGCCGCGGTGCCGGTGCCTCCCGAGGAGGCACCGGCACCCGGCGCGTGCACGTCGGGCGCTCAGCCCCACATGTTGGTGTTGCGCAGCTCGCCGGCGAGGTAGTCCTCCTTGGAGGAGATGACCGCCTGGCGGACGTCCATGAGGAGCTGCTTGCACTCCTGGATCTGCTTCTCCCAGTCGGCCTGGGCCTTCGAGTACGCGGCGCGGGCCGAACCGTCCCACTGCTCCACGTACTTGCTGAGGTCGTTCTTCATGTCGCCGAGCCGGCCCTCGATCTGGCCGAGACCCTTCTGCATGTCGTCGACGAGCGCGTCGATGCCGGCGCCGCCGACCTTGATTCCGTCACCCATGATCGTTCAGTCCCCTTCGTCGGCTCAGCCGTTGCCGAGCATGCTGCTGTACTTGCTGAGGTTCGACGACGCGGCGGCGTCGTCGGCGTCGTACTGACGCTGCGTGCCGGTGAGGTTCGCCTCGAACGTGTCGAGCACGTCGACGATGTCCTGCGTCTGCACCTTCCACGCCTCGCTGACGTTCTGGAAGCTGGCAGCGCCCTGCCCCTCCCAGTGCGCCTTGACGGCCTCCATCTGCGTGCGCAGGTCGTTGACCTGCTTGCGGAGGTCCCCCCGCGCAGCCGAGACGATGTCGGCGCTGGCCTTGACGACGCCTGCGCCGGCCCTGAACTGGTCACCCATGCTGTGTCCTTCCCTCGTGCGACGACGATCGTGCCGCAGCCGTTTTCACTGACCCCCTGAAGGGCTGGTGTCCATCGGACGTGGTTCCGGTGCGGCCCCTCGTCCTGCACTGGACCCTACGGTGCCATGCGAAATGGGTCGATGGGGAGAACTCCCCGAACCCCACGCGTCTATGCTCGGGGCGCGTCGGGACCGGCACCGGGCCGGCCGTCGAGGGGAGAGTCGAAACCGTGAGCCAGTCCAGCGCCGCCTCCGCGTCGCTCGTCCGAGTCTCCGTGTCGTCGGGCACCCGTCGCGCGGATCTCGGTGTGCCGGGCGGCATCCCGGTCGTCGAGATCGTCCCCGAGCTCGCGCGCGAGCTCGGGGTCCTCGATCCCGAGCAGGCCACGCACGGCTTCCGGCTCGTCGCGGGCGGCGGGACCCTCCTCGACCCCGACCGCTCGTTCGCGGCCCAGGGGGTGACCGACGGGTCGGTGCTGAGCCTCGAGGTCGTCGACCCCTCGACCGACAAGGTCTACGACGACGTCGTCGAAGCCGTCGCTGACGTCGTCGAGACGCAGTTCGCCCCGTGGACCGCGCGGCACAGCGCCGGCACGGCGGTCGGCGCCTCCGTGGTCCTCTTCCTCTGCGCGGCCTGGGCCCTGTTCACCGCTCGGGACACCGGGCTCCTCGTCGCCGCCGTCGCGCTCGCCGTCGCCCTCCTCCTGGTCGGGTCGGCCGCCGTCCTCCACGCGCGGGCGCAGGCCGGCGGCGCGCTCGCCCTCGCGCTCACCGCCCTCGCGTTCGCGGCGACCTCCGGCAGCGCCGTCGCCCCGGCCGACGCGCTCTGGGGCCGCGGCCTGGTCTGGGTCGGCTCCGCCGTCGCGATCGTGGGGCTCGCCGCGGCCCTCGTCGTGGCCCGGCACCGTCTGGTGCTGGCCGCCGGGGCCGTCGTCGGTCTCGTCGCCACCGCGGTCGGCCTCGCGACCGGGGTGCTCGAGGTCGACGTGACGACGGTGTGCGCCGTCGTCCTCGTGCTCGCGGTCGTCGTCGGCAACGTCCTCCCCTGGGCCGGCCTCTCCTCGAGCCGGCTCAGCACGCACGCACCCCGCACCGAGGCCGAGATCGAGGCCGACGTGCCCGAGGTCGACCGCGAGCGCGTCCGCGGCCAGGTGGCCCTCGGTCACGAGGTGATGGTCGCCGTCGGGCTGTCGACCGGCGGGGCGGCGCTCCTCGTCACGCCGCAGCTCGTCGCCGACGGGCTGGCCGGGACCGCCCTCGTCCTCGCCGGGTGCGCCGCCACGCTGCTGCGCACGCGGCACGCCCGCACCCGCACCACCGTCGTCATCGCGATGGCCACGGGCATCCTCGGCGTGGCCCTCGCCGCCGTCGTCGCCGCGCTGACGCACCCGACGTGGCGCCCGGCCCTCGCGGTGCTCCTCGGGGCGACCGGCGCGGTCGTCGTCGCGCTGGCCGTCCTCGCCCCCCGCACCCGGGTCCGCCTCGGCCGGGTCGCCGACGCCCTCGACGGCGTCGCGCTCGTGTCGCTCCTGCCCCTGGCCGCCGCCACCGTCGGGATCCTCTGACGTGGCGACGAAGAAGGACCTCGTCGAGGCGCAGTCGTTCAGCCGTCGCCGGCTGACCACCGCGTTCGTCAGCGGTGCCCCGGGCGGTCGCGAGGTCGAGCCCGACCGCCCGCTGCGGGCCGTCGTGGGTGGCCTCGCGCTCACCGTCGTGCTCGTCCTCGGCAGCATGGCGTTCGGGTACCTGCGCTCGTCGCTCCCGGACGACTGGGGCAACGACCGGCTGGTCATCGCCGAGGACAGCGGCGCGCGGTACGTGTCCATCGACGAGGTGCTGCACCCGGTCGTCAACACCGTCAGCGCCCGCCTGCTCATCCCGAGCAACCAGTTCAAGGTGCTCGCCGTGCCGGACGAGGAGCTCGCCGACAAGGAGCGCGGTGCGACCCTCGGCATCCTCGGTGCCCCCGACTCCCTCGCACCGGCCGACCGCCTCGTCAACACCGGCTGGCTCTCGTGCCTCGGTGCGGGGCAGCAGGTCTCGTCCGCCATCGGTCCGAAGCGCCGGGCCGAGCCCGCCGACGGCGCCGCCGTGCTCGTCCGCACCGACGAGGCGGTGTTCGTCGTCGCGGACGGGATGCGCTACCCGGTGCGCGGCCGCGACCTGTCGGCCGTCTCGGTCGCCCTACGGCTCGACGGGCGCCCGCCGGTCGCCGCCCCGGCCGCGTGGCTCAACCTCTTCCCCGAGGGGCCGGCGCTCGGCCCGCTCACCGTCGACGACCTCGGCAAGCCGCTCCCCGGTCTCCCGCCCGGTGCCTCGGTCGGGTCCGTGCTCGAGCTGCAGGACGACGGTCGTCACTACCTCGTCACCCCCGACGGCACCCTCGAGCCGCTGCCCGACGTCGCGCTCGCGATGTACCGCCTCGGCTCGGGTGCGTCCGCCGACGTCCTGCCCGTCGAGGGCGCGCAGATCGCCCGCCTCCAGGTCGTGCCGCAGCGCACCGCCCCGACGGCCTGGCCCGAGAAGCTGCCGACGGCCCTGGAGACCACGCCGTGCGCGACGCTCACGGCCGCGGCGAACACGGCCCCCGTCGTCGCGCTGACGACGGTCACCAGCGACCCGCCGGCGTCCGACCGCGGCCGCACCGTCGTCGACACCGGGTCCGGCGCGCTCGTCCGGGCGGTGTCGGGGCAGGTGCTCGGCAAGGGCCCCGTGCTGGCCGTGGACCAGACCGCCACGGCCTACTCGGTCGTCGGCGCCGACACCGAGGTGCTCGCCCGCCTGGGCTACACGTCCGGGGACGTCGTCCCGGTCCCCGCGGCCTGGACCGAGCTGTTCCGCTCGGGCCCGGCCCTCGGCGAGGACGCCGCCCGCACGGTCGTCTCGGGCACGTCGTGACCTCGCGGCGCCGCGCGGCGCGCATCGCCGCGCCGCTCCTGCTCACGAGCACCGCCGTGCTCCCCTCGGCCGCACCGGCGCTCGCCTCCGCCGTGTCCGCCCCGGCAGTGGCCGCGGCCCTGCCCTCCGCGGCCGAGCAGTGCGAGGAGGGACGGACCCAGTGGGTCACCGACACCCCGACGGCGCTCGTCCGGCTCGGCTCCCGCACCGCGTGGACGATGGCCACCGGGCGGGGCGTCACCGTCGCCGTCGTCGACAGCGGGGTCGCCCGCAACCAGCACTTCACCGGCTCCTCCGTGCTCGACGGACGGAGCCTCGTCGGGGGGTCGGCCCGCACCGACACCCGCCTGCACGGCACCGCGGTCGCCGGCATCATCGCCGCCCGGTCCGTCGGCTCGAAGTCCGGCGTCGAGGGCCTCGCGCCGGACGCCCGCATCCTCCCGGTCAAGGTCGTGTCCGACGAGCGCACCTCGCAGGAGGGGCCGGACACCGACGCCGGCACCCTCGCGGAGGGCATCCGGGCCGCGGTCGACGGCGGCGCGAAGGTCGTCAACGTCTCGCTGAGCACGGCCGGTGACGACTCCCGCCTGCGGTCGGCGGTCGAGCACGCGCAGAGCGAGGGGGCCCTCGTCGTCGCGGCCGCCGGGACGAGCACCGAGCAGGACCCCGTGCGCGGCCCGCGCTACCCCGCCGCCTACCCCGGCGTGCTCGGGGTCGGCGCCAGCGACGCGGACGACCGGCCGGCCAAGGGGTCGGTCACGGGGTCGCACGTCGACGTCGCGGCGCCCGGCACCGACGTGCTGACGACCTTCGGCGCGTGGGGCGACTGCTACCTGTCCTCCGACGAGGGGTCGACGAGCTACGCCACCGCGTACGTCAGCGCGGCGGCCGCCCTCCTCGCACAACGCTTCCCGTCCGAGGGGCCGCAGCTGTGGGCCCACCGCCTCGAGGTCACCGCCGCCCGCGACCGGCGCGACGCGCGCGACGACGCCGTCGGCTGGGGCGTCATCCAGCCGGTCGAGGCGCTGACGGCGGTCCTCGACGCCGGGATGGCCGGGCCGCCGCTGCCCGGCACGACCGCCCCGCCGCGCGCGGAGGCCGCCACGACCCGCCTCGAGGTGCGCCCGGTCGCGGACCCGCGCGCCGGTGAGCGGCGGCAGGTGCTCTGGGTGGCCGTCGCGGCCGGCAGCGCCCTCACGGGGCTGGCGCTCGTGCGCCTCGCACGCCGACGCCGCACCGGCTGAACCCGGGTGAGGGCACCCTCCGCGGTCTGGGAGGATGTCGGCCATGACCGAGCACGCCTCCCCCACCGCCGCCTCCGCCATCCCGGACCGGCCGTCCCTCGACGGCCTGGAGGAGAAGTGGGGCGCGGTATGGCAGGAGCAGGGCACCTACGCCTTCGACCGCGAGGCCGCCCTCGCCGGTGACCGCTCGCAGGTGTTCTCGATCGACACCCCGCCGCCGACCGCCAGCGGCTCGCTGCACATGGGGCACGTGTTCAGCTACACGCACACCGACTGCATGGCGCGCTACAAGCGCATGCGCGGGTTCAACGTCTTCTACCCGATCGGCTGGGACGACAACGGCCTCCCCACCGAGAAGCGCGTGCAGAACTACTACGGCGTGCGCGGCGACGCGTCGCTGCACCACGACCCGGACTTCGAGCCGCCCTTCCGCGGCAACGCCAAGAGCACGAAGGCCGCCGACGAGATGCCCATCTCGCGCCAGAACTTCATCGAGCTGTGCGACGAGCTGACCGTCAAGGACGAGGAGGCGTTCGAGTCCCTCTTCCGCCGGATCGGCCACAGCTACGACTGGTCCATCGGCTACCGGACGATCGACGACCACTCGCGTGCCACCTCGCAGCAGGCGTTCCTCCGTAACGTCCGTCGCGGCGAGGCCTACCAGTCCGAGGCCCCCGGCCTCTGGGACGTCACGTTCCAGACCGCCGTCGCGCAGGCCGAGCTCGAGGCCCGCGACTACCCCGGCGCCTACCACCGCGTGGCGTTCCACGGCGCCGACGGCCCGGTGCACATCGAGACCACGCGCCCCGAGCTGATCCCCAGCTGCGTGGCCCTCATCGCCCACCCGGACGACGAGCGCTACCAGCCGCTGTTCGGCACGACCGTGCGCACGCCGCTGTTCGGTGTCGAGGTGCCGGTCGTGGCGCACCCCGCCGCCGAGATGGACAAGGGCGCGGGCATCGCGATGTGCTGCACGTTCGGCGACCTGACCGACGTGCTCTGGTGGCGTGAGCTCCGCCTGCCGACCCGCTCGCTCGTGACGCGCAGCGGCCGCATGCAGTCCGAGACCCCCGAGTGGCTCGTCGGCTCGGCGGGCGAGGCCCTCTACGCCGAGCAGGTCGCGGGCAAGACCGCGTTCTCGGCGCGCGAGGCCATCGTCGGCGCGTTGCGCGAGTCCGGCGACCTCGACGGCGAGCCGAAGCCGACGCAGCGCAAGGCCAACTTCTACGAGCGCGGCGAGAAGCCGCTCGAGATCGTCACGACCCGCCAGTGGTACATCCGCAACGGCGGGCGCGAGGCCGACCTCAACGCGGCCCTGGTGGCCCGCGGCGAGGAGGTCGACTTCCACCCCGGCTTCATGCGCAACCGCTACTCCAACTGGGTCCAAGGACTCAACGGCGACTGGCTCGTCTCGCGCCAGCGTTTCTTCGGCGTGCCGATCCCCGTCTGGTACCCGGTCGACGCCGACGGCGAGCCGGACCACGACCACCCGATCCTCCCCGACGAGTCCGAGCTGCCCGTCGACCCCGCGGCGAACCCGCCGGCCGGCTACACCGAGGACCAGCGCGGCGTGCCCGGCGGCTTCGTCGGCGACCCCGACATCCTCGACACCTGGGCCACCTCCTCGCTCAGCCCGCAGATCGCCGCCGGCTGGCGCGGCCGTGACGGCGTCGACCCGGACCCGTTGTTCGAGAAGGTCTTCCCGATGGACGTGCGCCCCCAGGGCCACGACATCATCCGCACCTGGCTGTTCTCGACGGTCGTGCGCGCGCACTTCGAGCACGGCAGCGTGCCGTGGACGAACGCCGCCATCTCGGGCTGGATCCTCGACCCGGACCGCAAGAAGATGAGCAAGTCCAAGGGCAACGTGGTGACGCCGGAGGACCTCCTCAAGGAGCACTCGGCCGACGCCGTCCGCTACTGGGCGGCCAGCGGTCGCCTCGGCGCCGACGCCGCCTACGACGTCGGGCAGATCAAGGTCGGGCGACGGCTGGCCATCAAGGTCCTCAACGCGAGCAAGTTCGCGCTCTCCTTCGGCGACGTCGAGGGCGACCTCGCCGCGCAGGTCACCGACCCGCTCGACCTGTCGGTGCTCGCCGCGCTGCGCGAGGTCGTCGAGAAGGCGACCGCCGGCTTCGAGGGCTGGGACCACACCCGCGCCCTCGAGGTGACCGAGTCGTTCTTCTGGACCTTCTGCGACGACTACCTCGAGCTCGTCAAGGACCGCGCCTACGGCTCGCGCGGTGACGCCGAGGCCGCCTCCGCCCGCGCCACGCTGCGCCTCGTCCTCGACGTCGTGCTGCGCCTGCTGGCGCCGGTCCTCCCGTACGTCACCGAGGAGGTCTGGAGCTGGTTCCACGAGGGCACGGTGCACCGCGCGCCGTGGCCGACCGCCGACGAGGTGCCGGCCGGTGGCGACCCCGCTGCGCTGCCCGCCGTCGGCGCCGCTCTCGCGGTCGTCCGCAAGGCGAAGTCCGAGGCCAAGGTCGGGATGCGGGCCGAGGTGCCCACCGCGACGATCGTCGCCCCGGCCGCGCTGCTCGAGCACCTGCGCGCCGGCGAGGCAGACCTGCGGGCCGCCGGCCGGCTCACCGGCTCGCTCGAGTGGGCCGAGGGCGAGGAGGTCGCGACGCGCGACCTCGAGCTCGTCCCGGTCCCCAAGCCGACCGCCTGAGGTCCCCCCTCGCCCGGGTGCGCTCTCACCCGTCGAGTGAACAGGACACGCCGTCTGCGGAGCCCCGCACGCGGCGTGTCCTGTTCACTCGACGGGGTTCAGGCGGGCATCGGGCCGAGGGACGGGGCGCCCTGACGTGCCTCGACCCGGCGCAGACCCGTCGGCCGCACCGCCACCCAGGGGACGTCCCAGCCGGACAGGCGCATCCGGTGCTGCACGACCTCGTCCCGGCGCAGGTGGCCCACGCGGCCGGTCCCGGGGTCGTAGACGTCGAGCATCCGGTCGCCGTCGCCGGGCAGGACGAGGACGACGTGGCGCGGCAGCACCGCGGTGCCGATGTACAGCAGCGCCGGCTCGCCGTCGGCGACGACCTGCTGGAGGGTCTCGAAGCGCTCGACCAGCCCGTACTCGTCGGCGCCGCGCAGCAGCTCGAGCGTGTAGCGGGTCCCGAGACGGGCCGCCCCGAACTCCAACTCGCGCAGCGCGCCCCACGGCGGCGTACCGAGCGCCCGCGGCCACGGCAGGTTCGGGCGCCGACCGCCCGAGAGCACCCCGTTCGTGCGTCGCATGACGACCCGCTCGTACGCGGCGAAGCGCTCGGCCTGGGTGGCCCCCGCCGGTGAGCCGGGCGGGTGCGGGTCGCCCGTCCGGACCCACGACGCGAAGACCGGGTCGACGAGCATCCGCGCGACGGTCAGGCACGCCGACCCGCAGGTCACCGGCGACTGCTGCACCGGGCCGGTGTCGCCGGCCCGCAGCCGGAAGGTCGTCGCCACGGGCACATCGTCCCCTCCCGGTCCCCCTCTCGCCAAGCCGCGTGTGGTTGGGTGTGTCGCGTGGGGGACGCACGACGCAGTGACCGCGCCCGGCGGAGCCGGGTCGCCCTGGGGGTGACCGCGGCCGCCGCGGCGCTGCTGGCCGTCTGGGCGGCGTCGGTCCCCGGCATCCCGCGGGTCATCAGCGGCCCGCACCTCGGCCCCGTGACGCAGTACGGCGCCGACGACGACGTCTTCCGCCCCTCCTCGGAGGTCGACGCCCGGGCCTTCCGCTCCGCCTCGGTCAACGGCGACTCCCTCGCGGCGCTCGTCGGGTGGACCGCGGTGGGCCTCGTCGGGCTCGCGCTCCTCGTCGTCCTCGCCCTCGTCCTGCGGGCGCTGCTCCGCTCGCTCCAGGGGCCGCGCGCCGTCGAGGCCGACGACACGGCCGGGCCGGACCTGGCCCGGCTGGGCACGGCGCTCTCGGAGGACGCGGAGGAGCGGTTGGTCGTGCTCGGGCGGGGCACGCCGGCGGAGGGCATCATCGCGGCGTGGGACCGGCTCGAGGACACGCTGCGGGCCGCCGGGCTCACCCTCAGCGCCTCTCGCACCTCGACCGAGACCGCCGTGGGCGTGCTGCGCCGCTTCGAGGTCGACGAGGAGACCCTGCAGTCGCTGGCGGCCCTCTACCGTGAGGCAGCCTGGTCGCACCACGAGCTGACCGAGGACCACCGGGCCACGGCGGAGGCCGCCCTGACCCGCCTCGCCGCCGACCTGCGCGCCGCCGTCGAACGGCAGGAGGCCGGATCCCGTGCCTGACCTGCACCTGACCCGAGGCCGGGTCGTCGGCCTCGGCGTGGCCGGCGTCGCGCTGGTCGCGCTCGTCCTCGTCCGCGGCGTCGTCGTGCTCGCGGCGGCCGCGGCGGTCGTCCTCGTCGTCTCGCTCATCGGGCTGCTCGTCCCCCTCCAGCGCGACGACGGCGTCGACTGGGACTGGCTCCCCCGCCGGGCCGACGAGGTCCCGCCCGAGCCCGGGATCGGTGCCCTGCGCCGGCTGCTCGCCCCGAACCGGACGGACACGAGCGCCCCGGCCGAGCTCCAGGAGCTCGTGCGCTCGTTGACCGCCGAGCGCCTCGGCGCAGCCGCGGGCCGCCCCGCGACCCCGCCCGACGGCGCCCTCGCCCGCTACCTCGCGGCGCCACCGCGCCGCCTGACCCCCCAGGACGCCGAGGCGGTCATCGCCGACCTCGAGTCGCTGCGCCCGACGCAGACCGTGACCCCGACGAAGGAGACCGCATGACCGACCTCGCCACGACCCACCGACGCGCCGTCGCCGTCCTCGACGAGGTCGACACCGTCGTCGTCGGCAAGCGGGCGGCCACCGAGGTCGTCGTCGCGGCGGTCCTCGCGGGCGGGCACGTCCTCCTCGAGGACTACCCCGGGCTCGGCAAGACGCTCGCGGCGCGCACCCTCGCGCAGGCGCTCGGCCTCGACTTCACCCGGGCGCAGTTCACCCCCGACCTGCTGCCCTCCGACCTCACCGGCAGCTTCGTCTACGACCAGGGCGAGCGGCGCTTCGAGTTCCGCCAGGGCCCGGTCTTCACCGGCCTGCTGCTCGCCGACGAGATCAACCGGACGCCCCCGAAGACGCAGGCCGCGCTGCTCGAGGCGATGCAGGAGGGGCAGGTCACCGTCGAGGGCCAGACCTTCCGGCTGCCGCGGCCGTTCCACGTGCTCGCGACCGCCAACCCCGTCGAGTACGAGGGCACCTACCCGCTGCCCGAGGCGCAGCTGGACCGCTTCCTCGTCCGCGTGGCCTTCGGCTACCCCGACGCCGACGAGGAGTGGCAGGTCCTCGGCCGTCGCCTCGAGCGACGCCGCGAGGAGCAGGAGGCGCGCCGCGTCGTCGACGCCGCCGAGCTGCTCGAGCTGCAGGCCTCCCTCGAGGACGTCACCGTCTCGCCCGAGGTCGGGCGGTACTGCGTCGCCCTCGCCCGGGCCACCCGCGAGCACGAGCACGTGCTGATGGGCTCCTCCCCCCGTGGCTCGCTCGGCCTCATGCTCGTGGCGCGCGGCCTGGCCGTCGTCCGCGGCCGTGACTACGTCGCCCCCGACGACGTCAAGGCCGTCGCCCCCGCCGTCCTCGAGCACCGCGTCGTCGTCCGGCCCGAGCTGTGGATGGGCGAGGTCACCTCGGCCACCGTCGTCGCGGACGTCCTGCGCACCGTCCGCACCCCGCGCACGACGGCCCGCACGGCGTGACCGGCGGGTGGCGCCCCACCCGAGCGCTCGGTCGGGCCCTGCTCGTCGGGCTGCTCGTGCTCGTCGTGGGCGTCGCGTTCGGGCGCGGTGACCTCGTCGTCGTCGGCGTGCCGCTCCTCGGGGCGGCCGCGTGGTCGCTCGTCACGCGCCCCCGCCGGGCGCCCCGGGTGCAGTCGTCGGTCGACCCGCTCGTGGTGCGCGAGGGCGAGTCGTTCGTGTGGCGGCTGGACCTCGCGCCCGTCCCCGGGCTGCGCGACGTCGTCGCCCACCTGCCCGCCGACCGCTGGGGGCGCTCGACGCCTCGGCACGGTCACGTGGCCGCGGCGACCGAGGGCCTGCAGCCGCACGAGCTGGTGCCGCTCGGGGTCGAGGTCGAGGCGCTGCGGTGGGGCTCGCGCCGGGTCGGACCCGCCCAGGTCGCCGGCTTCGGCGACCTCGGCGGACTCGTGTGGCTCTCGCCCGAGCAGCTGCGCGGGGCCGTGACCGTCGTGCCGCGCCCGGGCCGGTTCTCCTCGCGCGCCGGCCTGCCGCACCCGTCCGGCCTCGTCGGGCAGCACCGCTCGAACCGGCAGGGCTCCGGCACCGAGCTCGCCGACCTGCGCCCGTTCCGCACCGGCGACCGGCTGCGCCGCATCAGCTGGCCGGTGTCGCTGCGGACCGGCACCCTCCACGTCACGACGACCCACGCCGACCAGGACGCCGAGGTCCGCCTCCTCGTCGACGCGCTGCGCGACGTCGGCGTGCCCGACACCGACACCGGTCGCCGCTCGAGCCTCGACGTCGCGGTCGACGCCGCCGGTGCGCTCGCCGCCCACTACCTCTCGACCGGCGACCGGGTGGGCGTGTCGGTCCTCGGGGGCGGCGGGGTCGTCGACGTCCCGGCGGTCGGCGGGCACCACCAGCTGACCCGCATCCTCCTCGGCCTCGGCCGGGCCGAGCCCTCCGGCGGCTCGGTCGGTGAGGAGCGCGCCCTGCGGGCCCAGCTGCGCCGGTCGGTGCCACCCGGCGCCGTCGTCGTCATCCTCTCGGCGCTCGTGTCGGCCGAGCCGCTCGCTCACGCCGTCCGCCTGGCCCGCAGCGGGCATGTCGTCCTCGTCGTCGACACCCTGCCGGGGCACCTTGCGACCCCCGACGCCGACCCCGCCGCGCTCGTCGCCGCCACGGGCATCGAGGACCCGCGGCTGGCGTCCCTCACGTGGCGGCTGCGGCTGCTGGAGCGTGAGCGGGAGGCCCACCGCTGCGCGCGGGCCGGGGTGCCGGTCGTCCCCTGGGGCGCCGAGGGTGCCCTCGACACGGTGCTGCGCGGCATCGGACGTCGGCCCCGCACGGCAGGAGCAGCCCGATGACCCCCGCGCGCCGCTGGCGGTCGCTCGCCGCCCTCCTCGTCGTCGTCGCCGACGTCCTGCTCCTCGGGCTCGCCGCGCTCTCGACCCCGGTCACGGCTGCCGTCCTCGCGCTCCCGCTCGCCGGCCTCACGTGGTGGGGGCTGCGCCGGCCGGGTCGCTGGGGGGCGACCCTGCTGCTCGTCGGGCAGGTGGTCGTCGTCGGGATGAGCGGCGTGACGCCGACGGACGTCGGCGGCTGGGCCGCTGCGGTGCTGATCGCGACGCTCGTGCTGGCGACACATCTGTCCCTCTCCCTGCTCGCCGCCTTCCCGCCCGGCGCCGGGCTGCCCCGGGCGACCCTGCGCCGCTGGGCGACCCAGGGCGGGCTGCTCGCGACCGCGGGAGCGGGCGCGGCGATCGTCGGGCTCCTCGGCACCCGCACCCCGTCGGCCTGGGGTACCGCCGTCGTGACCCTCGCCCTCGCCGGGCTGGCCGCCACCGCGGTCCTCGCCTGGCGCGCCGCGCGCACCGGCTGACCCGGCCGGCCGCACCGCCCGAGCCCCCGAACGCCCGCGAGCCCGGACCGACCGGTCCGGGCTCGCGACGTGGCGGGGGTGCGCCGTCAGGCGGAGCGCTTGCGCGGCGTGCGCTTGCGGCCGCCCTCGTCGTCGTGGCGCACGATCGTCGGGTTGACGTTGCGCAGGACGACGTCGCGGGTGACGACGACCTTGGCGATCTCGTCGTCGCTCGGCACGTCGAACATCACCGGGAGGAGGACCTCCTCCATGATCGCCCGCAGGCCGCGGGCACCGGTGCCGCGGGCGAGCGCCTGCTCGGCGACGGCCTCGATCGCGTCGTCGCTGAACTCGAGGACGACGCCGTCGATGTCGAACATCTTCTGGTACTGCTTGACGAGCGCGTTGCGGGGCTCGGTGAGGATGCGCACGAGCGCCTCGACGTCGAGCGGCGCGACCGTCGTGATGACCGGGAGGCGACCGATGAACTCGGGGATGAGCCCGAACTTCATGAGGTCCTCGGGCATCACCTCGTGGATGCTCTCGATGAGGTCCTTCGGCGTGTGGAGCTCGGAGCCGAAGCCGAGGCCCTTCTTGCCGTTGCGCGACTCGATGAGCTTCTCGAGCCCGGCGAACGCCCCGCCCACGATGAACAGCACGTTCGTCGTGTCGATCTGGATGAACTCCTGGTGCGGGTGCTTGCGGCCGCCCTGCGGGGGCACCGACGCGGTCGTGCCCTCGAGGATCTTCAGCAGCGCCTGCTGCACGCCCTCGCCGGAGACGTCCCGGGTGATGCTCGGGTTCTCGGACTTGCGGGCGATCTTGTCGACCTCGTCGATGTAGATGATGCCCGTCTCGGCCTTCTTGACGTCGTAGTCGGCGGCCTGGATGAGCTTGAGGAGGATGTTCTCGACGTCCTCGCCGACGTAGCCGGCCTCGGTCAGGGCCGTCGCATCGGCGATGGCGAACGGGACGTTGAGCATCTTCGCGAGGGTCTGCGCGAGGTAGGTCTTGCCACAGCCCGTCGGGCCGATGAGCAGGATGTTCGACTTCGCGATGTCGACGTGGTCGGCGTCCTTCTTGGAGCCGGCCTCCCCCGCCTGGATGCGCTTGTAGTGGTTGTAGACGGCGACGGCGAGCGCGCGCTTGGCGACGTCCTGGCCGACGACGTAGTTCTCGAGGAAGTCGAAGATCTCGCGCGGCTTGGGCAGCTCGTCGAGGCCGAGGTCGCCGGTCTCGGCGAGCTCCTCCTCGATGATCTCGTTGCACAGGTCGATGCACTCGTCGCAGATGTAGACGCCGGGGCCGGCGATCAGCTTCTTGACCTGCTTCTGCGACTTGCCGCAGAAGGAGCACTTCAGCAGGTCGCTGGTCTCTCCCACTCGTGCCACGGAACGTCCTCCACCTCGGCTCGACAACGCCCCCGACGCTACCCGCCGACGGTTTCCGCCGCACCCATTGAAGCCCCCGCGGGCCCGGCGCGTCGCGTGGGTTCGCTGTCAGCGCAACGCGAGGTCGGTCCCGGTGGCCCCGGGTCCCTCGTGGTCGGCCCCCGGAGCCGCCACCCGCACGAGCAGCGCGGCCACGCGCAGCTGCTCGCGTGACGGCCGTCGCACACGTGCCGCGGAGGTCAGCGACACGTGTCCCACGACGCCCCGGGGCGAGGTGGCGACGACGGACGTGATGCGGTCGGTCGGCAGCCCCTCGCGCTCCGGCTCCCGCACCCGGCCGTCGACACGGAGCAGGCCGTCCGGCCCGACGACGGCGTCGCGGCGGTCCGGGGGCCCGTCGTGCCAGCGGGCGCGCTCGGCCCCCACCACCTCGCCCACCGCCCGCGCGAGGGCCTCGCGCCGCTGCGAGGGGCTCGTCCCCTCGTCGAGGTCGAGGAGGGCGGCGACCCCCGACAGGTAGCCCTCGCGGCGGGCGGAGGCGGCCTGGGCCCGCCGGCCCCGGATCGCGACCTCGCTCACCGCGAGCCCGACGAGGACGAGCGCCACGACGAGCTCGACGTCGGCCGGTGAGGCGATCGTCGGGCTGAGGAAGGGGCGCGTGAAGAACACGTCGTAGCCGAGCGCCGCGCTGAGGGCGGCGACGACCCCGGAGAGCCGGTCGCCGGCCGCCGCGACCGCGACGACCGCGAGGACGAGCACGAGGGCGACGACGGTGGGCGTCAGCGCGTCCCGGGCGAGGCCGAGCAGCGCGGCGAGCAGGACCGGGCCGAAGGCGGAGGCGGCGTGCAGGAGGGTCAGGTCACGACGGGCGGACATGCCCCCAGCGCAGCACCCCTGCGCCTCGTGGAGGGGTCGCCGACGCCGTGTTGACGGCGTCCTGACGCCATCCTGACGCCGGGTCAGCGCCCCCCGACGGCGGACACCCGCGGCGCGACGTCCGAGGCCTTCGGTGCCTCGACGGCCGGGCGCCTGACGACCGGCGCGGCGACGGCGGAGCCCGTGGACCCGAGGACGAACGGCACCCCGGCGATCGTGTCGGGGAGCTGGGGGAAGCCCTCGAAGGTGCCCGACACGTCCATCACCGCCTCCACCGAGCCGGAGGCGTTGTGCAGCCGGAACCCGTTGCCGGTGTCGAGCCCGGGCCACGCGGAGTTGGCCCGGGTGGCCCCGCGCATGAGGTTGAGGTTGCTCGCCGTCGGGCGGGCACCGGCGTCCCAGGCCGTGAGGTAGGTGTTCGTCGAGGGGGCGACGCCGGTGAGGTTGCCCACGAGGCTGTAGGTGTCGCGGCCCGCCACGGAGGTCGGCACCTGCACGCGCTGGACCTTGCCCGCCCCGAGGCTCGCCACGCCGAGGTCGCGGCGGGTGTCGACCACGCGGGTCGGCGCCAGGGAGCGGTAGCGCAGGCCGTAGTCACCGTCCTGCGGCGTGGCGAAGAAGCCGACGACGTCGATGACGACGTGGGTGCTCGCGGAGCCGGTGTTGGCGACCCACACGGTCGGCACGCGCAGCGAGGTGGACGTCGCGGCGACCCGGGGCACCACGGCCATGTTCGCGGCGGTCAGGCCTTTCGTGTAGTTGAGGGTCGAGGTCGAGGGCGGCGCGTTGCGCGGCTCGATGTCGGTGGCGCTGAGGTAGGAGGTCCCCGTCGTGCCGGTCGCCGTCACGTTGAGCACGAGCGCCTCGACGCGGTCGTTCATCGCGGCGCCGTAGTCGGCCCGCACGGCGAAGTACTCGTTCGGGCCCAGCCGTTCCTTCCACACCGTGCGCGAGTCGAACAGGCGGGTCGGCTCGTGGGGGTAGAAGTCGGTGGTGCGGCCCAGGCTCGTGAACGGGCCGGTCGAGTAGATGCCGACGAGATCGGCCACGAGGTGCGCCGACCCCGCGTTGTTGAAGAACGAGACCGAGCCGTTGCTGCCGATCGGGACGGTCACGAGGTTCGCGCCGGTCCAGCCGGCCGGGAAGTTGATGTTGGAGGCGGTCGGTCGGGTCGACCCGGCCGGGTAGGCCGTGACGTGGCCGGCCCGGGTGGTCCCGGTGACGGTGAGGTTGAGGACGGCGGCCGCGGTGCCGCTCGCCGGGACGACGCCCCGGCCGGCGACCTTGAGCGTGACCGTGCCGCCGGGCCCGACCGCCCCCTTGCGCACCCCGAGGCCCTTGCGGGTGTCCATGACCCGCCCCGTCATCGGGGTGTACTGCCCGCGCTGCGACATCGAGACGCCCTCGTCGCGCAGGGACGTGAGGCCGGTCGCCCCGTCGGCCGTGCCGAGGAGGAGTCCGTGGCTCCCGCTGGTGTAGCGGGGCGCCGTGGGGGCGGGTCGCAGCCGGATGGTGCACGTCTGGAGGTTCGTGAGCGTCCGGCCGGTGCACCCGTCCCCGCCGTGGAGGACGACGTACTGGGGCTCCTGGCCCGCCTCGGCGGCCACCGCGACGCTCGTGACGACCGGCGCCTGCGTCCCGCGCGCCCGGACGACGAGGGAGGTCGCCGGCGGGATCTCGCCCATCGTCACCCGCCCGAAGTCCAGCGCCTCGGGGACGTCGAGGCCCCCGTAGGCCACGTCGGAGGCGACCCGGACCTGGCCGGAGGTCGCGGTGCCGCAGCGTCCCTCCCAGTCGACGGCCAGGCTCGTGGGGGCGCCGGTGTCGTCGAAGGCCAGCTGGCGGACGAACACCGTGCCCTCGACGTGGCAGCTCGAGCGCGACCCCTCGCCGACGAGCAGCGAGAGCGGACCCGACGCCGAGACGTCGTGCGTCCCTTCCGTGGGCAGCTCCGCGGCCGCACCCGGCGAGAAGAACCAGGCATAGCTGTCGTTGCTGCCGTCGGGGTGAGTCCCCGTGACGATGACGGCCGAGCGGTCGCCCCGCCAGGTGATCGTGCTGTTCGAGGCGTCGTCCACCCAGGCGTTGCTGTCGGTGCCGCCGGAGACGACGATCGCGCTGCCGGTCACCTCCTTGGCGGCGGCGCCGGGGACCGCCCCGACGACGCCTGCCCCGACCATCGCCACGACGACCGCGACGACCCACCCACGACGACGACGAGCCACCACGGCCCCCCTCCTGCTCGGCAACTGCGCGAAGCCTAGGGCCGCGGGCCG
Organism: Phycicoccus sp. DTK01; assembly: GCF_017312765.1. Taxonomy (NCBI): domain Bacteria; kingdom Bacillati; phylum Actinomycetota; class Actinomycetes; order Micrococcales; family Intrasporangiaceae; genus Phycicoccus; species Phycicoccus sp. DTK01. The sequence continues at coordinate 331,627 of NZ_BOPU01000003.1, read as the reverse complement.
GTGCACGCCGCACGTTCTGCGACAACTCGCAGACGGGGCCCGTCACCGGCAGCCTGCGCGGGCGCGAGAGCCCTCCGAGCCGCCCGACATCCTCTCGCCGACCCGACCTCGCCTCGCCGCCCACACCTCGCCTCGCCGCCCACACCTCGCCTCGCCGCCCTCACCTCGCCCTGCCGCCCCGCGACGACACCCCGGCAGGACGAGACCACCCCGGCGAGACGAGACCACCCCGGCGCCGAGAGTCGTCCCCGCGACCGGCGCTCGCAACCTGGCGCTCATCGGGGTCGGGCGCCGAGGTCGAACCAGGTGCTGCGCCGCTCGGGGCGGATGCCGACGCTCCCGAGCAGGCGCCCGAGCGCGGGCCGGTCGAGCGCGACGCGCCACACCCAGCGCGCCACCCGGGCCTGACGACGGAGGCGGTCCTCACGCTGCTTCTCCTGCCAGAGGACGCCCGCGGCGGTCTCGGCGTCCGCGCCCTCGGGGACGCGGTACTTGACGCGGCCGTCGAACTCCCCGACCACCCCTGACCAGCCGAAGTCGGTGTAGCCGATGAGTCCCTGGTCGTCGGTGAACGGCACCTGCAACCGTGGCCTCGGTAGCCCGAGCAGGAACATCTGCACCCGGGACAGGCTCTCGCCCGCCGACATGCTGCCCGGGTCCGCGAGGTCTCGCGCCAGGGCCGCGGTGCGGCGTCCGGCCACCCGGGGAGCGACGGCCGCCACCTCGGCCGACAGGTCCGCCGGCGTGCACAGGCCGCTCCGGAGAGCGTGGTCGGCGGCCGCGACGGCCGACGCCAACGTGCCAGTCCTGGCCACGTCGACCACGGTGCGTGCGGGTGGCGTCACCTCGAGCCCCTGCACCGTCACCGGGTCGGTGTCTCCGCCGACGACCGGCAGAGTCCGCCCGAGCGGCTGCTCCGCCGGGAGTGGCTGAGGATCCCGACGCAGTCGGGCCAGTCCTCCACCCTGGGCATGCCCCACACCGCCGCCGCCGACCAGCCGGCCACGACCCGGCCTCGATCGGGCCGCCGGACCAGGTCCGCGGCGTGCACCAGGGCGACGTGGCGTTGGCCCGGCCCGAGCTCGGCTCAGTGCGCAGCGGGCATCCACACCCCGTGGCGGACGTGGTGCCAGTCGTCCCCGTCGCGGGTCGGTTCGACACCGGCGCGTCGCAGGTCGGCCCCGAGGCGGAGAAGGCCCGGGTCGAGGGGCGTCGGGAGGAGGAGTGGCGTCATCCGGCGAGCGTGGCAGCACCGCCCGGACCGGCCGACGGGTTTTCCACACCCTCACGGAGAGGTCGGGGCGTCACGGCAACGTCGGGGCGTCACGGCGAGGTCGGGGCGTCACGGCGACATCGGGGTGGCTGGACGAGGTCAGGGCGGCGGTGCGAGGTCGACCCGACCCCGTCCAGCCGCCGTCCCCTCGCCCTGCCGGGGCGCCAGGACACCCCGGCGAGACGACATCGGGGCGGCACGGCGAGGGCGGGGCGGCACGGCGAGGGCGGACACGACGACGCCGCCCGGTCCTCGCGGAGCCGGGCGGCGTCGGTGGTGCGGGGTGCGGCGGACCTCAGACGGTCGAGGCCTTGCGCGAGGCGAGCACCTCGTCGATGAGGCCGTACTCCTTCGCGCCCTCGGCCGAGAGGATCTTGTCGCGGTCGATGTCCTTGCGGACGAGGTCGAGCTCGCGGCCGGAGTGCTTGGCGATCGTCTCCTCGAGCCACCCGCGCATCCGGATGATCTCGTTCGCGTGGATCTCGAGGTCGGAGGCCATGCCGCCCGTCCCCTCGATCGCCGGCTGGTGGATGAGGACCCGGGCGTTCGGCAGGGCGAAGCGCTTGCCGGGGGCGCCGGCGCCGAGCAGCACCGCCGCGGCCGACGCGGCCTGCCCGATGACGAACGTCTGCACGTCCGGGCGGATGTACTGCATCGTGTCGTAGATGGCCGTCATCGCCGTGAACGAGCCACCGGGGCTGTTGATGTACATGAGGATGTCGCGGTCGGGGTCCTGGGACTCCAGCACGATCAGCTGCGCGATGACGTCGTCGGCGGACGCGTCGTCGACCTGCACCCCGAGGAAGATGATGCGGTCCTCGAAGAGCTTGGTGTACGGGTCGAGGCGCTTCATCCCGTAGGAGGTGCGCTCCTCGAACTGCGGCAGGATGTAGCGGCTGCTCGGGCCGGGCACGTGGAGGCGGCCGGTCAGGTCTGCGTTCATGTCTCTCTCTCGCGTCGTCTCGGCCGGGGTCAGTCGCCGGTCACCGGGTTGTCGGCACGGCGTCCCGCCATGTCGGCCTTGGTGATGACGTGGTCGACGAAGCCGTACTCCTTGGCCTCGGCCGCGGTGAACCAGCGGTCGCGGTCGGAGTCGGTCTCGATCTGCTCGACGGTCTGCCCGGTGTGCTCGGCGATCAGCTCGGCCATCTGCTTCTTGATGTGCAGCAGCTGCTCGGCCTGGATCTTGATGTCGGACGCCGTGCCCCCGATGCCGCCCGAGGGCTGGTGCATCATGACGCGCGCGTGCGGGGTGGCGTAGCGCTTGCCCGGGGTGCCGGCCGACAGGAGGAACTGCCCCATCGAGGCGGCCATGCCCATCGCGACGGTGGCGACGTCGTTCGAGACCCACTGCATGGTGTCGAAGATCGCCATGCCCGCGGTGACCGAGCCGCCGGGGCTATTGATGTAGAGCCAGATGTCCTTCTCGGGGTCCTCGGCCGCGAGGAGCAGCATCTGCGCGCAGATCGCGTTCGCGTTGTCGTCGCGCACGTCGGACCCGAGGAAGATGATCCGCTCCTTGAGGAGTCGGTTGTAGATGGAGTCGTCGAGGCCGGCCTTCTGGCCCTCGCCCGCGGCGACGATCTCGGTGCTGGTCACGCTGGGATGCTCCTCGCTCGTGGTGGGTCGTTCCTGTCAGTGACCCTAACGCCCGGCCACCCCGCCGCACTCCACTGCCGGTCCCGTGTTCGCCGTGAGCACAACGGGCGATGGCGGGCCCGCGCACAAGGGTGCACGGGCCCGCCTCGGGTTCCCCCGGGCCGGTCAGCCGACCGGGCTGCCCGCGGCGGGGTCGTGGGGCCGCTCCCCCGCCGGGCGACCGTCCGGCTCGCGGACGGCGGTGACGACGGAGAGGGCGAGGATGGCCAGCGCGCCGACGACGAGCAGGGCGTGGAGCACGCCGACCCGGTCGCCGAGGAAGCCCAGGAGCGGCGGGCCGGCGATGAAGGCGACGTAGCCGATCGTCGCGACGACCGACATCCGGGCGGCGGCGCGCCGGGGGTCGTCGGCCGAGGCGCTCATCCCGACGGGGAAGCCGAGCGCGGCCCCGACGCCCCAGACCGCGGCGCCGACGAACGCGAGCCAGTCGGCCCCGAAGATGACCAGCGCGGCGCCGACGACGGCCAGGCCGAAGCTGACCCGCAGGACCGGGACGCGCCCGTGCGTGTCGAGCAGGCGCGTGCCGAGCAGCCGCCCGACCGTCATGAACGTGAGGAACGTGGCGAACGCGAGGACGCCGGCCCACGTCGGGAGCTCGTGGCCTTCGACGAACGCGACCGCCAGCCAGTCGTTCGCGGTGCCCTCGGTGAAGGCGGCGGCGAGGACGACGACGCCGATGAGCAGGGTGCGCGGCTCGAGCCAGGCCGAGCGCTCGCGCCCGCCACCCGCGACGGCCTCGCCCGGCTCCTCGAGCTCGAGGCCCTGAGGCAGGAAGCGCGGCAGCGCCCACGCGGCGCCGACGACGGTGACGACGACCGCACCCGCGAAGTGCAGGCTGAGCGGCACGCCGGCGGCCGACATCCCGGCCCCGACGAGGGCCGAGAGCACGGTCCCGCCGGAGAACGCGGCGTGGAAGTGCGGCATGACCGAGGTGCCGAGCTCGCGCTCGACGGCGGCGCCCTCGAGGTTCATCGACACGTCCCAGAGGCCGACGCCGAGGCCGACGAGGAAGAGCCCGACCATGACGAACCCGCGCGAGGCGCCGGCGTCGACGACGGCCCCGGTGCCGATCAGCCCGACGAGCGAGACGGCCATCCCGATCATCACGGTGCGGCCGGCGCCGAGCCGGTTGCTGACCCGGCCGGCGAGCGGCAGCCCGGTGACCGAGCCGACGCTCGCGGCGAACAGCGTCGCGCCGAGCTCGCCGGCGCTGAGGCCGAGCGCGACCTTGGTGTCGGCGATGCGGGCCGCCCACGAGGCGAAGACGAGCCCGGCGAGCGCGAACACGACGAACACGGCCGTGCGGGCGCTCGTGACGCGGGTTCGGGACAGGGGCGGGGCGGTCATGGCGGAGGTCACGGGTCGCTCTCGGGTCGGGGTGGTCGTCGTGCGGCGGACGCGGGCCTCGGCCGGCGTCGAATCGATTCGATCGAATCGATTCGATATTGTCGGACGCATGAGCCAGCCGCGTCAAGCCGGGGACCGCCGTCCCACCCTGCGCGACGTGGCCGGGCTGGCCGGGGTCTCGACCTCCACCGCCTCCCTCGTCTTCAGCGGCAAGGGGCCGGTCTCGCCGGCCACCGCCGACCGGGTCCGTGCGGCGGCCGACGAGCTGGGCTTCGCCGGGCCCGACCCCCTCGCCTCCTCCCTGCGCCAGGGCCGGGTCGGCACCGTGGCCGTCGTCGTCGAGGCCCCCCTGCGCGACGCGTTCCGCGACCCCTTCGCGCTCGCCGTCCTCGACGGCCTCGCCGAGGAGCTCGAGGCCGCGGGCCGCTCGATGCTGCTCGTCGCCCAGCCGGCCGACGACCCGGTCCGCGCCGTCGGGCAGCTCGCGACCCAGGCGGTCGACGCCGCCGTCTTCCCCCTGTGCGGCCTGCGCGACAACCCCGTCGTCGCCCACCTCGGCGCCCGCGGCATCCCGCTCGTCGGCGCCGGCTCGCCCGCCGACCCCGGCGTCGCGCACGTGCGGGTCGACGAGGCCGGCGCAATCGGCCTGACGACCCGGCACGTCCTGGGGCTGGGGCACACCCGCGTCGCGTCGGTGGCGATGGCGCTGCACCCCGGCGCCACGACCCGCGCCGTCACCGCCGCCGACCTCGACGGCGCCCTCTACCCCGATGCCGGCGGGCGCCTGCGAGGCTTCTGGGACCTCGTGGGCGCGGACGCCCCCGTCGTCCAGGCCGCCGCTCTCACCGTCGGGGCCGGCGAGGCGGCCGGCCGCCTCCTCCTCGACCGCCCCGCGTCGGAGCGCCCGACCGCCGTGGTCGTCCAGGCCGACCTGCTCGCGGCCGGCGTCGTCCGCGCGGCCCAGGCCCTCGGGCTCGACGTCCCGGGTGAGGTGTCCGTCACCGGGTTCGACGGGGTCGACCTGCCGTGGCTCGACCAGACGCTGACCACCGTCGTCCAGCCCGGCGCCGAGAAGGGCCGTGCGCTCGGCCGGCTGGTGCGCGCCGCCCTCGACGGCGAGCCCGTCCCCGACATCGACTTCCAGGTCACGCTGCGGGTCGGCACGACGACCGCTCCCCCGCCCGCCGCCTGACGCCGTCGCGCCGGATCTCCGCGCACCCCCGGCACGACGCACGGCGCCGCCCCGGTCGGGGGCGGCGCCGTGCGGTGGCTGCGGGTCGGGCGTCAGGCCTTCGCCGACTCCTGCTCGTCCGCCGGGGCCTCGTCGGCCACGGCCTCGGTCTCGTCGGCCGCCTCGTCACCCTCGGCGTCCGGCACGAGCTCGTCGAGGTCGACCGCGTTGCCGCTGGCGTCGGTGACGGTCGCGTCGTCGAGGACGGCCGCGAGCGCCTTGCGGCGGGCGACCTCCTGGACCATCGCGGGGACCTGACCCTGCTGGTCGAGCGCCTGGGCGAACTGGTTCGGGTCCATCCCGTACTGCTGCGCGCTCATCACGAGGTACTCGATGAGCTCGGGCTGCTCGACGCGGACCTCGAGCTTCTCGGCGATGGCGTCGAGGAGGAACTGGGCCTTGAGCGCCTTGCGGGTCGACTCGTCGACCTCCGCGCGGTGCTCGTCGTCGTCCATCCGGTTCTCGCCCTCGAGGTGGGCGTCGACCTCGGCCTTGACGATGCCCTCGGGGACCGGGACCTCGACGGTCTCGAGGAGGTGCTCGAGGACCTTGTCGCGGGCCTGGATGCCCTGCTCGTACTTCTTGGCCTGCTCGGCCTGGGTCACGACGTCGGCGCGCAGCTCGTCCATCGTGTCGAACTGGGAGGCGAGCTGGGCGAACTCGTCGTCGAGCTCGGGGAGCTCACGGACCTTGACGGACTGGACGGTGACGGTGCACTCGGCGTCCTCGCCCTCGTGGTCGCCGCCGGCCAGCGGGGCGGTGAAGGTCTTGGTCTCGCCCGCGGTCATGCCGGCGAGCGCCTCGTCCATCCCGGGGAGCATGTTGCCGCTGCCGACCTCGTAGGAGATGCCGGTGACGGAGTCGATCTCCTCGCCGCCGATCTCGGCGCGCAGGTCGATGGAGACGTGGTCGCCGTCCTCGACGGCGCGGTCGACGCCGACGAGGGTGCCGAAGCGCTCGCGCAGCGAGGTCATCCGCTCCTCGACGTCCTCGTCGGAGACGGCGACGTCATCGACGCTCACGGCGATGCCGGTGAGCTCCGGGAGCTCGATGGTCGGGCGCACGTCGGTCTCGACCGTGAAGGTGAGCTCCTGGCCGTCCTCGAGCGGCACGGCGGTGACGTCGACCTCGGGCTGGCCGATGGCGCGGACGTCCTCGGCCTCGGCGGCCTCGGCGAAGAAGCGCGGGAGGGCCTCGTTGACGGCCTCCTGCACGACGGCGCCACGGCCGACGCGCTGGTCGATGATCCGGGCCGGGACCTTGCCCTTGCGGAAGCCGGGGACCTGGATCTGGCCACCGATGGTCCGGTACGCGTCGTCGAGCAGCGGCTTCAGCTCGTCGAACGGGACCTCAACGGTCAGCTTGACCCGGGTCGGGCTCAGGGTCTCGACGGCACTCTTCACTTCGGGCACTCCACCTGGGGTGTCGGGGTTGACGGTCACGGGTCGCGGGGCCGGTCGCGCCGGCCGCACCCGGGCCGCGCATGGCGCCGGTGCCCGGGACGACACCAAAGGCCCATGCTAGCGGCCCGTCGCGGCGCGGCCGAATCGCCCTCCGGGCATCCCCGGCGCCCGGTACCTACCGTCGGGCGCCGGGGGCGAGTACCTTCCCGACCACCGCGCGTCCCCCACCCGGGGGCGCCCCCTCCGGAGGACGACGATGACCTCGATGACCAGCACGTTCACCCGCCTCGCCGCGGCCGGCACCCTCGCCGCCGCCCTGGCCGTCCCGACCGCCGGCACCGCCGGCACCGTGGCCGCCGGCGCGACCCCCTCCCCGGCTGTCGCCGCGTGCGCGCCGGCCAGCGCCGCCCGCGCGGCCGAGGGCGCGACCGTCGCCGAGCCGAAGCTCTACCCGGACAACCAGGCCAACGCCTACGGCGTGCTGCCCGACGCCCCGTACCTCGGCAACGGCACGGTGACGGTCAACACCGTCTTCCACATGGTCTCGGACGACGGCTTCACCGCCGCCGAGAAGGCACGCTGGAACACCCTCATCGCCGCCCAGATGAAGGTGCTCAACGACTCCTACTCCGGGCGCACCTCGGCCGACGCCTCGAACACCCCGTTCCGCTTCGCGCTGACCGGCACGACGTGGACGACCAACCCGGCCTGGTACACGGTCGTGCCCGGCAAGAACGAGCGCGACATGAAGAAGGCGCTCTCCCAGGGCGACTCGCGCACGCTCAACGTCTACGCGGCGAACATCGGCGGCGGGCTGCTCGGCTGGGCGTACTTCCCCAAGGGCTACAACAACGGTCGCGACTACATCGACGGCGTCGTCATGCTCGACGAGTCCATGCCCGGCGGCACCGCCGGCAAGTACGCCCTCGGCGACACCCTGACCCACGAGGTCGGGCACTGGCTCATGCTCGAGCACACCTTCGCCCACGGGTGCGCGGCCTCCGGCGACTACGTGACCGACACCCCCAAGGAGGCGCAGCCGCAGTTCGACTGCCCGGTCGGGGCCGACACCTGCAGCGCCCCGGGCCTGGACCCCATCCACAACTTCATGGACTACACGCAGGACTCCTGCATGGACATGTTCACCCGCGGCCAGGCCGAGCGGATGAGCGACGCGTGGGTCGCGTTCCGCGCGGGCGGCAACGGCGGCAAGTGACGCGATGACGGCACCGCGCCGGTGCACACTGGCGCGGTGCTGTCACTGCGGATCTCCGTCCCCGGGTCGCTGACCGACGACGTCCTCGCGCTGCTGGAGTCCGACGACTACGTCACCGGCCTCGCCGTGCACCGCGGCGCCTCGCGCATCCCCCCGGGTGACGTCGTCACCGCAGACATCGCCCGGGAGGGCGCCAACCCGGTCATCGACGGGCTGCGGGCCCTCGGGGTGCACGAGGAGGGGACGATCCGCATCGAGACGGTCGACACCTGGCTCTCGCGCTCGGGGCTGGAGGCCGAGCGGCTCGCTCCCGGGGCGAGCGCCGACGCCGTCGTGTGGACCGAGGTCGGCCACCGGGCCTACTCGGAGGCCGAGCTGAACTGGACCTACCTGTCGTTCATGGGGCTCGCGACGCTCATCGCCGGCGTGGCGATCGTCCTCGACTCCCCCATCCTCGTCATCGGCGCGATGGTGCTCGGGCCGGAGTTCGGCCCGGTGGCCGCCATCGGGCTGGCCATCGTCCGGCGCAAGGCCGGGCTGCTCGGCATCGCGACGCGCACGCTCGTGCTCGGCTTCCTCGCCGGGATGCTGGTGACGGCTCTGGCGGGCCTGCTCGGGCGGGCGCTCGGCTGGGTGACGTACGAGGACATCGTCGGCGAGCGCCCGGCGACGGCGTTCATCTACACCCCGGACCGGTGGAGCTTCGTCGTCGCGGTCATCGCGGCCGCGGCGGGGGTCCTGTCGCTGACCTCCGCGCGCACCGGCGGGCTGTCGGGGGTCTTCATCTCGGTGACGACGGTGCCGGCGGCGGCCAACGTCTCGCTCGGCGCGGCGTTCGGCGCCTGGCACGAGGTGACCGGGTCGCTCGCGCAGCTCGGGCTCAACCTCGCGGGGATGGCGGTCGCCGGCGCCCTGACGCTCGCGCTGCAGCAGGCGGTGTGGTCGCGGGTGCCGGCCCGGCGGCGGACGCTGGTCCGCGGGCGCGGGGTGCTCGGGCACCCCGACTACTGAGGGCCCGGATGGGCCGTGGAGCGGGCGACGGGAATCGAACCCGCGTAGTCAGTTTGGAAGACTGGGGCTCTACCATTGAGCTACGCCCGCGCACCTCGTCGGCGTGCACCGCGAGGGCACCGCTAGCCTAGGGCGGCTCGCGCGGGATCCGGAAATCGACGAGGACGCCCGCGCGTCACGGGGTATGGCGCAGCTTGGTAGCGCGTCCGCTTTGGGAGCGGAAGGCCGCCGGTTCGAATCCGGCTACCCCGACAGGAGGCTCGTCGGGCGCGAAGCGCCCTTCGAGCCTCCTGTCGTGGTGGCGGATGACGGGAGCGGGCGTGGGGCGCCGAGGGACGAGGCGCACCACCCCGCGGGTCCGGCTACCCCGACCCAGCACCGAGCGCTCAGGAACGCAGGGTGCAGCGGAACTCGTGGACCGAGCGCCCGGCCCGTCGCCCCTTGGCCTCGAAGCCGTCCTCGGGGCGCCAGTCGGGCCGCTCCCCCTCGACGACGTCGTAGCCGCCGTGCGCCGCGAGCTGCTCGCGGCAGTGCTCGGCGTAGGACGCGATGTCCGTCGCGATGAGCAGGTGACCGCCCGGGCGCAGCCGCGAGGCGACGAGCGTGAGCGTGTGCTGCTGGACGAACCGCCGCTTCGCGTGGCGCGACTTCGGCCACGGGTCGGGGAAGAACAGGTGCACGGCGTCGAGCGTGCCGGGGGCGATGCGGTCGGTGAGCAGCGGCAGGACGTCACCGGGGTGCACCCAGAGGTTGCGCAGGCCGGCTTCCTCGGCGGAGGCGAGCATCCGGGCGACACCGGGCACGTGGACGTCGACCGCGACGAGGTCGGCCTCGGGGTGCGCGCGGCAGAACGCGACCGCGGCCGCGCCGTGGCCGGAGCCGATCTCGAGGACGACGGGGCCGGTCCGGCCGAACGCGGCCGACGGGTCGAGCGGGCCGTCGGGCAGGGCGCGGGCGGGCAGCAGCGTCGCCATCCGTTCGTCGGTCAGCGGGCTGTTGCGCCAGCGCGGGGTGAAGGTGCGCACGCCCTCGCGGGGCTCGTGGTCGAGGACCGGGCCGGGTGCCACGGGTCGGGCCTTTCGGATCGGGGAGGCGGACCGGCCGCCTGCTCGCCGGGCCTCAGCCGCGGTGGACCGAGAAGGCGGACCGGTCGTCATCCTGCCCCGAACGCGCCGTCGCGCACACATCGCGGGCGATGTCACCGCCCGTGACGACCGACGCCGCGGCCACGCCGAGCATCCGGTCGACGCCGTCGGTGAGGTCGCGTCCGCGGGCCTCGATGACGCCGTCGGAGTAGACGAGCAGCGCGTCGCCGCGGTCGAGACGGCCGGTGGCGCGCGGGAAGTCGACATCCGGGACGACACCGAGCAGCGGTCCGTGCATGCCCTCGAGGACGGTCCACCGCCCGCGGCCGGCGGTGAACAGGGCCGGCGCGGGGTGGCCGGCGTTGCCGATCGAGAAGGCGCCGCTGCGCAGGTCGAGGTCGAGGTGCACGGCGGTCGCGAAACCCTCGTCCCATCCCTGCCGCACGAGGTAGTCGTTGGCGGCGCGGAGGAACCCGTCGGCCGACACCGACCCGAGCAGGCCGCCGAGCGCGCCGGACAGCAGGAGCGAGCGCACCCCGGCGCCGGTGCCCTTGCCGCTGACGTCGACGAGGGCCACCTGGAGCCGGTCGTGCGCCGGCGAGAGGTTGGCGATGACGAAGTCACCGGAGAAGCGGTCGCCGTGCGCCGAGAGGATGCTCGAGGAGGCACGCCAGCCGGCCGGCAGCGCCGGGACCCGCCCGACCTGGTCGATGCGGTCGCGCAGGTCGGCGAACATCCGGTCGGCGCCGAGCCCCCGGGTGCCGACGAGCGCGCGGGAGCGCGAGATGACGACCGTCTGCGCCATGACGAGCGCGACCGCGACGTAGACCCCGACGACGCGGGCGACGCTCAGCTGCGCCAGAGGACCCCAGAGCAGGACCACGGCCCCGGCCGCGGCGAGGACGATGCCGTGCCGCCGCGGCTCGAGGACCAGCCCCGACACGACGATCAGCGGGAAGACGAAGGAGATGGCGACGAGCTCGGGGTCGAAGACGACCCCGATGCCGAGCAGCGTGACGACGGTGACGAGGCCCCAGGTCAGGGCCCGCCCCTGGTCGACGCCGGAGAACCGGCCGGCGACCATCCGGTGGCGCGTGACCTCGGGGTCGTGGCGTGGGACGCCGGGGAGCTCGACTCCTGTGGCCATGCTCACCCCCTGCGTCGTCGTCCGGGCAGCGCCACAGTAGGCGATCGCCCTGACACGGGGCGACCGCTACGGGCGACGCGCCGTCAGGGGGCGGGCGGCAGGGTCCCGTCCGCCTCGAAGGCCTCGATCATCCGCAGGCGGCGCACGTGCCGCTCCTCGCCGCTGAAGGGGGTCGCGACGAAGGTCCGCACCATCGTCCGGGCGAGCTCGGGATCGGTCATCCGCGCGCCGATGGAGATGACGCGGGCGTCGTTGTGCTCGCGCGCGAGGCGGGCCAGCTCCTCGTCGTAGCAGAGGGCGGCGCGCAGGCCGGGGACCTTGTTGGCCGCCATCTGCTCGCCGTTGCCCGATCCGCCGAGCACGACGCCGAGCGCCTCGGGGTCGGCCGCGACGGCCTGCGCCGCCCGCAGGACGAAGACCGGGTAGTCGTCGAGGGCGTCGTAGGTGTGCGGGCCGTGGTTGGTCACCTCGTGCCCCTCGGCCTCGAGGAAGGCCGCGAGGTCGTGGAGCATCTCGAAGGCGGCGTGGTCGGCGCCGAGGTGGACGCGGGCCACCGCTCAGCCCTCCGTGTCGAAGATCGGGCCCTGGGTGCGCGAGCGCTTGAGCTCGTAGAACCCCGGGGTGCGGGCGACGAGGACGCACCCGTCCCAGAGCAGGCCGGCCGCCTCTCCCTTCGGGGCGGGGGTGACGACCGGGCCGAAGAACGCGACGCCGTCGACCGCGACGACCGGCGTGCCCACGTCGTCGCCGACGAGGTCGATGGCCCGCTGGTGGCTCGCGCGTAGCTCGGCGTCGTGGGCGTCCGAGGTCGCGGCGTCCGCGAGCTCCGCCGGCAGGCCGAGCTCCTCGAGCGCCCCGGCGATCGCGGTGTCGTAGTCCTGCTCCTCGTGGTGGATGCGGCTGCCGATCGCGTCGTAGAGCGGCTTGACGACGTCGTCGCCGTGCGCGGCGCGGGCGGCCACGACGACGCGCACCGGGCCCCAGCCCTTCTCCATCAACGCGCGGTACTCCTCGGGCAGGTCGCGCCCCTCGTTGAGGACCGACAGGCTCATGACCGACCAGGTGACGTCGACGTCGCGGACCTTCTCGACCTCGCCCATCCAGCGGGAGGTCATCCAGGCCCAGGGGCACAGGGGGTCGAACCAGAACTCGGCGGAGGCGCGGGCGGTGGGGGTGGTCTCGGTGCTCACGCGCGCCATCCTGCCACCGCGACCCCGCCGCCGGTCCCGGGGTGGCGGCCCGTGACAGGATGGTCCTCGGGGCGCCCGTGGACGGGCGCCCTTCCACGCTTGCGAACGACAGGAGCACCCGTGCCCGGCACGAACCTCACGCGCGACGAGGCAGCGGCCCGATCGGCCCTCGTCTCCGTCGACACCCACGACGTCGTCCTCGACGTGACGGCGAGCGAGGCGACCTTCCCGACCCGGAGCACCATCCGGTTCTCGTGCACGCAGCCGGGCGCCGAGACCTTCCTCGACTTCGTCGGCGCCTCCGTCGAGTCGATCACGGTCAACGGCACCTCGCTGGACCCGGCCACGCACTTCGCCGACAGCCGCATCCGGCTGACCGGTCTCGCCGAGCAGAACGAGGTCGTCGTCGAGGCCACCGGGCGCTTCACGAACACCGGCGAGGGCCTGCACCGCTTCGTCGACCCGGTCGACGACGAGGTCTACCTCTACACGCAGTTCGAGGTCCCGGACAGCCGCCGGATGTACCCCGTCTTCGAGCAGCCCGACCTCAAGGCGGAGTTCGCCTTCACGGTCACGGCGCCGGCGCACTGGCAGGTCGTCTCCAACTCCCCGACCCCGCAGCCGCAGCCGGCCGGCGAGGGCACCGCGACGTGGGCGTTCGAGCGCACCCCGCGGATCTCCAGCTACATCACGGCGCTCGTCGCCGGGCCGTACGACGTCGTCCGCGACTCCGTCGCCACCCGTGGCGGCGAGGTGCCGCTCGGCATCTTCTGCCGCAAGTCGCTCACCCCCTACCTCGACGCCGACAACCTCTTCGCACTGACGAAGAAGGGCTTCTCGTTCTTCGAGGAGGAGTTCGACTGCGCGTACCCGTTCGCGAAGTACGACCAGCTCTTCTCGCCGGAGTACAACATGGGCGCGATGGAGAACGCGGGCTGCGTCACCATCGCCGAGGTCTACGTCTTCCGCTCCAAGGTCCCCGACGCGCTCGTCGAGCGCCGCGCCCTCACCGTCCTCCACGAGCTCGCCCACATGTGGTTCGGCGACCTCGTGACGATGCGCTGGTGGGACGACCTGTGGCTCAACGAGTCCTTCGCCGAGTGGGCCTCGACGACGTGCCAGGCCGAGGCCACCGAGTGGGTCGACGCGTGGACGACGTTCGGCACGTACGAGAAGGACTGGGCCTACCGCCAGGACCAGCTCTCGACGACGCACCCGATCGTCGCCGAGATCAACGACCTGCAGGACGTCGAGGTCAACTTCGACGGCATCACCTACGCCAAGGGTGCGTCGGTGCTCAAGCAGCTCGTCGCGTACGTCGGCCGCGACGCGTTCCGCGAGGGCCTGCGCACCTACTTCCGCAAGCACGCGTGGAGCAACACGACGCTCGACGACCTGCTCACCGAGCTCGAGGCCACCTCGGGCCGCGACCTGCGCGCCTGGTCGCGCCTGTGGCTCGAGACCGCCGGCGTCAACACGCTGCGCCCGGTCGTCGACGTCGACGAGTACGGCCGCATCACGTCGGCCGTGGTCGAGCAGACCTTCGCCGAGGGCTACGAGACGCTGCGCCCGCACCGCCTCGGCATCGGCCTCTACGAGGAGCGCGACGGCGAGCTGCACCGCACCGACCTCCTCGAGGTCGACGTCGACGGCGAGCGCACCGAGGTGCCCGCGCTCGTCGGCCGGCAGCAGCCCGACCTCCTGCTCGTCAACGACGACGACCTCGCCTACGCCAAGATCCGGCTCGACGAGCGCTCGCTCGCGACGGCCCTGGCCCACCCGCGGGGCTTCACCTCCTCGCTCCCCCGGGCCCTCGTCCTCGCGTCGGCGTGGGACATGACCCGCGACGGCGAGATGGGCGCGCGCCGCTTCGCCGACCTCGTGCTCGCGAGCCTGCCGGGCGAGAGCGACTCGACCCTGCTGCGCACGCTGCTCATGCAGCTGCGCACGGCGGTGCTGTCGTACACGGCTCCCGCGCACCGCGACTCGACGCGTGCGGCGACCCGCGACCGGCTGTGGGAGATCGCCCGCGCCGCGGCTCCCGGCAGCGACGCGCAGCTCCAGCTGGTCACCGCCGCCGCCGGGTTCACCTCCGCCGGTGACGACGCCACGACGCTGCGCGGGCTCTACGAGGGCACCGAGGTGCTCGACGGGCTCGACGTCGACTTCGAGATGCGCTGGACGCTGCTCACCGCGCTGGCCGCGGCCGGGGCGTCGTCCGAGGACGAGGTCGCCGCCGAGCTGCGTCGTGAGGACACCGCGACCGCCCGCGAGCGCGCGGCCCGCACCCTCGCCGCGGTGCCGACGTCCGAGGCCAAGGAGCGCGCCTGGCGCGAGGCGGTCGAGGAGACCGGCCGCCCGAACGCGATCGTCGACGCCAGCGGGATGGGCTTCGCCCGTCCCGGCACCCCGGCCGAGCTCCTCGCGCCGTTCGTGGAGCGCTACCACGCGATGCTGGACACGGTGCAGCAGAAGGGTTCCCACGCCCTCGTCGAGTCCATCGTCGCCGGCTTCTACCCGCACCCGCTCGTCGACGCCCACCTGCTGGAGGCCACGCAGGCCTGGCTCGACGGCACGCCCGACGCCCCCGCCGCGCTGCGCCGCCTCGTCGCCGAGAACCGTGACCCGGTGGCGCGCGCCCTCGCCGCCCAGGAGCGCGATGCCCGTGACTGACCTGTTCCCCCTGCTCGACGTCGCCACCCCGACCGCCGAGGAGGTGAGCACCTACTGGGACAAGCTCCAAGAGTGGGCGCTCACCAACGGCGTGAAGATCGTCCTCGTCCTCGTCCTCGGGTTCGTCGCCCGCTGGGCGGCGCACCGGCTCATCGGCCGGGTCGTCGCGACGATGACCTCGCGGACCGCCAGTCGGCTGGCCACGAGCGGCGGGGCGGGGCGGGTCCTCGCCAACGCGACCGGCATCGCCAACGAGCGGCACCGCCAGCGCGTGGAGACGATGGGGTCGCTGCTGCGCAGCATCTCGACCTTCGTGCTGGCGATCATCACGGCGCTGACGGTGATGGCGCTGCTCGGGCTCCCGCTCGGGCCGCTGCTGGCCTCGGCCGGCGTCGGCGGCGTGGCCATCGGCTTCGGGGCGCAGAGCCTGGTCAAGGACTTCCTCTCGGGGATCTTCATGATCCTCGAGGACCAGTACGGGGTCGGTGACGTCATCGACACGGGCGAGGCGATCGGCACGGTCGAGGAGGTCACGCTGCGGGTGACCCGGCTGCGCGACGCGAACGGCGTGACCTGGTACGTCCGCAACGGCGAGGTCATCCGGATCGGCAACCTCTCGCAGGGGTACGCGGCGGCGTGGATCGACATGCCCGTCTCCTACCTCGAGCCGATCGAGAAGGTGCTCGAGGTCGTGCGGCGCACGACGGAGGACTTCGGCAACGACCCCGAGTGGGAGCCGAAGATCACCGAGCCGCCGACCGTGCTCGGCGTCGACGCGATCACCGGCCAGACGGTCACGGTGCGGGTGCTCGTCAAGTGCCTGCCCGGCGAGAACTTCGGGGTGCAGCGCGAGCTGCGGCTGCGCCTCAAGGACGCGTTCGACGCGGCCGGCATCCAGGGCCCGCCGCTGCCGCCGTTCGCGACGGGGGCGCACTCGTGAGCGTCTACGAGGAGGTCGGGGGCGCGCCGACGTTCGAGCGGCTGGTCCACGCGTTCTACGAGAACGTGCGCGCGGACGAGCCGCTGCGCGCGCTCTACCCCGAGGAGGACCTCGCGGCGGCGGAGCGACGGCTGCGCATGTTCCTCGAGCAGTACTTCGGCGGGCCGACGACCTACAGCCAGGAGCGCGGCCACCCGCGGCTGCGGATGCGGCACGTGCCGTTCGCGGTGACTCTCGACATGCGCGACCGGTGGATGCGGGCGATGCTCGGCGCGGTCGAGGCGGCCGGCATCCCCGAGCCGCAGGCCGAGCAGATGCGCGACTACTTCCTGCGCGCTGCGCACATGCTCGTCAACACCGACGACGGGCACGGGCACCCGCCCCTCACACCCTGACACCGGAGCCGCGGGGCGACGCGTCCGCGAACCTGAGAGCGGCCGGGAGACATGTACTCCCCCAGCCTCCTGTCAGTCCGGAAGGTTTCCCTTCCACCCCGCAAGGTTTCCCTTCCACCTCATAAGGTTTCGCTTCCACCCCGCAACCAAGTCACTGCGCCGGGGAAGGGAAACCTTCCAGCAGCAACTGATTCCTTGCGGAGCGCAAGGTAAACCTCGCATCGGCAAGGAGGCTGGGAGAGCACCTACCGCCCGGCCGGGCGGGACGGTTCGGCGACCGGGGTGGGGCGGACCTGGGTTTTACCCGGCCCGTCCTGCGAGACACGCCGACCTCGTTTCGCGCCGGCCGCCGCTGTTTGCGAGCATGGGCACGGTGAGCGCGCAGACCTCCCGCAGCCCCCTGACCGCCCCCGGCACGACGGTCCACCCGGCCGACGCCCCCGGCGCCCCGTGGTGGCACGACGCCGTCATCTACCAGGTCTACCCGCGCAGCTGGGCCGACGCCGACGGCGACGGCATCGGCGACCTCCCCGGCATCACCGCGCGCCTGCCCCACCTGCGCGACCTCGGCGTCGACGCCGTGTGGCTCAGCCCCTTCTACGTCTCGCCGATGAACGACGCGGGCTACGACGTCGCCGACTACCGCGACATCGACCCGCTCTTCGGCTCCCTCGAGGACGCCGACCGCCTCCTCGCCACCGCCCACGACCTCGGGCTCAAGGTCCTCGTCGACCTCGTCCCCAACCACACGAGCAGCGAGCACGCCTGGTTCCGCGCCGCCCTCGCCGCCGGCCCCGGCAGCCCCGAGCGCGACCGCTACGTCTTCCGCGACGGCCGCGGCCCGAACGGCGACGAGCCGCCGAACAACTGGCCCAGCGTGTTCGGCGGCAAGGGCTGGACCCGCGTCACCGAGGCCGACGGCACCCCCGGCCAGTGGTACCTGCACATCTTCGACGTGACGCAGCCCGACCTGAACTGGCAGAACCCCGAGGTCCGCGAGGAGCTCGAGTCGATCCTGCGCTTCTGGTGCGACCGGGGCGTCGACGGCTTCCGCGTCGACGTCGCCCACGGCCTGGTCAAGGAGGAGGGCCTTCCCGACTGGCACGGCGCGGTCGGCCTCTACGACGAGGTCCTCACCGAGGACGGCCCGCAGGACGGCGCCGATGCCGACGCCGTCCCCGACGCCGACGGCCCCGTGCTCGACCACACCGGCACCGGCCGCGCCCCGATGTGGGACCAGGACGGCGTCCACGAGATCTACCGCTCCTGGCGCACGGTCCTCGACTCCTACGGCGAGCCCGACCGCATCCTCTGCGCCGAGGCGTGGGTCAAGCCCGAGGAGCGCCTCGCCCTCTACGTCCGCCCCGACGAGATGCACCAGGCGTTCAACTTCGACTTCCTCGAGACGCCGTGGCACGCAGGCGAGCTCGCGGCCGTCATCGAGTCCTCCCTGCGCTCCAACGACGCCGTCGGCGCCCCCACGACGTGGGTCCTCTCCAACCACGACGTCGTCCGCCACGCCTCGCGCCTCGGCCTGCCCCAGGACGGCCCGCGGCCCAACGGCATCGCCGCCGACGACCCCCAGCCCGACGCCGAGCTGGGCCTGCGTCGCGCCCGCGCCGCGACAGCGCTGATGCTCGGCCTGCCCGGCGGCGCCTACCTCTACCAGGGCGAGGAGCTCGGCCTGCCCGAGCACACGACGATGCCCCACGACGTCCGTCAGGACCCGACCTTCCACCACACCAAGGGCGAGGTCGTCGGCCGCGACGGCTGCCGCGTCCCGATGCCGTGGACCGCCGACGGCCCGAGCCTCGGCTTCGGCCCGGGTGACCATCCGTGGCTCCCCCAGCCCGAGGCCTACGCCGCGCTGGCGGTGGACCGGCAGGAGGGCGTCGAGGGCTCGACCCTCGAGCTCTACCGGACCCTCCTGCGCCTGCGCCGCGAGCTCGGCCTCGGCGGCAACGCCCTCACCTGGGACGACCTGACCGACGGCGACGTCGTGGCCTACCGCTCCGGCGAGGGCGCCGACGCCGTGTTGGTCGTGACGAACACCGGCGAGGCGCCGGTCGCCCTGCCGGACGGCGAGGTCCTCGTCGCCTCCGGTCCGCTCGAGCACCCGGGGACGCTCCCGGCCGACACGACCGTCTGGCTGCGCCCCACCGCCCGCTGACCGTGCGGGCCGCCGACCACGCCTACCTCTCGGACCCGACGCCCCTGGCGCTGGCCCACCGCGGGGGCTCGCTCCTGCCCGCCAACGTCGGGCTCGAGAACACCCGGGCCGCGTTCGCCCGCGCCGTCGCCCTCGGGTACCGCTACCTCGAGACCGACGTGCACGCCACCCGCGACGGGCAGGTCGTCGCGTTCCACGACACCGTCCTCGACCGCGTGACGGACGCCCGCGGCGCCGTCGCGGACCTGACCTGGGACGAGGTCCGCGAGGCCCGGGTCGGCGGCACGGAGCCCGTCCCGCTGCTGGGCGACCTCCTCGAGGCGTTCCCGACCACCCGCTTCAACATCGACGTCAAGGCCGACGCGGCGCTCGAGCCGACGGTCGCCGTCCTGCGCGAGCACGACGCCCTCGACCGGGTCTGCCTCGGGTCGTTCTCGCCGCGCCGCATCCGGGCGCTGCGCCGCGCCCTCGGCCCCCGCGTCGCCACCGCCGCCGGCCAGGTCGGCACCGCCGCGCTGCGCTTCTCCCCGGCCCTGCTCGCCCGGATGCTGCACACGCCGGCGCCCGTTCTGCAGATCCCGGCCGTGCACCACGTCGCCGGCCGGAGCCTCGTCCTCGTGACGCCCGGGCTCGTCCGGCGGGCGCACGACCTCGGCAAGCAGGTGCACGTCTGGTTCCACGACGGCCGTCGCGAGGACGCCGCCGAGTTCCACCGCCTGCTCGACCTCGGGGTCGACGGCCTCGTGGCCGATCGGATCGACGTGCTCGCCGATGTGCTGGCGCAGCGGGGTTCCCCCCTCCTGCCGCAGGCCGGGGGGCTACTGTGACGACGATGCGCACGACGGGGAGCGACACGACCACGGGTGGGCCGCTCAGTCGGTCCTACCTCGAGGTCACCCTCGCCGTCCTCGCCCTCGTGACGATCGTCGCGTTCGAGTCGATGGCCGTCTCGACCGCGATGCCCGACGTCGCCCGCGAGCTGAACGCCGTGCGCTCCTACGGCTTCGCCTTCTCGGTGATGCTCACCGCGCAGCTCCTCGGCATCGTCCTCGCCGGCGTCTGGACCGACCGGTCCGGTCCGCTGCCCGGCACGTTCGTCGGTCAGGCGCTGCTCGCCGTCGGCGCCGCGACCTGCGGCTGCGCGACCCGCCTCGACGTCTTCCTCGTCGGCCGCGCGCTGACCGGCCTCGGCGGCGGCCTGCTCGTCGTCATGCTCTACGTCATCGCCGGCCGGATCTATCCCGAGGCGATCCGTCCGCGCCTGTTCACGTACATCTCCGCCGCGTGGGTCGTCCCCTCGCTCGCCGGGCCGCCGCTGTCGGCCTGGCTGACCGAGAACATCTCGTGGCGCTGGGTGTTCTGGATCGTCGTCGCCCCCGTCATCGTCACGGGGATCTCGCTGTGGCGCGCCCAGCGCCGCGTCGACGTCAGCCGGCTCCAGGAGGCGGTGTCCAACCGCGACCACGGCACGCACGTCCGCACCGCCTGGGCCGGCCTCGCCGTCGCCGTGGCCGCCGGCGCGCTCCAGGTCGGCACGCACGAGCTCGTCTTCACGTGGTCGTGGAAGACGGTGGTCGCCGTCGTCGGGCTCGTCGGCGTCGTCGTCGTCGCGCCGCGCCTGCTGCCGACCGGCACCTTCGTCATGCGCCACGGCGTCCCGAGCGTCGTCCTCGCGCGGGCGCTGCTCTGCGCCGCGTTCTACGGCGGCATCACCTACGTCCCGCTCTTCCTCGCCGGCCAGCGCGGCGCCAGCCTCCAGGTGGCCGGGCTCGCCCTCGCGGTGGGCGCCGTCGGCTGGGCGCTCGGCGCGCTCTACCAGGGCCACGACGCGCTGCACCTGCCGCGCCACCGGCTCATCGAGGTGGGAGGGCTCGTGCTCGCCGTCGGGCTCGGCTGGCTCTCGCTCGTCGCGTGGGTCAACCTGCCGGCGTGGCTCAGTGTCTTCGCGCTGCTGCTCGCCGGCTTCGCGATGGGCACCGGCGTCACGACGACGACC
The DNA here is from genome assembly GCF_017312765.1 of Phycicoccus sp. DTK01. Taxonomy (NCBI): domain Bacteria; kingdom Bacillati; phylum Actinomycetota; class Actinomycetes; order Micrococcales; family Intrasporangiaceae; genus Phycicoccus; species Phycicoccus sp. DTK01. The sequence continues at coordinate 310,891 of NZ_BOPU01000003.1, read as the reverse complement.
ATCCTCGCGCTCGAGCTGAGCCCGGTCGAGGCGCACGGCGAGACCTCGTCGTCCATCCAGCTGTCCGACGTCCTCGGCAGCGTGCTCGGCATCGCGGGCGCGACCGCCGCGTTCGCCGCGGCGCACGACCCCGGCGAGGACAACGCGCTCTTCGGGGCGATCTTCCTCGGGCTGGCGGTCGTCGCCGCGGTGGTCTACCCGACGGGTCAGCGCATCAGGACGTGACCGCCGGCGCAGCTGAGCCGGGTCCACCGGTTCGCGCGCAGCACGCGCACGCTCGACCCGGGCGCGAGGAAGCCCAGCGAGAACGCGGCGAAGGCACCGCCCGCGCGCACACCCTCGACGTCACGCCCCCACACGCGGTCGCGCACGAAGCCGGCGGCCGCCCCGCGCTCGCGGACGGCCGCCCCGACCTCGACGAGACCGCTGCGGGCGGCCTCGGCGAGGGTGTCGGCCGGCAGCTCGCCGGCGGGCTCCCAGCCGGAGCGCGGCGGGGTGACGGCCGACCAGGCGGCGAGCGCTCGCGTCGGGGGCAGCGGGAAGGTCGCGTCGCGGCCGGGCCTCGAGGTCCGGTCGGTCACCGCCCCGAGCGGGACGACGGCGTCGCACGTGGCGGGCTCGGCGAGGGCGAAGGTCCGCAGCCCGAGCACGGCGCCCTCGGAGAGGATGCCGCTGCCCGGCAGCACGCCGACCCACGCGGCGAGGACGTCGCCGGAGGCCTGCAGCCGCATGGCGCCCTGCTCGTCGAGCGAGCGCGCCCGGCCGGCGAAGCGCCCGAGGTCGCCGAGCGCGGCGACGTCGACGAGGTGGAGCACGTCGCTCATCGGCCACCCCACCGGAAGGCCACGGGCTCGCCGACGTGCCCGGCGAGCGCCTCGCGGGCCGCGGCTTGGAGCCGGCGCGGGCGGGCGGTCGCGAAGTCGTAGAGGACGAGACCAGTCTCGGCGACGGCGTAGACGGCCTCGCCGACCGACGCGGGGTCGCGCACGACGTACCCGAGGTCGAACCCGGCGCCGTGGACGCGGGTCACCCACATGTCGACCTCGACGGGCTCGGGCCGGTAGGTCAGCGGGGCGCGGTACTCGATGGCGTGCCGGGAGACGACGATCCCCTCGTCGAGCAGCGTCGGCCGGTCCGGGAACCACTCGCGGAAGCCGATGACGCGGGCGTCCTCGAGCAGGCGGAGGTACTGGACGTTGTTGACGTGCCCGTAGGCGTCCATGTCGGACCAGCGCAGCGGGACCTCGACGACGTAGCGGTCGGCCATGCGGGCCATCCTCGCAGCCACCGCCCGGGAGCGCGGTCCTAGGGTGGCCGGGTGACCGTCCTCCCCCGCACCGCCGCCCTGCTCGACCACCGCCTCGCGACCGCCCAGCGCGAGGGACGGCTGCCCTCGGTCGTGGCCGGGCTGGTCCGCGACGGAGGGCTCGCCTGGAGCGGTGCCGTCGGCACGCTCGACGGCCGGGCGGACGGCGAGCCGGCCGACGCCGACACGCAGTACCGGATGGGCTCGATCACCAAGACCTTCGTCGCCGTCTGCGTGCTGCGGCTGCGCGACGCGGGGCGCCTGGACCTCACCGACCACTTCGAGCAGCACGTGCCCGGCTCGGCCCTCGGCGGGGTCACCGTCGAGCAGCTGCTGACGCACGCGGCCGGCACCCAGGCGGAGACCGACGGCCCCTGGTGGGAGCGGACGCCCGGGGGCGACTGGGACCACCTCGTGGGTGCCGGTGCCGGGCAGCGCTTCCGGGCCGGCCGCCGCTTCCACTACTCCAACGTCGGCTACGGCGCGCTCGGCCGCCTGCTCGAGGTGGCCCACGGCACCGGCTGGGCCGAGGTCGTGCGCGCCGAGCTCCTCGAGCCGCTCGGGATGACCCGGACGACGACCCGGCCGGACGGCCGCGCCGCGCAGGGGCTGGCCGTCCACCCCTTCGCCGACGTCCTCCTGCGCGAGCCCGAGCACGACGGCGGGGCGATGGCTCCCGCCGGCCAGCTGTGGACGACGGTCGAGGACCTCGCCCGCTGGGCCACGTTCCTCGGCGGCGACACCGCGGGTCTGCTCTCCGCCGACACCCTCGCCGAGATGTGCGAGCCGCACCACGTCGTCGACGAGCCGGGGCAGCCGTGGACCGGCGCGCACGGGCTCGGCTGGCAGGTCTGGAACGTCGACGGCGTCCGGTACGCCGGCCACGGTGGCTCGATGCCGGGCTTCCTCGCGGGGCTGCGGGTGCGGCTCGACGGCGGCGACGGCGTCGTCACGCTGACCAACACCACCGCGTCCCCGGCGCTCAAGGGCCTCGGCGACGACCTGCTCGAGGTGCTGCGCACCGAGGAGCCGCCGTCCGTCGAGCCCTGGTCGGCCGACGGGGACCCGGCGCTGCTCGAGCTCGTCGGGACGTGGCACTGGGGCGCGTCGACGACGACGGCGAAGGTCGTCGGCGAGCACCTCGTCCTCGGCGAGCCCGGGCAGGGCCGCGGGTCACGCTTCGCGCCGGTCGGGGCCGACGCCTGGGTCGGGCTCGACGGGTACCACACCGGTGAGCCGCTGCGGGTCGTGCGCCGCGCGGACGGCACCGTCTCGCACCTCGACCTCGCGTCGTTCCGCTTCTCACGCACCCCCTACGCGCCCGACAGCGACGTGCCCGGCGGCGTCGACGACCTCGGCTGGCACTGACCGCCGCCCCACCCGCACCCCGCCCCCCAACCCCTCACCCCCCACGCGTATCGGGTGACCCGATACGGCCGCGCTCCACCCGAGTTCGGTACCCCCGCGAAGCGCACCCTTCCCGGGTCAAGCCCGCCCGCACGAGCGCCGCCGCCACGCCGATCCCCACTCGCCCCACGCGTATCGGGTGACCCGATACGGCCGCGCTCCACCCGAGTTCGGTACCCCCGCGAAGCGCACCCTTCCCCAGCGAGGCCGGGTCGTCCCGGTGCGCCGTCGTTCGCACGCCGGCCTGTGGACGGCGGGCGACCCGGTGTCGGCCGGGGTGCGTACGGTGGACGGACCATGACGACACCGGCCCAGGTCCTCGCTCCCCCGTCCCCCGAGGTCGCCGACCGCGCCCGCACGGCGCTGCGGCGGCTCGTCGGCCGCGACGACGTCGACTTCCGCGACGGCCAGCTCGAGGCCGTCTCGGCACTCGTCGAGCACCGCTCGCGCGTCCTCGTCGTCCAGCGCACCGGATGGGGCAAGTCGGCCGTCTACTTCGTCGCCACGGCACTGCGCCGGGCCGAGGGTGCCGGACCGACGGTCATCATCAGCCCGCTCCTCGCGCTGATGCGCGACCAGATCGCCGCCGCCGGCCGCGCCGGCATCCGCGCCGTGACGATGAACTCGGCCAACGCGCAGGACTGGGACGAGGTGCGCGCCGCCCTCGCCGAGGACGCCGTCGACGTCCTCCTCGTCAGCCCCGAGCGCCTCAACAACCCGCGCTTCCGCGACGAGCAGCTGCCCGACCTCGCCCGGCGCTGCGGCCTGCTCGTCGTCGACGAGGCGCACTGCGTCAGCGACTGGGGGCACGACTTCCGCCCCGACTACCGGCGCATCCGCGACCTCCTCGACGGCCTGCCCGCCGACGTCCCGGTGCTCGCGACGACCGCGACGGCCAACGCCCGTGTCGTCCACGACGTCGAGGAGCAGCTGTCCACCGGCGGCCGGCCGGTGCTCACGGTGCGCGGCGGCCTGGCCCGCGACTCACTGCGGCTCGGCGTGCTCCGCTCGATGTCCCCCGAGCAGCGGCTCGGCTGGCTGCTGGCACACCTCGGCGAGCTGCCCGGCTCGGGCATCGTCTACGCGCTGACCGTCTCGGCGGCCGAGGACGTCGCGGCGTCCCTGCGCGAGGCCGGTCACGCCGTCGCGCCGTACACCGGCCGCACCGACCCGGCCGACCGCGAGCGCCTCGAGGAGGCGTTGCGGCACAACGAGGTCAAGGCCCTCGTCGCCACCTCCGCGCTGGGGATGGGCTTCGACAAGCCCGACCTCGGCTTCGTCGTGCACCTCGGCGCGCCGAGCAGCCCGGTCGCCTACTACCAGCAGGTCGGTCGCGCCGGGCGCGCCACCGACCGCGCCGACGTCCTCCTCCTCCCCGGCCCCGAGGACCGCGACATCTGGCGCTACTTCGCGAGCGTCTCGATGCCGCGCGAGGAGCAGGCCGCCGCCGTGCTCACCGCGCTCGCCGAGGCCGGGCGCCCCCTCTCGACCGCCGCCCTCGAGACGATCGTCGACGTCCGCCGCACCCGCCTCGAGCTGCTGCTCAAGGTCCTCGACGTGGACGGCGCCGTGCAGCGCGTCTCCGGCGGCTGGGTCTCGACGGGCGTCCCGTGGACCTACGACGCGGAGCGCTACGACCGGGTCGCCGTGGCCCGGCAGGACGAGCAGCAGCTGATGGTCGACTACGAGCGCACCGACGCGTGCCGGATGGCCTTCCTCCAGGAGTGCCTCGACGACGACAGCGCCGTCCCCTGCGGCCGCTGCGACGGCTGCGCCGGGCCCTGGTACCCGACCGACGTCCCCGACACCGTCGTCGGTGCCGCCCGCGAGCGCCTCCAGAAGGTCGGCACCGTCATCGACCCGCGCGCCCAGTGGCCCTCGGGGATGGACCGCCTCGGCGTGCCGGTCAAGGGCCGGATCGCCGCCGACGAGCAGCTCGAGCCCGGCCGCGCGCTCGCCCGCCTGTCCGACCTCGGATGGGGGCAGCGGCTGCGCGAGGTGCTCCGCGAGGACGCCCCCGCCTCCCCCGAGCTCCTGCGGGCCTGCGTCCCGGTCCTCGCCGAGTGGGGCTGGGCGCAGCGCCCGGTGGCCGTGGTCGCGATGCCCTCGCGCTCGCACCCGCAGCTCGTCCGGTCGCTCGCGGCCGGGCTGGCGCAGATGGGGCGCCTGCGCGACCTCGGCACCCTCGACCTCGCCCACGGCGGGCCGACCGGCGAGATGGGCGGCAACAGCGCCTACCGCCTGGCCGGCGTCTGGGACCGCGTCGTCGTCGGCCCGGACCTCGCGGCGCAGCTGGCCGACTGCCCGGGGCCGGTGCTCCTCGTCGACGACGTCGTCTCCTCGCGCTGGAGCCTCACCGTCGCCGGGCGGGCGCTGCGGCAGGCCGGGGCTCCGGCGGTGCTGCCGCTCGTCCTCGCCGTCGACGGCTGAGGCGCCACCCGCACGGGTCCCCCCGATGCCCGGACCCCGCGTCGGTCACACCCCGTCGCCGAGGCGTTCCATCGCGGCCACGAGCTCCTGGAGCGCATCCCGCACCTCCCGTGCGCGCCGCTCCCCCAGCTCGTCGACGAGCCGCCGGGCCGCGGCGCGCTGCTGGGGCGCGATGTCGCGGACGGCCGCCAGGCCCGCCGGGGTCACCTCGACGAGCTTGGCCCGGCGGTGCGCCGGGTTGTCGCGGTAGGCGGCGAAGCCACGCTCGACGAGCAGGTCGGCGATGCGCTGGACACTCTGCCGGGTCAGGCCCATCTCGCGCGCGATCCCGCTGACCGGCAGGGGTGTCGGCAGCACGGCGCCGAGCACCTGCCACCACGCCGCGGTGAGGCCGGCCGGTCGGGCCAGCTCCTCGGCGAGGGCGAGGAACTGGCCGTTGAGCCGGAAGACCGCGAGCGCGCTGTCGGCCAGCAGGGTCTGCTCGGGGGTCGGCTCCGCGCGCCGGCCGCTCACGCGCTCTCCAGCTCGAAGTACCCCGCCGGGTCGTGGTCGGCGTACAGCCGCCCGTAGGAGTCGATCCGCTCCGCGGGGTGGGCCCCGAGCCGCCGGAAGACCGCCATCGCGAAGTGCACCGGGTCGATGCCCGTCGCCGTGACGACGTCGCCGTCGACGACCGCGGGCTCGTGCACGTAGCGCTCGCCGCCCGCGTACCCGCTGGAGGCGAGGAAGCCGGGGTCGTTGCTCGTGTGGCGCACGTCGTCGAGCAGCCCCGCCGCGGCGAGCGCCCACGTGGCGCCGCAGACGGCCGCGACGGGCACCCCGGCCGCGAGGTGCGCGCGGGCCGCGTCGACGAACGGGCCGGCGACCTGGGGATCCGTCCAGGTCCGGCCCCCGGGCAGGACGAGCATCGCGGAGTCGGCGGGGTCGAGGTCGGCGAGCACGAGGTCGGGCAGCACCGTGAGGCCGCCCATCGTGCGCACCGGGCCCGGCCGGGCGGCGACGGTCGCGAGGGTGAGGCCGCCGACGGGGCTCTGCCCGCCGAGGTGGCGCAGGTGCGCGGCGAGGTGGCCGACCTCCCAGTCCGCCATGGTGTCGAGGACGGCGAGGTGCACGGTGGTGGAAGTCATGACAGCATCCTGCATTTTTGACAGCCTGTTGTCAATACCTCCAGTGACCTTCGCGCTCCATCCGCTCGCCGCGCACCCGACGGCGTCACCGGCCCCGACGGCCCCTAGCGTGGAGCGGTGAGCCAGGAGACCGAGGAACGCGCCGAGACCACCCGCGACGACGCGCCCGACCCCCGGCGCTGGCGCATCCTCGGCGTCACCCTCGTCGTCGGGTTCATGGTGCTGCTCGACGTGACGATCGTGAACGTCGCCATCCCCTCCATCCGGACCGGGCTCGACACCTCGGCGGGCGGCGTCCAGTGGGTCGTGTCCGGCTACGCCCTCGCCCTCGGGCTGATGCTCGTCATCGGCGGGCGCCTCGGTGACGCGCACGGCCGCCGGGCGATCATGCTGCTCGGCCTCGGCGGCTTCGTCGTCGCGAGCGCGGCCGCGGGGTTCGCGCCGAACATCGGCGTCCTCGTCGCGGCGCGCCTCGTCCAGGGGTTCGCCGCCGGCATCCTCACGCCGCAGAGCTCGGGGCTCATCCAGTCGCTGTTCCAGGGGCGCGAGCGCGGGACCGCCTTCGGGCTGTTCGGGTTCACCGTCTCGGTGTCGTCGGCCGTCGGGCCGGTGCTGGGCGGGCTGCTCATCGCCGCGTTCGGCGAGGAGAGCGGCTGGCGCTGGATCTTCCTCGTCAACGTGCCGATCGGCCTCGTGCTCCTCGTGGGCATCGCCCGGCTCGTCCCCGGCCGCACCGACGACACGACCGGTGACACCCACCTCGACCTCCCCGGCGCCGCACTCCTCGGGGTGACGGTCCTCGCGCTCCTCTACCCGATCGTCAGCCTCGAGTCCGGCAGCCGCTGGCCGCTCCTGCTCCTCGCCCTCGTGCCGCTGGCCGGCGCCGCCTTCGTCCGCCACGAGCGGCGCGTCGTGCGCGACGGGGGTGCGCCGCTGCTCGACCTCGGCCTGCTGCGCGAGACGCCCGGCTACGCCAGCGGCATCGTCATCGGCAGCCTCTACTTCACCGGGTTCACCGGGATCTTCCTCGTGCTCAGCGTGTTCCTCCAGGACGGGCTCGGGTTCACGCCGTTGCACGCCGGGCTCCTCCTCACGCCCTTCGCCGTCGGGTCGGCCGTCGCGAGCCCGTTGGCCGGCCGGGCGGTCAGCCGCGTCGGCCGCCCGCTGACGGTCGTCGCGCTCGCCGTGATGATGGTCGGCCTCGTCGCCCTCGCGGCCGTCGTCCCGGCGGCCGACCGCGACCTGCCGTGGTGGCTGCTCGCCCTCCCCCTGCTCGTCGCCGGCCTCGGCGGAGGCGCCGTCGTCTCGCCGAACATCACGCTCTCGCTCGCCGAGGTCCCGCCGTCGATGGGTGGTGCCGCGGGCGGGGCCCTCCAGACCGGCCAGCGGATCGGTGCGGCCATCGGCGCGGCCGCGCTCATGACGACCTACCAGGTCGCGGTGGGCCGCACCGAGGACCCCGGTACCGCGCTGCGCTGGGCGCTCGGCGCCTCTGTCGTCCTGCTGCTCACGGCCTGGGCGGCGGCCGTCTGGTCCTGGCGGCGCGAGCCCGACGCCCGGGTCGGCTGACCTGTCGTCCCCGGGTGAGGATGGGGCCATGGCCCACCCCGCCTACACCTACGTCGAGGAGCACGCGCGCCGGTCGCTGACGGTGCTCGTGTTCGTCCTCGCCCTGTCCGTCCTCGCCGCCGGAGCGCTGCTGCGCAGCCGCGACGGCGGGCTCGACCTCACCCCGGACGGCCCGCTCGACTGGCTCGTCGCCGTCCTCGCCCTCGCCGCCGTCCCGGCCTGGCTCGTCCTCGGCGACGGCGCGTGGGGCGACTGGCCACAGCCGTCCGGCCTGGCGGTCGGCGCGGACCGGCTCGTCGTCGACGAGGTGACCTTCGGCTTCGCGGAGCTCGCCGACGGAACGGCCACCCTGCCGGACGCGCCGCCCGGCCGACGGGGGGTGGTCGAGGTCCCGCTCGCCGCCGGCGGCTCGCTCACCCTGCGCCCGCACGACGCGGGCGCCTTCACCCGCTCCCTCGTCAGCGCGTACCGCGCGTGGGCGGCGGGTCGACCCGCACCGTGAGCAACGGCAGGAAGAGCTGGACGACCGGCCCGATGAGCAGCGCGTAGACGAGCGTCCCGAGGCCCACCACCCCGCCGAGCAGCCAGCCGAGGACGACGACGGTCACCTCGAGCGAGGTCCGCACGAGGCGCACCGAGCGGCCGGTGCGGCGGGTCAGGCCGGTCATCAGCCCGTCGCGCGGCCCCGGCCCGAGCTGGCTGCCGATGTACATCGCGCCGGCCACGCCGTTGCCGACGACGCCGAGCAGCATGACGAGGACGCGCCAGCCGAGGCCCTCGACCGGCGGGACGACGGCGAGCGTGGCGTCCGTCGCGAGGCCGATGACGACCGCGTTGGCCACCGTCCCGACACCCGGCCACTGGCGCAGCGGCAGCCAGAGCAGGAGCACGACGAACGAGGTGGCGATGACCATCTCGCCGTAGGTGATCGGCACGTAGCGGATGAGCCCCGTCGTGAGGACGCCCCACGGCTCGACCCCGAGTCCGGCGCGCAGCATCAGCCCCATCGTCACGCCGAACAGCCCGAGCCCGACGAACAGCTGCGCGAGCCGGTGCGGCAGCCGCCCGGCCCGCAGCTGCTCGAGCGGGGTCATCGGGACGAGGGGGACCCGGCGGGTCATCCCGCGGCGGGCCAGCTGGAGCGGTGACATGCCGCCCATCCTGCCGCGGGATTGGCCTGTGAATCGAGGGCCAATCGTGCGACAGTGGCCACGTGAGCACCGTCCCCAGCGTCAGCGCCGCGCGCACCGCCCGGCTCGTCGGCGATCTCGGGGCCACCCGCCCCGCGTACCGCGGCCTCGCCGACGCACTGCGCCTCGCCGTCGCCGACGGCCGGATCGCCGTCGGGACCCGGCTGCCGAGCGAGCGCGACCTCACGACCCACCTCGGGGTGAGCCGCACGACGGTGACGCGCGCCTACGACGTGCTGCGCGAGCTCGGCTACCTCACCTCGCGGCAGGGCTCCGGCTCGGTCGCGACCCTCCCCGACGGCGCCCGCCGACGTGGCACCGGGGGCCTGTTCCCGGCCGACGTCGCCGACGACGTCCTCGACCTCACCTGCGCCGCCACCCGCGCGCCCGCCGGGGTGCTCGAGGCCTACGAGCGGGCGCTCGAGCGCCTGCCCTCCTACCTGTGCGGCGCCGGCTACCTCACCTACGGCGTCCCCGAGCTGCGCGAGGCGGTCGCCGACCGCTACACCGCCCGCGGCCTGCCGACGAGCCCCGACGACGTGCTCGTCACCTCCGGGGCCGTCGCCGGGCTCGCCGTCGTCGTCCGCGCGCTCCTGCAGCCGGGCGAGCGCGTCGTCGTCGAGGACCCGAGCTACCCGAACACCCTCGACGCCCTGCGCGGCGCCGGCGCGCGGCTGCGCGGGCTGCCGGTCGACCCGACCGGCTGGGACGTCGACGAGGCGGTGCGCGCGGTCGCGACGGCCGGGGCGCGGGCCGCCGTCCTCATCCCGGACTTCCACAACCCGACCGGCGCCCTGCTCGACGACGAGGACCGCGGCCGGCTGGGTCGCGCCCTCGCCGCGGCCGGCACGGTGCCGGTCGTCGACGAGACGATCGTCGAGATCGACCTCGAGGGCGGGGCGATGCCACTGCCCTTCGCGGCCCACGCGCCGACCGCGGTGAGCATCGGCAGCTCCTCGAAGTCACACTGGGGCGGCCTGCGCACGGGATGGGTCCGCGCCCCCCGCGGCGCGCTGCGGTCGCTCGTCGAGGCCCGGGTCACGAGCGACCTCGGCGCCCCGGTCCTCGAGCAGCTCGTCCTCGTCGAGCTGATGCGCCGCTCCCCCGGTGTCACCACCGAGCGCCGCGACGCGATCGTCGCCGCGCGCGACGCCCTGGCCGCGGGGTTGCGCGCGCACCTGCCCGAGGCGTCCTTCCGGGTGCCGCGCGGCGGCCTCTCGCTCTGGTGCGAGCTGCCGGCCGACCTGCCCTCGAGCAGCCTGGCGGCCGCCGCCGAGGACGAGGGCCTGCTCGTCGCCGCCGGCCCGCGCTTCGCGCTCGACGGAGGCCTCGACCGCTGGCTGCGCCTGCCGCACGTGCTGCCGCCGGAGACGATGGCCGAGGCGGCCGTCCGCCTCGGGCGCGCCGCGGAGCGGGTGCGGTGCGGTCGCACCGGGCGGGCGCGCCCCGGCCGCCCGCTCGTCGCCTGACGCGCGCTGGCTATCGTTTCCCCGTGACCGACCCGCACCCGGACCCGCTCGTCGACCTCCTCCAGACCCTCGACCTCGAGGAGCTCGGCTCGGCGCAGGTGAGCGTGCAGCCGCGCAGCCTCGCGGCGGCGCCCGGCGTCGAGCTGCCCGACACCTTCGCCGAGGACGTCACCCTCTTCCGCGGCTCGAGCCAGAAGCAGCCGCACGGCCGCGTGTTCGGCGGCCAGGTCCTCGCGCAGGGCGTCGTCGCGTCCGGGCGCACCGTCGCCGGCGTCGGTGACGTGCCGCGGCGGCTGCACTCGCTCCACGCCTACTTCATGCGCCCCGGCGACGACACGCAGCCGATCACCTTCAGCGTCGAGCGGATGCGCGACGGCCGCTCGTTCTCGACGCGGCGCGTGCACGCCGTCCAGCACGGGCACCCCATCCTCTCGATGAGCACCTCGTGGCAGGCCCCCGACGGCGGCCTGGACCACCAGGACACCGCCCCGCAGGTGCCCGACCCCGAATCGGTCCCGTCCCTCGCCGAGCTCTTCGCCGGGCTGGACGACCCTCGCGCACAGCACATCTCGCGTCGCGCCATCGAGCTGCGCCACGTCGAGGGCAACCTGTTCGCCGGGCCGCCGGCCGAGCAGGTCGCCGAGCAGCACGTGTGGATGCGCGCGGTCGGCCGCCTGCCCGACGACCCGCTCGTCCACGACGCCGTCCTCGCCTACGCGTCCGACTACAGCCTGCTCGAGCCGGTCCTGCGCCGGCACGGCCTGCCGTGGACGACCCGGGGCCTGAAGATGGCCAGCCTCGACCACGCGATGTGGTTCCACCGTCCGGCACGCGCCGACGAGTGGGTGCTCTACTCGCAGGAGTCGCCGTCGGCGCAGGGCGGCCGCGGCCTCGGCATCGGCCGGATGTTCTCCGCGGACGGCACGCTCGTCGCGACCGTCGCCCAAGAGGGCATGGTCCGCGTCCCCGAGTGACCCCTCCTTCCCCGCACTTCTTGCGACTTCCGCCGCTCGACACACCGTCGGACGGCGTGTCGAGCGGCGGAAGTCGCAATCAGTCGGGAGGTGCCGGCGCGTCGAGGTGATGTCCGACCCTGTCGTGGTCGGGTTTCACCTCCACCCGCTCAGCCGGCGTCGACGAGGTGGCCGTCGGCGATCTCGACCACGCGGTCGGCCACGGCGAGCAGGGCGGGGTCGTGCGTCGTCACCAGCGTCGTCATCGTCCGCTCCTTCGCGAGGCGCGCGATGAGCCGCATGATGTCGCGACCGGTCTCGGAGTCGAGCTGACCGGTCGGCTCGTCGGCGAGGAGCAGCCCGGGCTCCGCCACGAGCGCCCGCGCGAGGCCGACGCGCTGCTGCTGGCCGCCGGACAGCTCGTCCGGGCGGTGCTCGGTGTGCCCGCCGAGGCCGACGTGCTCGAGCGCCTCGGTGACGCGGCGCTCGCGCTCGGCGGGGTCGACCGCGCGCAGCCGCAGGGGGACGCCGACGTTCTCGCGGGCGGTGAGCACCGGCACGAGGCCGAAGGACTGGAACACGTACGACACGGGCCCGCGGCGCAGCGCGAGGAGGTCGGCGTCGGTCATCGTCGTCACCTCGAGGTCGCCGAGGTGCACCGTGCCGGCGTCCGGCCGGTCGAGCCCGCCGATGACGTTGAGCAGGCTCGTCTTGCCCGAGCCCGATCGGCCCCGCAGCGCCACGAGCTCACCGGGCGCGACGTCGAGCGAGACCCCGCGCAGCGCGTGGACGGCCGTCTCCCCCGACCCGAACGTGCGGTGCACCTCGCGCACCCGCAGCGGCTCCCCGGTCATGCCTGCTCCTCGTCGTCGCTGGTCGGTCGCACCGCGATGTGGTCCGGCTCGAGCCCGAGCCGCACGCGGTCACGCATCCCGAGGGCGCCGGTGAAGGCGGCGGGCAGCTGCAGGCGCCCCGCGCGGTCGAGCACCGCGAACTCCTCGACGACCCGGCCGGTCTCGCCGTCCGCGCCGACGGCGTCGCGCCGCAGCACCTCCGTGGCCGTGCGGCCGTCGCGGATGCCGACGGTGCGAGACACCTGCTCGCTGACGTGCGCGTCGTGGGTGACGACGAGGGTGGTCGTCCCGAGCTCGGTGTTGGCGCGGCGGATGGCCTCGAAGACCTCGTCGCTGCTGCGGGTGTCGAGCTCGCCGGTGGGCTCGTCGGCGAGCAGGACGCTCGGCCGGTTGGCGACGGCCACCCCGAGCGCGACCCGCTGCTGCTGGCCGCCCGACAGCTCACCGGGCCGCCGGTCGGCGCACTCGGGGATGCCGAGGACGCCGAGGGTCTCGCGGGCCCGGCGGGCGCGCTCCCCCGACCGGACGCCGGCGAGCATCATCGGCAGCTCGACGTTCTCGGCGGCGCTCAGGTAGGGCAGCAGGTTGGCGGCGGCCTGCTGGAAGAGGAAGCCGACCGTCCGCCGCCGGTACTCCAGCCGCTCGCGCCGCTGCATCGCACCGAGGTCGTGCCCCGCGACCCGGGCCACGCCGGCACTCGGCCGGTCCAGCCCCGAGAGGATGCCGAGCAGGGTCGACTTGCCCGACCCCGACGCGCCGACGAGGGCGACGAGCTCGCCCCGGGTCACCCGCAGGTCGAGGCCCTGCAGGGCGACGACCTCGATGCCCTCGGCCCGGTAGATGCGGACGAGGTTCTCGCAGAGGATGTCCGGGCCGTCCGGGCGGCCGGAGTCGCGGCGGCGGCGGGGCGTGGTGGTCGTGGTCATGCCGTGTCTCCCGTGCGCAGGTGGTCGGCGAGGTGGCCGCGGCGGGCCGCCGCGGCGTCGAGGACGAGGGCGAGCGCCCCCAGGACGAGGACGAGCAGCGCGGCGCCCGCGGCGGCCGGGAGGCTGGGGTCGACCGGCGGGAACGGCGCGGAGCCCGTGAACGGCGCGAGGTCGACCGCCGGACCCACGAGGGCGGGCGCGAGGGCGCCGGCGGCCGCCCCCGCCAGGGCCGCGACGGCGACGACCGGGAGGACCTCGGTCCAGGCCAGGCGCCGCTCGAGCCCGTGCGGCAGGCCCATCGTCCGCAGCCGGACGACGAGGGCCGCGCGGTCGGGACGCGTGGCGACGAGGAGGAGCGCGAGGGCGAGCAACGTGAGGACCCCCGCGAGGACGGCACCCACGGAGTAGGTGAGCGCCACGAGCCGGGAGAGCGCGCGGTCGGCGACGCGGTCCTGCGCGGCGAGGACCGAGTCGACGGAACCGACCCGGCCGCTCGGGGTCGCCGCCCCGGGGTCGCGCAGGCCGGTCAAGGCTCGTGCGGCGGGCGCGTCGGCCGCGACGAAGGCGGTCTGCGGGGTCGCCGCCGGCGCCAGGGCGGTCAGCCGGTCGAGCGGCACGAGCACCGCCGGGACCTGACGACCGGCCTCGAGGCGGACCAGGCCAGGGTCGACCACGGTGCGACCCAACGGGATCCGCTCGCCGCGCACCACCACCTCGGCACCGTCGCCGGCGTCGACCCCGGGGCCCACCACGGCGACGAGCCCCTGACCGGACGCTGCGGGCGGGCCCTGCACGGCCAGCGGCGTGCCGGCGACGAGGTCGGCGTAGGCGCCCGGGTCGGTGGCCACGAGGACGACCGGCGTGGCCCGGCTCCCGGACGAGACGGTGGCGTCCGCGACGTAGGCCGCCACGACACCCCGGACCCCCGGACGCGCGGCGAGCGCCCGCACGTCGTCGTCGCCGACCCGGACCGCGTCGACCCGCACGTCCGCCCCCACCTGCCGCTGGGCGGAGACCTCGCGCTGGTCCTGCACCGCGAGGGTGAGCGACGCCAGCAGGGCGAGCATCGCCGCGCCGACGACGACCGCGAGGACGGGCAGCGTGGCACTGGCCCCGGTGCGCGCCGCCCGCGCGAGCCCGACGAACGTCACGAGTCCCCTTCTGCGTGAGGCGAACCGGGCAAGCGCGCGCAGCGGGGCGGGCAGCAGGCGGAGGACGAGGAGCGCGGCGACCGCGGCGGCGAGGTCGGGGGCGAGCGCGGCCCACCAGTCGGTCGTCCCCGCCGCGATCTCCGCGCCCCGACGGCGGACCGTCGCGACGGCGGCCAGCGCGAGGGCCAGGACCGCGAGCTCGGCGACCACCCGCCGGGCCGCGCGCACGAGCCGTCGCCGGCGGACCGACTCCTCGGACGAGTCGTCGCGCTCGACGGCGCCGACCCGCAGGAGGACCGCCACCGACCCGGCGAGCACGGGGACGAGCGAGACGGCGACCACCTCGAGCCACGAGCCGGCGCCGAGCCGCCCGGGGACGAGGAGCACCGCGAGGACGGCCCCGAGCCCGGCGGCGACGAGCGCGGGCAGGGCGCTGCCCGCGACGACCTGTCCGACCACCTGGCCCACGGTCCCCCCACGCGCCCGCACGAGGGCGACCTCGGGTCCGCGCCGTGCCACGGCGACGACCGCGGTGAGCGCGAGGACGAGCACGGCCAGCGCGGTGAGGCCCGCCGTGGCGAAGGTCGTCATCACGTCGGTCGCCCGGACCGAGGCCTCGTAGTCGTCGAGCACGGAGGCGAGCCCGGTGGAGACCTCGAGGGGCGAGAGGCCCGGGCGGTCGAGGCGGGAGTCGGTGTCGAGGCGGACGAGGGCGTCACGCAGCGGGGCGACGTCGGCGGCGCGCAGCCGGGCGGCGTCGAGGGGGTAGCGCCACGACGCCGCGAGCACGGTCGAGTCGCCGGCGAGGACCACGCCGGGGACGGGCCGGGCCATCCCGTCGGACACCGCCCCGTAGGAGGAGGCGTCCGCGACGACGGCGCCCTCGGTGACGACGCCGCCCTGCAGGGTCTCGATCCGCGCGAGGCCGGTCATCCGCGGCTCGGCCTGCCAGAAGCCGTCGGTCGGGTCGACGGGGTCGAAGGTGCCGGTGACGACGACGGCGAGGGGCAGCAACCGGTCTCCGGGCTGCACGACGAGCCGGTCGCCGGTGCGGACACCCCAGAAGCGGGCGGTCGCGTCGGCGAGCGCGACCGGGACCTCGGCCGTCACGTGGCCGCGCAGGACGGGCGCGAGGGAGCGCGTACCGCTCGGGGCGCCGGGGGCGGCACCCGAGGTCCACCGGACGTGGGCGTCGAGCCCGCTCTGCACCCGGACGACGGCCCGCGAGCCGTCGGGGCGCAGCGTGGCCCCGTCGGTGCGGGTCAGCGTGGTCGAGCCGCTCTGCGCCGCCCACGTGGGGTCGGCGAGGAGGCGCCCGACCGTGGGTCCGAGGACGCTGCGGACGGCCTCGTCCACCGCGGTGAAGGGCGCCGCCGGACCGTCACCGGGTGTCTCCGAGGGGGACGGGACGTCGGAGGAGGGAGCGGCGGCGGCCCGCACCCCGACCTCCCGCGCCTGGGCCCGGGCGGCCGCGACGGTGTCACCCACGGCGTCGTCCGTGGCCACCGAGACGGCCCGGGGGGTGGCGACGAGGTAGGCGGCCGTGAGTGCGGCCAGCAGCGCGAGGACGACGGCGGGGGCCCGCGAGGTCGCCAGCGCCCGGAGCGCGAGCGCGCGGGCGCCGAGGGCCGCCACACCCTCGGCGCGGCCGCCCCGGGCGGTGACGTGCCGGCCCGGTGCCGTGCGGCCGCTCACGGCGACTCCCCCCGCCGCAGCTCACCCGCGAGGTCGCGGCTGGTGCTGCGCAGCACGGCGGCGCCCACCGCCGAGAGGGCGAGGACGAGCAGGAGCACGTACCCCGCGAGCAGGCCGGCCGGCAGCTCGACGCGCACCGGCGGCACCTGCGGGTGCCCGTCGCCACCGACGAGCAGCGGCACGACGGTGACGGCCGCGACGACACCCAGCACGAGGCCCACGACGACGGTGACGGCCACGACGAGGACGCGCTCGAGGACGAGCACGGCCCGGATGCGCTCCGGCGGTGAGCCGAGTGCGAGGAGGACGGCGTTCTCGTGCCGCCGGGCCCGCCCGAGCGCCGCGGTGCTCGCCGCGAAGCCGACCCCGGCCAGCAGGACCGAGGCGAGGGTGACGAGGAGCATCGCCGAGCGCATCCCCGCGTTGACAGGATCGCGCAGGCGCTGCGCGGCCAGCTCGTCCTCCACCTCGAGGCTCGTCCCGTAGGGCAGCCCGGCGCGCACGGCGGAGGCCACCTGCACTGGGTCCGCCGGGGCGGCCCACCACTCCTGGGGCTCGAGCACGAGCCGGCTGCGGACGTCCGAGCCACCGCCGACGCGCTCGGCGGTCGCCTCGACGGTCGGCAGGTCGAGGAGGACGCCCCGCCCCGGCCGCTGCGCGGTCGGGAGCGAGTCGACGACGGCGACCACCTCGACCGGCAGCTCGCGCAGGCCGAGGGGCAGCGTCACCCGCCCGCCGAGGCCGGTCCGCAGCGCGTCCGCCACCTCGCGCGTCACGACGGCGGGGACGGCGCTCGTCCGGCCGGGCGCGGCGGCGAGCCAGAGCCCGGCACGGTCGGAGTGCGGCGCCAGCACCCGACCCAGCGGCACGTCGGTGCCGTCCGCCGCCAGCGACGTGAGCACGAGCTCGAAGGTCGGCTCCGGCACGAAGAAGTAGACGAAGTCGGGCAGCGGGACCGACAGGCCCACGACGCTCACGGGAGCGACGAGACCGAGACGGGACAGGTCCGCGGTGAGGGTGCGCTGCTCCGGGCCCACGGCGCCGAGGGGGACGGACGTGACGATGCCGCGCGCGTCCCGCACGGCGAGGGACGCCGCGAACCCCTCGGGGCCGACGGCGCTCGAGCTGCCGGTGGCGACGATCTTCGCCGTGACCGAGACCTCGCGCGGCGAGCCGGGGAGGGCGAGGCCGTCCCCGAGGTCACGCCCGGCGAGGAGGCGAGCGGTGACCTCCGCCCACGGCGCGTCGAGCGTGTCCGGCCGGGGCCGGAGGACCCGGGCCGCGGAGCGGGCGTCCATCCCGAGCACGGTGACGCCCTCGACGCTGCCGAGGTCGAGGGACGTGCGCCAGACCGGGGTGACGCGCCCCGGGTCCCCCGCGGCGCGGTCGACGAGCGCGCCGGTCGCGCCCGCGGAGGGGCCCGCGACCTGCTGGACGACCCGCAGCGGTGCGCCCGTGTCGAACGCCGACTGGTCCGCCACGGCGCGGCCGACGGTCGCCGAGTGCCCGAGAGCGATCGTGCCCATCGCGACGGCCAGCAGGACGAGGAGGAGAGTGCCACCCTGGGTGGCCGCGCGACGGGCGAACTGCCATCCGCCCCAGGCGGCGTCGAGCCCCGGGCGCCGGGCGCCCCACCGCGCGACGACCCGGGCGAGGAGCGGGAGCAGCCGCAGGGCCAGGACGGAGAGCCCGGCGACGACGAGGGCCGGAGCGATGGTCGTCACGGGGTCGACGCTGCGCTGGCCCACCGCGTCGTAGCGGCGCAGCTGGACGGCCGCCAGCGCGCCGAGCACGACGAGGACGACATCGAGGCCCGACCCCGCGGCGAGCCGCAGGCCGGACCGACGGCTGCGCGCGTCCTCGCGGGAGCGGCCGACCCAGAGCGTCGTGGCCACCGTCACGGCCACCGCGAGGAGGGCCAGCGGCACGAGGGCCCGCCAGAGGGTGGCGTCGCGCAGCACCGTCGCCGACCACCACGCCCCGCTGCCCGAGACCGCGCGCGTGACCACGGGGGCGACGAGCACTGCCCCGAGGACGCCGACCACGGCGACGACGACGGCATCACCCAGCGCCAGCCCGGCGAGCCGCCGGGTCGAGGCCCCCCGGACCCGCAGCAGCCGGGTCTCGCCGTCGCGCAGCGTGGCGAGCAGGGCGGCGGCGCCGACGAGGGCGACGCTGCCGAGGAGCACGAGGAGCACGGCCGGGGTGAGCAGCGAGACGCGCACGCGGTCGCCGACGACCGTGGCGCCGTCGACGAGCGCGGGCAGGTCGCTCGCCACCCGCGGGCTGCGCAGCGCAACCGTGGCCGGCCCGGCGCTCGCCTGCACCCCCGCGACGGTCGGCAGCCCGGTGAGGGCGCGCAGCCGGGTCAGGACGTCGTCGGCCCGGGCGCCGGCCCCGGCGAGCCCTCCGGCCCGCACGTCGCCGAGGTCGGGCACCGCCCGCCACGTGACGGTCGAGGTGCCGACGAGGGAGCCGTCGAAGGTGCCCGGGGCGACGACGAAGGGCCCGTAGGACGTGAAGTCGGACGCCACGACGCCGTCGAGCGCCAGCGGCAGGTCGCTCCACAGCCCGTCCTCGGCGTCGCGCGGCCGGAAGGTGCCGACCACCTCGGCCGTCACGCGCGGGGCCTGCGGGTCGACGAGGTCGGTCAGGTCCAGGCTCCCCCCGGGCGCGACGGCCAGGGCCGTGGCGGCCGCGTCGGGCAGCACGACCTCGACCCGCCGGGGGGCGGCCGACGACGTGGCGGGCCGCTGCGGCCAGCGTCCCGCGGTCAGCTCGGCGGCCTGCCGGAGCCCCTCGACGTCGGCGAGGGCGGCCCGGTCGCCCGAGCCGCGCCCGGCGATGCCCCGCGAGGTCGCGGTGCCGACCCGGGTGACGGTCGCGCCGGCCAGCGGCGCGAGCGCCGCACGGACAGCGGCGTCCGTCGCGCCGAGCTCCCCCGGGCGGAGCGACCCGGTGACGACGACCGACCGGTCGACGGGCGGGACGTCGAGCGCCGAGCGCACGCCCGCGTCGGTGATCCTGGCCGAGAGCAGCTGCAGGGCCGTGACGACGACGAGGGAGGCGAGCACGGAGACCGTGATGGCGGCGACGGCCACCGGGTGGGCGCCCAGCCGGCGGCGGAGCAGCCGTGCACCACCCACGCCGAGCGCTCCTCCCGCGGGCGGACCCTCCGCCCCCGCGGCACCCTAGCCGCGGGTCAGGACCGCTCCACGCGCACGACGGACACGCTTCGGCAACGATGCCCGACCCGGTCGGCGTCCACCTCGACCCCGTCGCCCCAGGCGAGCAGGACCTCGGCGGCGCCGGCGACCGGCACGTCGGCGCCGTCCTCCCCGAGCGTCACCACGACCGCGTAGGGGTCGCCGCCGGCCGGGGCGTGGCGGCGGACGAGCCAGCGGGCGTCCTCGTCGAAGGACACCTCGACGTCGGCGAACCGCGTCGGGCCGGCCGGCAGCAGCCCCCGCCGCAGGGTCGTCAGGTCGGTGTACCAGCGCAGCATCCGCGCGTGGTCGGCGTCATCGAGCTCGCTCCAGCGCAGGACCGACCGGTCGCGGGTCGCGGGGTCCTGCGGGTCGGGCACGGCGTCGGCCGACCAGCCGTGCGAGCCGAACTCGGCCCGGCGCCCCTCGCGCACGGCGTCGGCGAGCCAGTCCTCGGCGAAGCTCGTGAAGAACTGCCACGGGGTCGAGGCGGCCCACTCCTCGCCCATGAAGAGCATCGGGGTGGTCGGGCCGAGAAGGTACAGGGCTGCGCCGGCCGCCTGCAGCGCGGGGTCAGCCACGAGAGCCGAGATGCGTTCGCCCGTGGCCCGGTTGCCGACCTGGTCGTGGGTCTGCAGGTACCCGAGCAGGCGCCGGGCGTCGAGGTGCTCGCGGTCGACGGGAGCGCCCCAGGGGCGGTCGCGGAAGGACGAGAAGGTCCCGTCGTGGAGGAAGCCGCGGGTCAGCACCTTGGCCAGCACCGCGAGCGGGCCCTCCTCGCCACTGCCCGGGGTGCCGCCGAAGTCGGCGTAGTAGCCCTGGGTCTCGCCGGTCAGCGCCACGTGGAGGGCGTGGTGGACGTCGTCGTCCCACTGCGCCGTCATCCCGCGCCCGCCGTCGGCGGTGGGCCTGACCATCGAGGTGTCGTTGAGGTCGGACTCGGCGACGAGCTCGAGCGGGCGGCCGAGCTCCTCCGCGAGCGCGGCGACGGCGTCCGAGAGCTCGGCGAGGTAGTGCCGCGGCGAGTCGTCCTTGAGCTCGTGGACGGCGTCGAGGCGCAGCGCGTCGACGTGGAGGTCGCGGAACCAGCGCAGCGCGTTGCCGACGAGGAAGCGGCGGACCTGCGCGGAGCCCTCGTGGTCGAGGTTGACCGCCGCGCCCCACGGCGTGTGGTGGGCCTCGGTGAAGTACGGCCCGAAGCGCGCGAGGTAGTTGCCGCTCGCCCCGAGGTGGTTGTGCACGACGTCGAGGCAGACCCCGAGGCCGCGCGCGTGGCAGGCGTCGACGAACCGCGCGAAGGCGTGCGGGCCGCCGTACGCGTCCTGGACGGCGTAGAGGCCGACGCCGTCGTAGCCCCAGCCGCGGTCGGTCGGGAAGGCCGCGACGGGCATCACCTCGACGACGTCGACCCCGAGGGCGACGAGGTGGTCGAGGCGGTCCACGGCGGCGTCGAAGGTGCCCTCGGCCGTGAAGGTGCCGACGTGCAGCTCGTAGACGACGCCCCCGAGGACGCCGGCACCGTCGCGCGGGCCGCGCCAGGCGGAGTCGGTCCACGGGAAGGACGCCGGGTCGACCGTGCGGCTGCGGCCGTGCACGCTCTCGGGCTGCCACGCGCTGCGCGGGTCCGGGAGCGCGGGCTCCTCGCCGTCGAGGACGAACGCGTAGTCGAGCTCGCCGCTGCCGGACGGCGGCGTCCAGCGCCACCACCCGTCGTCGGCGGCCTCCATCGGCTCCCGCCGCCGCTCGGCCTCCACCCGTGCGTCTTCCGACGAATGTGTCGATTCCTGCACACCGGACCCCTCGTCCGCGTGTGCATCTTTCGACACATTCGTCGGTTCCTGCACACCGTCCGACCCGGGGACCGGGGACCACTCGATGTCGACGCGGGTCGCGCTCGGCGCCCACACCTCGATGACGTGCTCGCTCACGACGGGTGTCCCTCCGCGGTGTCGTCGTCGGCGCCGGCGTCCTCCACGCCAGCGTCATCGGCCTCGGCCTCCGGGTCCTGCCGGACGAGCAGGGCGACCGGACGGTCGGCGAGCAGCCCCTCGAGCGGCGCGGCTCCGGCGGCCACGGGACGGCCCGACAGCACCTCGGTCCACTCCCCCGCCGGCACCTCGAGCGCGGCGTCGCCGAACCCGCCGGCGTCGGCGAGCCGGCCCGCGGCGCGGGTGACGACGACGAGCACGCGGGCGCCGTCGGCGTCGCCGCGGGCGAAGGCCAGCGCGTGCTCGCTGCCGGTGTCGACCGGCTCGTACGTGGCGTCCGGCCCGACGAACGCCTCCGGGTGCTCGCGCCGCAGCCGCAGCGCGAGCGCGGTGAGGCGCATCTTGTCGTCGTCGAGGTCGAAGCAGGGCTCGTCGTCGTCGACCCGCGCGAGCCGCTCGGCGCGGTCGGACCAGTCGACGGGCCGACGGTTGTCGGGGTCGACGAGCGCGAGCATCCCGATCTCGCAGCCCTGGTAGACGTCCGGGACACCGGGCATCGTCAGCTGGACGAGCTTCTGCCCGAGGATGTTCGCGCGCACCGAGGCCTCGTGCGGCCCGGTCCACGCGTCGAGGTGCTCGTGCACGGCGAGGTCGCGCCCGACGGCCCGCGCGAACGCGACGACCTCCGACTCGTAGTCCTCGTCGCCGTCGACCCAGGCGGTGTGGACCTTGGACTCGCGCACCGCCTTGAGGAGGTACTCCTCGAGGCGCGCCCCGCTGACCGGCCACGTCCCGACGAGCGTCTGCCACACGAGGTACTCGGTCGGGGCGTCGACGCGCTCGGTGCGGTACTGCGCCGCGAGCTCGCGGGCGTGGGCGAGCCACTGCTCCCAGCCGCGGGCGTCCTCGGCGAGGACCATGAGACGGGCCCGGGTGTCCTCGGAACGCTTCGTGTCGTGCGTGGTCAGCGTCGTCATCGACGTCGGCCACTCGGCCTGCTGCCGGGCGCACCACGCGTGGAAGGCGTCGACGTCGGAGGCGAGGACCTCGGGGTGGCCGCCGACCTCGTTGGCCCCCGAGAGCCGGAACCACCGGTAGAACGCGGTGTCCTCGATGCCCTTGGCCATGACCGGCCCGCAGGTCTGCTGGAAGCGCACGCGCAGCTCGTCGGCGACCCGGCCGGTGTCGGGGGCGGCCTCGGGGACCTCGCGGTCGAGCACCAGGCGCACGACGAGGTCGAGCGCGTCCTCGTCGCTCGGCGCGAGGATGCCCCGCGCGCGGGCGGCGGCGTCGTCGACGACCGCGGCCTGCTCGGGGTCGACACCCCGACCGGGCACGACGTAGGCGCGGTAGCGGTCCATCGAGACGAGCAGCGCCTCGAGGGCACGGCGGACGGCGACGGCGTCCGCGTCCGGGACGACCCGGCGCGCCAGGCGCATCAGCCGGTCGACCTCGGCGGCCTGGACGTCGTCCACCACGAGCCGCTTGCTCTCCTGGACGACCCCTTCGAGGGACTCCTCCCCCGGGGCGACCTCGGCCCACAGGCGGTCGAGCGTGCCGGTCTCGTCGGCCGGCGTGAGCACCTGCTGGACGCGCAGCAGCGCGTCGTAGCCGGTCGTGCCGGCGCAGCGCCACGCGTCGGGCAGCCGCTCCTCGCCCTCGAGGATCTTCTCGACGACGACCCACGCGTCGCCGGTGGCGTCGGCGAGCCGCTCGAGGTAGCCGCCGGGGTCGGCGAGGCCGTCCGGGTGGTCGATGCGGAAGCCGTCGACCTGGCCGTGCCCGTGCAGCGCGAGCAGCAGGGCGTGCGTCGCGGTGAAGACGACGGGGTCCTCGACGCGGACGGCGACGAGCGTCGTCACGTCGAAGAAGCGCCGGTAGTTGAGGGCGTCGCCCTCGCGCCAGCTCGAGAGCCGGTAGGCCTGCGCCTCGACGAGCTCGGCGAGCGGGAGCTCCTCGGTGCCGGGCGCGACCGGGAACTCGTGGTCGTAGTAGCGCAGCACCGGGTCGGCCCCGCCCGGGCCGCCGTCCGCGGCGAGGACGAGCTCACCACGGTCGAGGACCTGCTCGAGCGACGCGCCGAGCACGGGCATGAGGATGCGGTCGTCCTCGGCGACCCAGTCGACGTCGAACCAGCCGGCGTACGGCGAGCGTCGGCCCTCGCGCAGGAGCGACCAGAACGGCGCGTTGAGGTGCTCCGGCGAGGGCACGGCCATGTGGTTCGGGACGACGTCGACGACGACGCCGAGCCCGGCCCCACGGCACGCCGCGACGAGCCGGTCGAACGCCTCGCGCCCGCCCGCCTCCTCGCTGATCCGCGTGTGGTCGAGCACGTCGTAGCCGTGCATCGACCCCGGCGCGGGC
The DNA here is from genome assembly GCF_017312765.1 of Phycicoccus sp. DTK01. NCBI lineage: Bacteria > Bacillati > Actinomycetota > Actinomycetes > Micrococcales > Intrasporangiaceae > Phycicoccus > Phycicoccus sp. DTK01. Next base: position 287,316 of record NZ_BOPU01000003.1, on the reverse strand, counting down.
TGGAGGATGGGCGAGAGGTAGACGTGCGAGACGCCGAGCGAGGCCAGGTACGGGACCTGCGCCGCGGCGTCGTCGAAGCCGAACCCGCCGTGGACCTGGAGCCGGTAGGTCGCCGTCGGGACGACGCGGGAGGGGTCGGGGCGGTGGGCCACCACGGGTCAGACCCTCGTCGCGCCGGCCGCTCCCGCCGCGGGGGTGAGCACCTCGCGGGGGTCGCGCAGGACGATGACCGAGCGCGCCGAGACCGTGACCGTCGAGCCCGCGTCGTGCCACTCGGGCTCGACGCTGTCGGCGGCGGTGTCGATCTCGGTACACCAGCGCTCGCCCCACTCGTCGCCGGGCAGCACGAACTCGTGGTCCTCGTGGTCGGCGTTGAACAGGACGAGGAAGTCGTCGTCGACGACCGGTCGGCCGCGCAGGTCCGGGCTGGGGATGGCCTCGCCGTTGAGGAAGACGGTCATCATCCGCGCCTCGCCGTCGCTCCAGTCGCCGTCGCCCATGCGCTGACCGCTCGGCTGGAACCACGCGATGTCGCCGAGCTCGGACTGGCCGCCGTGGTCGGCGCTGCCGGCGAAGAAGCGGCGCCGGCGGAAGACCGGGTGCTCGCTGCGCAGCTTCGCGACCGCGCTCGTGAAGGCGAAGAGGTCGCGCTGCTCGTCGTCGAGGTCCCAGTCGACCCACGAGAGCTCGTTGTCCTGGCAGTAGACGTTGTTGTTGCCCTGCTGGGTGCGGCCGATCTCGTCGCCGTGCGCGATCATCGGCACGCCCTGGCTGAGCAGGAGGGTCGCGAGGAAGTTGCGCTGCTGGCGGCGGCGCAGGGCGCGCACCTCCGGGTCGTCGGTCTCGCCCTCGACGCCGCAGTTCCAGGAGCGGTTGTGGCTCTCGCCGTCGCGGCCGTCCTCGCCGTTGGCCTCGTTGTGCTTCTCGTTGTAGGACACCAGGTCCCGCAGCGTGAAGCCGTCGTGGGCGATGACGAAGTTGATGCTCGCGATCGGCTTGCGGCCGTTGTGCTCGTAGAGGTCGCTCGAACCGGTGAGGCGCGAGGCGAACTCGCCGAGCGAGCCCGGCTCCCCGCGCCAGAAGTCGCGGACGGTGTCGCGGTACTTGCCGTTCCACTCGGTCCACAGGGGCGGGAAGCCGCCGACCTGGTAGCCCCCGTCGCCGACGTCCCAGGGCTCGGCGATGAGCTTGACCTGGCTGATCACCGGGTCCTGCTGGATGAGGTCGAAGAAGGCCGAGAGCTTGTCGACCTCGTGGAACTGGCGCGCCAGCGTCGCCGCGAGGTCGAACCGGAAGCCGTCGACGTGCATCTCGGTGACCCAGTAGCGCAGGCTGTCCATGATCAGCTGGAGCACGTGCGGGTGGCGCATGAGCAGGCTGTTGCCGGTGCCCGTCGTGTCGTAGTAGTGCTCCTTGGCGTCGTCGACGAGCCGGTAGTACGCGGCGTTGTCGATGCCCTTGAAGCTGATCGTCGGGCCCATCTCGTTGCCCTCGGCGGTGTGGTTGTAGACGACGTCGAGGATGACCTCGATGTTCGCCTCGTGCAGCGCCTTGACCATCGCCTTGAACTCGGTGACCTGCTCGCCGCGGTCGGCGCGCGCGTACGCGTTGTGCGGCGCGAGGAAGCCGATCGTGTTGTAGCCCCAGTAGTTCGTCAGGCCCTTGGCCTGCAGGGAGGTGTCCTGGACGAACTGGTGCACCGGCATGAGCTCGATGGCCGTCACGCCGAGCTTCGTCAGGTGCTCGACGATCGCCGGGTGGCCCAGGGCCGCGTAGGTGCCGCGGATCTCCTCGGGGATCTCGGGGTGGGTCATCGTCAGGCCCCGCACGTGCGCCTCGTAGATGACGCTCTCGTGGTACTCGTGACGCGGCGGGCGGTCGTGGCCCCAGTCGAAGTACGGGTTGATGACGACGCCGAGCATCGTCTTGCCGAGGCTGTCGTCGGTGTTGCGGACCTCGGGGTCGTCGAAGTCGTAGCTGAACAGGGCGGGGTCGTTCTCGACCTGGCCCTCGACGGCCTTCGCGTAGGGGTCGAGGAGGAGCTTGCTCGGGTCGCAGCGGTGCCCGTTCTCGGGCTCGTACGGGCCGTGGACGCGGTAGCCGTAGCGCTGCCCCGGCTGGATCGCCGGCAGGTAGCCGTGCCAGACGAAGCCGTCGACCTCCGGCAGGTCGATGCGGGTCTCGGCGCCGTCGTCGTCGATGAGGCAGAGCTCGACACGCTCGGCGACCTCGCTGAACAGCGCGAAGTTCACGCCGGAGCCGTCGTAGGTGGCGCCCAGGGGGTAGGAGGTGCCGGGCCAGATCTCCACAGGTGATGCCTTTCGTGGGGTGTCGCTGCAGGGCCAGCGGCGCTGCCGGCGTCGCGCGGCCGACCGGCCGCTGCGGACTACTCAACCTACCGGTGACGTGCGACGCGACGGACCAAGCCGTCGAACCCTCGTCACGGGTCTCGGTTACTGTCGGGCCAGCCCTACCCCCCGACCCCGAGGAGCAACCCCATGTCCGACCAGCGCGTCGCCGTCGTCACCGGAGCCGCCCGCGGGATCGGTGCCGCCACCGCCGAGCGGCTGGCCCGCGACGGGTTCGCCGTGGCCGTCCTCGACCTCGACGAGGCCGCCTGCGAGGAGGTCGCCGGGCGCATCCGCGACGCCGGGGGCCGCGCGCTCGGGGTGGGCGTCGACGTCTCGGACGCGGCCGCCGTCGAGGCCGGCGTGGCGCGGGTGGCCGACGAGCTCGGCCCGCCGGTCGTCCTCGTCAACAACGCCGGCATCATCCGCGACAACCTCATCTTCAAGATGACCGAGGGCGACTGGGACTCGGTGATGGCCGTGCACCTCAAGGGCGCGTTCCTCATGACCAAGGCCTGCCAGGCGCACATGACGCAGGAGCGATACGGGCGCATCGTCAACCTCTCCTCGTCCTCGGCGCAGGGCAACCGCGGCCAGGCCAACTACTCCGCCGCCAAGGCCGGCCTCCAGGGCTTCACGAAGACCCTCGCGATCGAGCTCGGCAAGTTCGGCGTCACCGCGAACGCCGTGGCGCCCGGCTTCATCGAGACCGACATGACGCGGGCGACCGCCGAGCGGCTCAAGGTCTCGTTCGAGGACTTCCTCACCCACACGGCGTCGCAGATCCCCGTCGCGCGCGTCGGGCAGCCCGCCGACATCGCCGCGACGATCTCCTTCCTCGTCTCCGAGGAGGCCGGCTTCGTGTCCGGCCAGGTCATCTACGTCGCCGGCGGCCCCCTCGACTGACCTCTGCTCCCCACCCGTCTCCCCTTTTCGGGGTCACCCCGAAATGTCCGCGAGACCCCGGTTCCGAACCGGGGTCTCGTGGACGAACCGGGGTCTCGGCACCACCGGGCCGCCGAGACCCTGACCGGACGGACGCCACGACGCCCCCGGACCGCTGCGGTCCGGGGGCGTCGTGGTGTCAGGTGCTCAGAGGCCGAGGTCGCGGCCGATGAGCTCCTTCATGATCTCGTTCGAGCCGGCCCAGATCTTCGAGACGCGGGCGTCGCGCCAGGCGCGGGCCACGCGGTACTCGTTCATGAAGCCGTAGCCACCGTGCAGCTGGACGCACTCGTCGAGCACCTCGTTCTGCACCTGCGCCGAGAACCACTTCGCCTTCGCGGCGTCGACCGGGGTGAGCCTGCCCTCGGCGTGCGCGGCGATGCAGTCGTCGACGTAGGCCTGGGTGACCTCGAGCTTGGTCAGCAGCTCGGCCATCTTGAACTTGTTGTGCTGGAACGAGCCGACGGGCTGCCCGAACGCCTTGCGCTCCTTGGTGTACTCAACGGTCTCGCGGAAGATCTGGAAGGCGTGCGCGGTGTTGGCGACGGCGGCGCCGATGCGCTCCTGGGGCAGGCGCTGCATCATCGCGATGAAGCCCATGCCCTCCTCGCCGAGCCGGTTGGCGTCGGGGACGCGGACGTCCTCGAAGAACAGCTCGGAGGTGTCGGCCTCCTCCTGCCCGACCTTGTCGAGCTTGCGACCGCGGGTGAAGCCCTCCATCCCCTCCTCGACGACGAGCAGGGTGATGCCCTTGGCGCCCTTGGACGGGTCGGTGCGGGCCGCGACGATGACGAGGTCGGCCTGGTAGCCGTTCGTGATGAAGGTCTTGCTGCCGTTGAGGACCCAGTGGTCGCCGTCGCGCACGGCGGTGGTCTTCAGCGCCGCGAGGTCGGAGCCGCCGGAGGGCTCGGTCATCGCGATGGCGGCGATGAGCTCGCCGTTGGCCATGCCGGGCAGCCAGCGCTCCTTCTGCTCCTGCGTGCCGAGGTCGACGATGTACGGCGGGCAGACGTCGGAGTGGATGCCGAAGCAGGACGACACGGCGAAGTTGAAGCCGGCGATGACCTCGGCCGCGATCGCGTTGAAGCGGTAGTCCTCGGCCCCCATCCCGCCGAACTCCTCGGGGATGTCGAGGCCGAAGAGGCCCTGCTTGCCGGCCTCCTTCCAGATGTCGCGCTCGACGGCCTTGACCTCGAGCATCTGCTCGGCGCGCGGCTTGAGCGTGCGCTCGACGAACTCGGCGACGGAGGCGCGGAAGTCCTCGTGCTCGGCGGCGTAGACGTTGCGGGGCATGCGGCTCCTCGGCTCGGTGGGCGGACGGCGGCGGCACGCCACCGTTGACTAAGCGCTTGCTTAGTCTGACGCCGGTGCGGCATGCTGTCAACCGTGCCCGCGACCACTCCTGCGACCGAGACCGCCGTCCTCGCCGCGCTCGCGCCCGAGGGCGGGCGGCCGGGTGGCGCCACCGACGTCGGCGACACCGCGACGCGGGTGATGCTCGCCGCCGCCGACGCGTTCGCCGAGAACGGCTTCCCCGCGACGACGACGCGCGACATCGCCTCGCGGGCCGGCCTCTCCCCCGCCGGCGTCTACGTGCACTTCTCGTCCAAGGAGAAGCTGCTCTTCGAGATCAGCCGGCGCGGCCACGCCCGGGCCCGCGACCTCCTCGTCGCCGCGGCCTCCGACGCCGCCTCCCCCACCGAGGCCCTCCGCGCGATCATCGGCGGGTTCTCGCGCTGGCACGCCGAGCACCACCAGCTGGGCCGGATCGTCCAGTTCGAGTTCCGTCACCTCTCCCTCGAGCACCAGGCCGAGGTCATCGACCTGCGCAAGGAGATCGACCGGGTCGTCGCCGACGTGCTGCGCGACGGCGTCGAGTCCGGCGAGCTCGACGTCGAGGACGTCCCCACGACCGCGCTGGCCCTGCTGTCGATGGCCATCGACGTCGCCCGCTGGTACGTCCCCGGCGGCCGACGCACCCCCGAGATGGTCGAACGCACCTACGGCGACCTCGCCGTGCGCCTCGCCGGCGGGCGCCGCTGACCCCTCGCCCGCACCGGGCGCCCCGGCCGCTGCGCGGACCGGCCCTCTCCGGCCGATAGCCTGACGCGGTGACGGAGCACGGCCACGGCGGATCCCCCTCGATCGCGACCCCCGACTACTGGTGGTACGTCGCGCGGGCCGACCTGCTCGAGGTCGCCCTGCGCGACCTCGTCGACGGGGCCGACACCGCCCTCGACCTCGGCAGCGCGGACGGCCCGAGCGCCGCCTGGTTCCGGGAGGCCGTGGGGCGCACCGCCTCCCTCGACATCGACCCCCGCGGCCTCGCCGCGAACGGGGTCTGCGGCTCGGCGCTCGCCCTGCCCTTCGAGGACGCCTCCTTCGACGCCGTCGCCGCCTTCGACGTCATCGAGCACTGCGCCCCCGAGGCCGACGCGCTCGCCGAGGTGCGCCGCGTCCTGCGGCCGGGCGGGCGCTTCCTCATGTCGGTGCCGGCCTACACCTGGGCGTGGTCGGACTTCGACGTCGCCAACGGCCACCACCGCCGCTACACGAGACGGCGCGCGGTCGCGTCCCTCGAGCGGTCCGGCTTCCGGGTCGAGCGCGCGACGTACGGCTTCGGCACCGTCTTCCCCCTCTTCGTCGCCGAGCGCGCGGCCCGCAAGGTGGCGGGCCGCACCGCGGACGGCGCCGCCGACATCGTCGAGGTCCCGCAGGTCCCGCGGCCGCTCAACGCGACGCTGCGCGCGATGTGCCGAGTCGACCGAGCGCTCCTGCGGCGGACCGACCTCCCCTTCGGCTCGTCGGTCTTCGTCGGGGCGACGCGGGTCGGCTGACCGCGCCCCCGCCGGGCTCAGCCGTCGAGCGGCCCGCCGGAGACGACCCGGGCGCGGACGTCGGCGGCCGTCGCCGCCAGGCCGGCGGCAAGCGGGGTCGAGGCGAGGACGTCGACCTCGGGCCACGTCACCGACGCCAGGCGCAGGTCGAGGACCTGCCCGGCCCCGCCCGGCGCCATCGCCGTGCGGACCGGCCGGTGGAAGACCCGCCGGGCCTCCGAGACGAGGTGGCCGACGGTGACCGGACGCCCGGAGGCGACGACCTTGGGGACGAGCACGCCGGGCGCCTCCGCCCGGACCAGGTCGGCGCAGCGCCGGAGCATCTGCGCGACGTCGGCGACGTAGACGTAGTCGCGGATCGTGTCGAGCGAGACGAAGACCGGCAGCGGGCGGGTCATCGCGTGCGCGAGGCACAGCTGGGACAGCAGCCCCTGCGGCTTGCCCAGCGTCTGGCCGGGTCCGTAGACGTTGGCCAGCCGGGCGGCGACGGCCCGGCTGCCGGTGCGGGCGACCGCGGCGGCCAGCGCCTCCTCCATCGCCAGCTTGGTGCGGCCGTAGGGCACGAGCGGGGCGGGCGGGGTGGCCTCCGTGAACGGCGGCGCCCCGGACCCGGCGTAGAGGCCGCCGGCCGACGACGCGAGGACGACGACCCCGTCGCCGTCCGGGTCCTCGGGCAGGAGCGCGCAGAAGCGCTCGAAGACGCGCAGCTCGGCGGCGAGGGCGTCCGCGCCGGTGGCCACCACCCCGGCCCCGGCGCACCACGCGAGCACCCAGGGACCCCCGTCGGCACGCCGGACATAATCGTCGAGGTCGTGGCGCAGCACCTCGAGCGAGCGCTCCTCGTCGGCCCACGGGACCCGCGAGGTGGCCACCTCGTGGCCGGCCGCGCGCAGGGCGCCGACGAGATGGCGCCCGACCAGCCCGCCGGAGCCGACCACCCAGGCACGCGGCGGCCCGGACGGGCCCGGGCTCACGCCTGGTCCCGCCCGAGCGGGCCGTCGCGGCGGTCGCGGACCGGCAGGTACAGCGGCTTGCCCATCGCCATGTTGACCGCCATGCCGACGTACTCGGCGATCACGCCCAGCGCGAAGAGGATGGCGCCCGTCGAGGCCATGAGCAGGACCATCGTCGAGGTCCAGCCCGGCGCCTCCCAGCTGCCGGACACCCGCCCGACGACGAGCACGAGCGCGACGAGCGGGGCGAGGACGACGGCGGCCGCGCCGGTGACGCTGACGAGGCGCAACGGGGTGGTGCCGCTGCTCAGGACGAGGCGCCAGAAGTGCGAGGCGAGGCGGCGCAGGTCGTAGCCCGAGGGGCGCCCGCCCTCCTCGCGCATCGGGACCCCCGCCGTCGTGGTGCGGCGCGCCACCCACGAGATGGCGACGTCGAGGTAGATGCCCGGCCCGGCGTACGCGGCGACCGAGCGGGCGACCTCCCCGAGGACGAGCCGGAAGCTGTTGAAGTCGGCGGCCGGGGCGCCCTTGGCCATCCGCCCGACGATCCACTTGGCCGACCGGGAGGCGAGGTTGCGGGCGGCGCCGTGCGGGGGCTGGTTCGACGGCCTGGCGTAGACGACGTCGGCCTGCTCGGACATCGCCGCGTCGAGCAGGACGCCGATGTCGGCCGGGTCGTGCTGACCGTCCTCGTCCATCGTCACGACCCACTCGCCGCCCGAGGCCGAGATACCGGCAAGCGTCGCCGCGTGCTGGCCGAAGTTGCGGCTCAGCCAGACGGCGCGCACCCAGTCGTGCTCGGCGGCCAGCTCGCGGACCACGGCGTCCGAGCCGTCCGGGCCGCAGTCGTCGACGAGCACGAGCTCGTCGACGACGTACGCGCGGCCGGCCGGTGTGGTCCCGACGCTCGTCAGCGGCTCGAGCTCCGTGACGAGCGCGGGCAGCGTCGAACGCCCTTGGTACACCGGGACGACGACCGAGATCCGGTGCGGGAGTTGCTCATCGGACGGCACGGCTGCTCCGGAGGGCTCGGGCGACACGGGTCGCGACGTCGGTCAGTCGCGGGTCAGCTTGCGGTACGTGACGCGGTGCGGACGCGCCGCGTCCTCACCGAGGCGCTCGACCTTGTTCTTCTCGTACGCCTCGAAGTTGCCCTCGAACCAGTACCAGCGCGACGGGTTCGCCTCGGTGCCCTCGTAGGCGAGGATGTGCGTCGCGACGCGGTCGAGGAACCACCGGTCGTGGCTGATGACCACGGCGCAGCCCGGGAAGTCGAGCAGCGCGTTCTCGAGCGAGCCGAGGGTCTCGACGTCGAGGTCGTTGGTCGGCTCGTCGAGGAGCAGCAGGTTGCCGCCCTCCTTGAGCGTCAGCGCCAGGTTGAGGCGGTTGCGCTCACCACCGGAGAGGACACCGGCCTTCTTCTGCTGGTCCGGGCCCTTGAAGCCGAACTGGCTGACGTAGGCGCGGCTGGGGATCTCGACCTGGCCGACGTTGATGTAGTCGTGGCCGCCGGAGACGGTCTCCCAGAGGTTCTTCGTCGGGTCGAGGCCACCGCGGCTCTGGTCGACGTAGGAGATCTTGACGGTCTCGCCGACGTCGACGCTGCCGCCGTCGGCCTCCTCGAGGCCGACGATCGTCTTGAAGAGCGTCGTCTTGCCGACGCCGTTCGGGCCGATGACCCCGACGATGCCGTTGCGCGGCAGGGTGAAGGAGAGGTCCTCGATGAGGACGCGGTCGCCGAAGCCCTTCGTGAGGTTCTTGACCTCGATGACCTTGCTGCCCAGGCGCGGCCCCGGCGGGATCTGGATCTCCTCGAAGTCGAGCTTGCGGGTGCGCTCGGCCTCGGCGGCCATCTCCTCGTAGCGGGCGAGGCGCGCCTTGGACTTGGTCTGCTTCGCCTTCGCGTTGGAACGGACCCACTCGAGCTCCTCGGCGAGGCGCTTGGCGAGCTTGGCGTCCTTCTTGCCCTGGATCGCCAGTCGGGCCTGCTTCTTCTCGAGGTAGGTCGAGTAGTTGCCCTCGTAGGGGTAGGCGCGGCCGCGGTCGAGCTCGAGGATCCACTCGGCGACGTTGTCCATGAAGTACCGGTCGTGCGTCACGGCGACGACGGCGCCGTGGTAGCTCGCGAGGTGCTGCTCGAGCCAGAGCACGGACTCGGCGTCGAGGTGGTTGGTCGGCTCGTCGAGGAGCAGCAGGTCGGGCTTCTGCAGGAGCAGCTTGCAGAGGGCGACGCGGCGGCGCTCACCACCGGAGAGGACGGTGACGTCGGCGTCCGGCGGCGGGCAGCGCAGCGCGTCCATCGCCTGCTCGAGCTGGGAGTCGAGGTCCCAGGCGTCGGCGGCGTCGATGGCCTCCTGCAGCTGCCCCATCTCGGCCATCAGCGCGTCGAAGTCGGCGTCCGGCTCGGCCATCTCGGCGGAGATCGCGTTGTAGCGGTCGACCTTCGCCTTGATCTCGCCGGCGCCCTCCTCGACGTTGCCGAGGACGGTCTTCTCCTCGTTGAGCTCGGGCTCCTGCATGAGGATGCCGACCGTGTAGCCCGGGGTCAGTCGCGCCTCGCCGTTGGACGGCTGGTCGAGGCCGGCCATGATCTTGAGGACGGACGACTTGCCGGCGCCGTTCGGTCCGACGACGCCGATCTTGGCGCCGGGCAGGAACGAGAGCGTGACGTCGTCGAGGATGACCTTGTCGCCGTGCGCCTTGCGGGCACGCGACATCACGTAGATGAACTCGGGCATGGGCCCCAGCCTAACGAGCCGGGACCCCCTGCCCGAATCCGCGGCGCCCGCCGCCGCGCCCTCAGGCGGCGTCCTCGCGGGCCGGGGGCACGAGCGGCCCGGTGTCGGCCGCCGCGGCCCGGTGCCCGTCGTCCTCGCCGACCACCTCGTAGGCGTCGCGCAGCGCGTCGCCGAACCCGCTCGCCGGCAGGGCGGGCGCGAGGTCGCCGTTGCGGGTGTAATTGGTGCTGCCCCACCGCAGGTCGTGCCCGAGGGCGTCTGCGGCGATCTCGACGACCGCGCCGGACGAGCCGTCGTCGCGCCGGAACTGGCGCACCCGCTGCCGGCCGGTGACGACGACCGGGTGCCCCTTGCGCAGCGACCGCGACGCGTTGTCGCCCATGGTGCGGTAGGCCGTGACGTCGTAGTAGCTGGGCTCGGAGTCGGTCCACCGCCCGGGCTCGGAGCGGTCCTGGTGCCGCTCGGACTGGGCGATGCGGAAGACCGTGAACGGCCCGGCGCGGCCCTGCTTGACGACGGGGTCGGCCACGAGGCGCCCCTGGACCGTCACGTGCGTCTCGTACATCGTGTGCTCCTCCCCGGGTCCCGTCCGTCGGGACCCCTCGGGACCACCCTCGGCTCCACGGTGCACGGCGACAACGGGTCGAGCACGATCTGTGGACGACGGTGATGGACGGGCGCGCCTGTGGACGACGCCGACCGAGAGGCACCGGGGCACCGAGGCCGCGAGCGGGCCGGTTCAGACCTCCGCGGCGCGGCGCAGGGCCGTGCGGGTCGCGGCGTGGCGCTCGAGCACCAGCCGCACCGGGGCGAGGACCTCGGCGTCGGCGACGCGCGCGATCGACGCGCGCAGCCGCGCGTCCATCACCGCACCCCGCCGTCGGGCCCCCACCGCCGCCAGCCACGCCGCGAGCAGCGCGAGGAGCGGCCCGAGCAGCAGGCCGCCGAAGAGCAGGAGGAACGGCACCGGCAGCGCCCCGACCCGCGGCACGTCGGGAACGACCGTGTCGAGCTGCAGCCACCCGGCGACGACGTACGCGAACAGCCACAGCAGTCCCACCAGGGCGGCCGCGGCCAGCAGCGACTGCAGGACGCCCACGACCCGCCACCAGACCGGGGGCCGGGCGTGCAGCGAGGTGCCGACGACGGCCTGGTCGAGCGCGTCACCGATCTCGGGGCCGGCCGGCGTGGCCGCGCGCTCGACGGCCTCCGACCACGGCACGGGCAGGTCGCTGCCGGCGCGGTCCGCGACCCGACGGGTGGCGAGGGCGACCGCGGCCCGGGCGGCCGGGGTCGGCGGGGGCAGCGACGAGCGGCCGAGCACGGAGCGCACGTCGGACTCGGTGACCCGCACGTCGCGGCCGTCGAGCCGCAGCCGACGCAGCGGCCGGGCCCGCAGCCGGTGCACCCAGCGGCTGAGCGGCCACCCGGTGCGGGACGCGGCCTCCATCCGGTAGTCCCGGACGACGGCGTCGACGACGGTGGGCACGCCCGCCGCCCGGGCCAGCGCCTCGAGCAGCTCGGCGCGGGTCGCGTCGTCGACCTCGGGCTCGGCGTCGGCCACGGCGCCCCCGAGGGAGCCGGCCACCGTGCGGACGTCGGCCGCGAGGCGGGCGCGGGCGGTGGCCCGGCTCGCGACGGCGTTGGCCAGCCGCTGGCGCAGCTCGTCGAGGCCCGCGCCGCTGGCCACGGAGGTCGCGAGCACCGTCGCGCCGGGCACGCCGTCTCGCTCCATGAGGCGCACGAGATCGGTGCGGCAGCGCGTGACGTCCTCGGCCGCGAGCCGGTCGGCCTGGTTGAGGACGACGACCGTCACGGCCTCGTGGGCCGCCAGCGCGGCGACGTGGTCGTCGTGGAGGCGGGCGTCGGCGTACTTCTGGGGGTCGGTGACCCAGACGAAGAGGTCGACGAGCTCGAGCACCCGGGCGGCCTCGTCGCGGTTGCTGCTCTCGCGGGAGTCGACGTCGGGGAGGTCGAGGAGCACGAGGCCCTCGAGCGTGCCGAGCTGGCCGCCGGGCCCCTCCCCCTCGACGAGGTGGCGCGAGCCGACGCCGAGCCAGTCGAGCAGCTCCCCGGCGGGCTCGTCACCCCACACGGCGGCGGTCGGGGTCGAGGTCGTGGGGCGGCGCACCCCGACGGTGGCGACGTCGGCGCCGACGATCGCGTTGAAGAGCGAGGACTTGCCGCTGCCGGTGGCGCCGGCCAGCGCGACGACCGTGTGGGCACCCGCGATGCCCGTGCGCTGCCCCACCTTGGCGACGACCTGCGCCGCCCGTGCGGACTCGGTCGCGGGCAGCTCGCGGCCACCGGCGTCGACGGCCGCCGCCAGCGCGCCGGAGGCGGCGGCGAGGCGCTCGGGCGACACCGTGGCGCCGTGCGCCCGGCCCTTGAGGAGGGGGCTCACGGGCGTGCCTTCCGCAGGCGCGCCGCAGCCGCGGCGATGGCGTCGGCCTGCCCGGCCGGCGCGGCGTGCGCGGCCAGCGCGGTGGTGAAGCGCTCGCGCTCCTGCGCGAACTGGTCGTCGGCGAGCTCGAGCAGCCGGGCGCGCGCCTTCGCCGCCATGTCGCGGACGGCCTGGTCACCGAAGATGGCCTCGAGCACGCGCTGGGCCAGCACCGACGTGCCCCCGGCGATCCCGATCTCGGCCCCGACGAGGCCACCGGTCTGCGCGAAGGCGACGAGCATGAGGAACAGCCCGATCGCGTTGACGCCGTAGGCCGCGACCCGCGCGTTGGTGCGCCGGCCCTTGCCCTCGGTGCGGACGAGCTCGAGCACCTCGCCCTGCCAGTCGCGCACGAGGCGCTCGACGGCGGAGGCGTCGCCGCCCGCGCTGGACCCGGGAGGGACGTCGGCGAGGACCGCCGGGCCGCCCGGCAACCGTCGCCAGGTGCGGGCGGTGTCGGCCTGCGCCGACTCGAGGTTGGCGAGCAGCATCGCGGCGACCCCCGTGTGCAGGGCCTCGCCCAGCCCCTCGGCCGGCGCGGTGCGGCCGGTGACGGCGGCGGTGATGCGGTCGCGCCATCGGCTGACCGTGGACTCGACCTGACGGAAGAACTCGCCCGTGCCCACGAACTCCTGCCAGCGCGCCAGCACCTCGCCGCGCAGCAGCGTGCCGTCGGTCATCCCGTCGGCGACCCGGCGGTGGCCGGCGCCGAACGCGTCGACGGCGGCGGCCTCGAGGGCGTCACGGGCGGCGTCCTGCTCGCGGCTCGCGGCCACGAGCTCGTCCGCGCGACCGGTGAGGGAGGCGACGGCGCCGCGCAGCGTCTGCGACACGACGATGTCGCGGGCCCGGGCGTCACCGGCGAGCGCCTCGAGCCAGGAGCGCAGGCGGGCGAACGACTCGGCGGGCAGGCGGCCGGCGTCGTCGAGGGGCGTCTCGGGGACCGTGAACACCGGTGCGGTCGGCAGGCCCTGGTCGCGCAGCATCGACGCGAGGTGCGGCCGGATCTCGTCGACGGCCTCCGGCGGCACCCGGTCGAGCACGACGGCGACGGCGGTGCCGCGGTCGGCCGCGGTGCGCAGCAGGTCCCACGGCACGGCGTCCGCGTAGCGCGCGGCCGTCGTGACGAACAGCCACAGGTCGGCCGCGCCGAGCAGCTGGGTCGCGAGCTCGCGGTTGGCCGAGACGACGGAGTCGATGTCGGGAGCATCCAGGAGCGCGAGACCGGGCCGCAGCGCCGGCGACGCGACGAGGCGCACCGTGCCCGGCTGGTCCTCTCCGGGGTCGTGGCCGGTCAGCCGGGCGAGGCCCGGCAGGACGCGGGCGTCCTCGAACCAACGTCCGTCGTCGGGGTGGTGGACGAGCACCGGCGAGGTCGTCGTCGGCCGGAGCACGCCGGAGCGGCTGACCGCCTCGCCCACGACGGAGTTGACGAGCGTGGACTTCCCGGCGCCCGTCGAGCCGCCGACGACGGCGAGCAGCGGGGCGTCGAGCGAGCGCAGGCGGGGCAGCACGTAGTCGTCCAGCTGGTCGAGCAGCTGCCGCCGCGTGACCTCGGCCTCGGCCCTCCCCGGGACGTCGAGCGGGAGCGTCGCTGCGTCGACAGCGGCCCGCAGCCCCTCGACGGCAGAGACCACGCCCTCCACGTCCCGGTCCGCACCCACCCTCGAATCCTATAGAGGCTTCCGTGTCCGGTCGTCCATTCGCCGTGCTCGCGGACGATGATGTCGCTCGTGCGCGTCTTCGTCGCGGTCCTGCCGCCCCCCGAGGTCGTCGAGGACCTCGACTCCTTCCTCGAGCCCCGCCGTGACGTCGAGGGCCCCCGATGGGGGTCGCCCGCCCAGTGGCACCTCACGCTCGCGTTCGCCGGCGGCATGCCCGCGCACGTGCTCGAACCGCTCGTCGACGCAGTGGAGTCCGTTGCGGCAGAGCGCTCCACGCTGTCGTTGCGGCTGGCGGGCGGAGGGTGCTTCCCCGACCCGACGCGCGCCCGCGTGCTGTGGACCGGTGTGGAGGACGGCGGTTCGCTCGAGCCCCTGTCGCGCGCCGTGCGCTCCGCGGCCGCGGTGGTCGGTGCTGCACCCGAGGGCGGTCCCTTCGTGCCGCACCTCACCCTGGGGCGCTTCCCGCGGCCGGTCGACCCGACGCGCTGGCTGCGCGTCCTCGACACCTACCGCGGGCCGCAGTGGGTCGCCGACGAGGTCGTCGTCGTCCACTCGCACCTCCCGACCGAGCGCGGCCACCGGCCCCGGCACGAGGTCGTGGCCCGGTGCGCCCTCGGCGCCCAGACCGCCGGCTGACCGCCCGCTTCGCCCCGCCCGCTCCGGTCCTCCTGGCATCTCGGTCGTCCTCCGCGTCTCCTTCCCCACTTCTTGCGAGTTCCGCCGCCGACACGCCGCGCGGACGGCGCGTCGACCGGCGGAACTCGCAAGAAGTCGGTGATGGGGTTCGGCCCGGGGCGGTCCCTACACTGTGGGCCGGCGCCTCGACGGCGCCCGGCCCCCGTAGCTCAGCTGGATAGAGCAAGAGCCTTCTAATCTCGAGGTCGCAGGTTCGAGTCCTGCCGGGGGCGCCGATCCGGATGCGCGGAGCGCATCGGAGCGGGCGACCCCGGCGGGACGACGGGAGCCGGAGGGCTCGCCGCGACGAAGGAGCGGAGAGCCCGACGGCGGATCCTGCCGGAGGCGCCCCTCCCGGGGGCGCCCCAGCGACGGGTCGAGGTATCCGGGCGATGCCTCACCACGGCGGGATACCTCGACCCGATGCGCCCATCATCCGCGTCGAGGTGAAAGGAGACCGGCTGACGGTCGGGTTTCACCTCGACCCGGCACACCCCAGCGCGCGTCGAGGTGAAAGGAGACCGGCTGCTGGTCGGGTTTCACCTCGACCCGGCATCCCCCAGCGCGGTCGAGGTGAAAGGAGACCGGCAGACGGTCGGGTTTCACCTCGACTCGGCACACCCCAGCGCGGTCGAGGTGGAAGGAGACCCTCTGACGGTCGGGTTCCATCTCGACCCGTCCGGCGGGTCAGCCCCCGGCGAGCATCCGCGAGCGCCGCAGCGCCATCTCGGCGAGCGCGGCGGCGACGTCGGGCACGACCGAGTCGTCGAACGCGGCGCGCGGCGAGTGGTTGTCCTCGGCGAGGGTGTGGTCCTCGAGCGCGCACGCCGACACGTTGAGGTACGCGCCCGGCACCTCCTCGAGGACGAACGACATGTCCTCCGAGCCCGCCTCGGGGTTGGCCATCTCGGCCCACCGGTCGGCGCCGAACAGGTCCAGCACCACCGAACGCGCGACGTCGAACTCGGTCTCGTCGTTGACGGTCACGGGGTACCCGTTGGCGATCGTCACCTCGGCCCGCAGCCCGTGCGCGGCCGCGACCCCCTGGGCCAGGCGCGAGAAGACCGCGTGCGCCTTGGCCCGCTGCTGCGCCGAGAACGTCCGCAGCGTCGCCTCGATGCGGGCGTCGTCCGGGATGATGTTGTCCTTCGTCCCGGCAGCGACCTTGCCGACGGTGAGCACCACCGGGTCCCAGATCGAGAACTGCCGGGTCAGCGCGTTCTGGAACGCGAGGACGATCTCGCAGGCCACCGGCACCGGGTCCTTGGCCCGCTCGGGCGCCGACCCGTGCCCGCCGACGCCGCGGACGTCGACGAACAGCTCGTCGGCGGCCGCCATGAGCGGCCCGGGCCGGCCGAACCACGTGCCCCGCGGGTGGTCGGCCGAGTAGACGTGCACCGCGTAGGCGGCGTCGACCCGACGGCCCGCGGCCTCGAGCAGCCCCTCGGCGATCATCGGCTCCGCGCCGCCGGGACCCTCCTCGGCGGGCTGGAACATCAGGACGACGTCGCCGACGAGCTCGTCGCGCAGCTCGTGCAGCACCCGTGCCGCACCCACGAGCCCGGCGACGTGGAGGTCGTGGCCGCAGGCGTGCATCGCCCCGACCCGCTCGGAGCGGTAGTCGACGTCGACCTCCTCGGTGACCGGCAGCGCGTCCATGTCGCCGCGCAGCAGCACGACCGGGCGCTCCCCCGCGTGCGGCGCCCGCCCGCGCAGCACGGCGACGACGGACGACAGCCCCTCCCCCGTCGTCACCTCGAGGTCCAGCCCGGCGAGCTCCTCGAGGACGACCGCCTGCGTGTCGGGCAGGTGCAGCCCGATCTCCGGCATCCGGTGCAGCCGGCGGCGCAGCGCGACGAGGTCGGGTCCGAGGCGGTGGGCGGTGTCGAGGGAGGCGGTCACCCGGCCCACCCTGCCATCACCAGCCGGCCGTGCCGACGAACTCGCCGCGCCGCGCGGTCAGCGCCCCGAGCAGCTCGCGCTCCTGCCCGAGGGCGTGGTCGTCGGCGGCGTCGTGGTGCATCCGGCGCCGCAGCAGCGCGAGCTCGCTCGCGGTGTCCTGGAAGGCCCGCATCGCCGACAGGCCACGCGACCCGGCGTTGGCGCGCGCCCACAGCCGGGCCTCGCGCCGACGCGTCATCGACGAGAGCATCGACACCTCGGACCGGGTCAGCCACCCCGCGTCGGCGTACGGCCGCAGGTACTGCCCGATGAGGCGGCCCTCCCGGCGTCGCGCCCAGACGACGAACGCGACGTAGGCGAGGAAGACCGGCACCTCGACGAGGACGTAGACGGTGACGAGCCCGGCGCCGCCCGAGACCGCCGCGAGGTTCCACAGCCCGTGCGCGACGACCGCCAGGAGGTAGCCCGCGACGGGGGCCAGCAGCCGCATCCCCCACGAGCGGCTCGTCGCGGCGACCCCGATCCCGGCGCCGGTGAGGATCGTGAACATGGGGTGCGCGAAGGGCGACAGCAGGCAGCGCGCGACGAACGTCGCCGTCAGCGCCTCGCGCCCGCCGTCGGTGTACGCCTGGGCGAGGTACTGGATGTTCTCGGTGAAGGCGAACCCCGCGGCCGTCACGCCGGCGTACACCATCCCGTCGGTCACGCCGTCGAACTCGCGCCGCAGGAACCACCACACGAGCAGGACGAACGCCCCCTTGAGCGCCTCCTCGACGAACGGGGCGACGAGCACCGCCGTCGTCGCGAGGGCCGCGTCGGGGTCGGTCGCGCTGCGCAGCACCACGATCGCACTCGTGTTGAACACCGCCGCGACGAGCGTCGCCACCAGCGCTCCCCAGAGGAACGCGGCCACGAGGTAGCGCGTCGGCTCGGACTCGAAGCGGTCCAGCCAGAGGAAGGTCGGGATGACGATGCCGAGCGGCACGACCGCGACGGCGAGGGCCAGCAGCACGGTCTGGACGCCGAACGTCGCTCCGAGGTAGGCGGACACGACGAGGGCGGCGACGAGGAAGCCCACGCCGGCGACGCTCGCCACGACCCAGGACCGCAGCGCCGACCGGGTCGTCGGGTCCTCGCGCCGCGTGACGACCGGCGCCGCCCGCAGGTCCTCGCTCATGCGCCGAACCCTAGCGGGGATGCGGGGTTCGGGGCCCTGACCACGGTCGGGTCGGCCTAGCATGGCCCGCATGTCCGCCACCACCGACCGCACCCACACCGACCGCATCGTGTGGATCGACTGCGAGATGACCGGTCTGTCCCTCGAGGCCGACGCACTCGTCGAGGTGGCGGCGCTCGTCACCGACTTCGACCTCACCGTCCTCGGTGACGGCGTCGACGTCGTCGTGCGCCCGCCGGACGCCGCCCTCGAGCAGATGAACGACTTCGTGCGCGGGATGCACACCACCTCCGGGCTCCTCGACGAGCTCGCCGCGGGCGTCTCCCTCGAGGACGCCGAGGCGATGGTCCTCGACTACGTGCGCCAGTGGGTGCCCGAGCCGGGCCGGGCACCGTTGGGCGGCAACACGGTCGCGACCGACCGCGCCTTCCTCGCCCGCGACATGCCGGCGCTCGAGTCGCACCTGCACTACCGGATCATCGACGTGTCCTCGATCAAGGAGCTCTCGCGACGCTGGTTCCCGCGGGCCTACTTCTCGGCGCCGACCAAGAGCGGCGGCCACCGCGCGCTGGCCGACATCCGCGAGTCCATCGCCGAGCTGCGCTACTACCGGGAGGCGGTCTTCGTCGCCCCGCCCGGTCGCTCGAGCGAGGAGCTGCGCGAGCTCGCGGCCCGGCACGTCGTCGACCACTCCGCCCCGGTGTCGGCCGCGAGCGGGGCGTCCGGCGCCACCGCGTCGGACGCCTGAGGGGCGCCGGTCCCGGGGGTGGTCACGACCACCCCCGCGGACCCGGTACGATAACTGCGCCACGGGCTCACGGGGCCTCTGCGCAGGTCCGGATCCCGTCGTGGTGGGCGTAGCTCAGCTGGTAGAGCATCGCGTTGTGGTCGCGAGGGTCGCGGGTTCAAGTCCCGTCGCTCACCCCACGAAGCCGCAGGTCAGAGCGGCCGAGGGCCCGGTGCCCCCCGAGAGGGGGCACCGGGCCCTCGCTGTGCTGGGCTCGCCCAGCCGGCCTAGCGCAGCCTGCTCGGGCTGTCGGAACCGCGCTCGACGACGTGGCCGCCCAGCCACACCGCGCCGGCGCCCAGCCCGGCGGACAGCATCGCGACGACCACCCAGCCGGCCAGGTACTGGGTCGCGAGGACGTGGGTCCCGGCTGCTGCGAGGCCGACCATCGACGCGAGGGTGGTGGCGAGACCGACGCCGACGGCAGCGACGATGACGTCGGCCTCGCGCCGCCTCTCGAGCGCCACCAGCAGCCCCGCGCCGAGCACCGAGGCGACCACGGTCGCCACGAAGGGGAACACGACGAGGAACCGCTGCAGCACGACGACCCCGACCGTGGCCAGCAGCAGCGCCGCGAGGACGGAGCGCGCACGCACGGCCGTCACTGCCCCTGGGTCTTCGTGAACTTCAGCGTGTCCACGACGTGCTGCACGACCTGCGGGTCGAGCGTCTCGCCCGTGATGGTCACCGCCGCGGTGCTCGGGTACGGGTACTGCCCGGCGACGACCCAGACGCCGTGGCGGGTCGCGCCGTCCTGGGTGAAGGTGAAGTCGCTGCGCACGGCGCTGTCCGCGCCCTCGACCGTCGCGTTCTGGACGGCACCGCCCTCGTAGCCCGTCAGGCCCACGGTCGCCGGGAGGTCGAGCCGGCTGAGCGCCGCCGAGGCCGTCGGGTCCTCGCTGAAGGCGCCGGAGACCTGGATCTCCATCGAGTCACCCACCCAGCGCTTGGTGAACAGGTCCCCCGTCGGCGGCTCCTCGCGCCAGTCCGAGGGGTGTTCGAGCGTCAGGTGGCCGACCTCGGCCGAGCCCCAGCCGGCGTCCGGCCCACCGCAGCCCGCGACCCCGAGCGCTCCGGCCCCCAGGACGGCGAGCACGATCGTGCGTCGCATCAGCATGGATGTCCTCCCTCGTCGCGTCGTCACTCTACGCACGCCTCGTACGGGACCACCGGGCGTGTGCCGTCGGGGCGGGGCGCCCCGAGGTAGGCGGCCTCGGTGGCCGTGGTCTCCGAGCTCTCCATCGAGAAGTCGGCCCCGAAGGCGAGCCCGAACTTGACGTTGAGCGCGAAGCCCTGGACGTCGGTCACCTTGTCGTAGGCGACGGTGCTGCTCGTGGCGTCGGTGTGCATGAGCATCGCGAACGGGTCGGACGGGTCGGCCACCGACGGGTCGACGGCGCCCAGCGAGACGAGACCGGGCCACTCGTAGTTGCCCGAGCCACCGAGCCAGTCCGTGACGACCTGCTGCGTCGCGGCGTCGGAGGGGTCGAGGGCGAGCACGTTCTCGGTGACGACCACGTCACCGTCGGTCGTCCCTCCGCTGATGCTGCCGCCCCCGCTGGTCTTGTCGTCTCCGGAGCCGTTGCTCACCGTGCCGCCGCCCTTGCCGCCGCTGCTGTCGGTGACCTCGCTCGTGGAGACGATCTTCACCTGGGTGATCTTGCCGTCGGCGTTCTTCGTGATGGCGAGGGACATGCCGACCATCGAGCCGTAGCCGCCGGTGGCCAGCCCGATCTGCGCCGTCAGCTTGGGGTTGAGCGTCATCGCGGTGACGTAGGTACGGGTGTCGTCCCGGGCGTCGTCGGGCGTGCCCTTGTTGTCGTTGGTCACGGTCCACTTGGAGTCGGCGCTCAGGGCCCCGGAGACGTTCTGCTCGGTCATCTTCGCCTCGGTCAGCGGCGCCGTCCCCGTCGTCGCGGAGATGCCCAGCTGGGCGTTGACCTCGCCGGTGACGGCGATGCCACCGAAGGTGGTCGACGGCACGGGCGGCGGCTTGACGCCCTTGACCGGGCGCGGCATGCAGACGCCCATGCCGCACACCGGATGGGTCATCGACCACTGGTCGAAGAGGTAGTCGTCGAGCTGCTTGCGGAAGCTGTCGGCCTGCGCCTTGGACTCGAAGTTCCACGTGCTGCCGTAGTCGAACTTCAGGCCGCCCCCGAAGTCGATCTTGGCGCCGGCCTCGAGCTGCCCCCAGGCGGCGTCGGCCCCGAAGCCGCCGGTGGCCCCGATCTCCGAGCCGTTGGTCGCCATCATCGTCACGGTGCCGTCGCTGTACTCGGTGACGACGAAGCCGGCGTTCTCGCCGATCTTGATGAAGCCGATCTTGATGACCGAGCTGTACTTGTCACCGGTCTCGTGGATGCGGCACTTGTCCGGCTCGAAGTCCTCGTCGGTCGGCGTGTCCTCCGGGCCCGCCTCCGTCGAGCCGCCGTCGCAGCCGCCCCCGCCCGCCCCGGTGATGAGGCACCAGGCGCGGCGGATCTCGGGGTTGACCGCGGAGGAGTTGACCGTGAGCGCCAGCGCGGCGATGACGACACCCACGAGCAGGACGATGCCGACGTACTCGGCCGCGGTGGCTCCGCGTTCGCCGCGACACCGCACCGCGCCCCCCGCGTCTCGCTGGTCCATCCGACGGCCCTCCCCGAAGCTGCACTCGTGTCGCACGCCACGCTATGAGGCCGGCACCGTTGCGCCACAGGGTCCGGGGGCCTGCCCGGGCCCAGGCCCGAGGGCCTCAGTCCTCGCGTCCCCGGAGCCCGAGCAGCACCGCACCGCACACGACGACGAACCAGACCACGACGTCCAGGACCGTTCCGAGAGAGGTCGATCCGGTCAGCCACACGCCGAACAGAGGGCCGCCTGCCGCGGCCGTGGCGGTCCACGTGAGGGGGTCGAGGACGACCGCACCGGTCAGCAGCGCGACGGGGACGACCGCCGACCACCACGGGCCGCGTCGGCCGACGACGAGGGCGACGACGGCCAGCCCGACGAGCGTCAGCACGCTCCGACCGACGACCGACGCCACCACGCTCGTCGTCGACGCACCCACCGCCAACCCGAGCACCCCGAGGAGCCCCGCCCCCAGACCGCCGAGCAGGCACAGGCCGGCCCATCTCGTCGTCCGCACGTCGGCACCCCTGTCCCCGTCCGCTGTTCCTGCGGGCCGATCCTGTCACGCGCCCTCGTCGCGGACGTCGACGCCGCCCCGGCGCCGTCGGCGCGAGGTAGTCTCGGGCGCGTGGGAGGAGGACGGAGGGGGGCGCTGGCCGCATGCGTGGCGACTGCCGCCTGCGTAGCCCTCGCGCTCTCCGTCCCCGCGTCCGCCGTCCCGCGCGACGTCCCGGTCGGCACCGGGGTGCCCGTCCTCGGGCAGGTGCTCGTCAGCGGGCTCGGTCAGGGCGAGGAGCGGCCACCCTCGATGGTCGTCACGGTGCACGCCGTGCGCCGGACCGAGGGCGCCACGATCCTCTACTACTCCGTGGGGTTCGCCGGCGAGGCGCCGGACCCGGAGGTCCTGCCGGTCACCGCGTACGGCTCCGGCCTCGACACCTTCGGCACGCTGCAGGCCTCCTCCGGCGCGACGTTCATGGACACCGCCGCCCTCGTCGACGTGCCCGGGAAGCGCTCGTACGGCGCACTGCGCACCGCGGCCGGTCGCGCGGTCGCCGCACCGCCCCCGGTCGCGGGGACCGACCGCGTCCGCCTCTCCGGCCGGGCCGTCATGCAGTGGGTCGCGCTCGCCCCGGTCCCGGCGAAGGTCAGGACGGTCGACGTCCTCGTCGGCAGCGCCTTCGTCCCGGGCATCCCCGTCGGCGACGGGCTCCTGGAGCCGACCGTCGAGGACCCGGCACCGGTGGTGGGGACGGGATGGCCCCGCGTCGACACCGTGGCCATCGGCGGGGCGCGCGCGGACTCCACGATCAAGACCCTCCAGGTACACGTGGCCCGCCGCCCCGTCGCGAGCCCGCCCCCGGAGCCGACCGCCAGCCCCGGCGCGTCTCCCTCCCCGACGGCGAGCCCCGCCCCGTGAGCCGCCGTCCCACGCTGCTTCGCGCAGCCGTCACCGCCTTGGCGGCAGCCCTCGCCCTCGGCGGGTGCACCGCCGACGAGGGGACCCCGGCGCCCGAGCCCAGCCTGACGCTCGCCAAGAGCCCCACCCCCACCGATGTCGGCCCCACCGCCGACTTCCTCGACGTCGAGGAGGACCGCCCCCTCGCGACGACCCCGGCGCGCGACGACTCCTCCTACTCCGGGGCGACCTTCGCCATCCTGGAGGTGCGGAGCACCGAGCGCTCGACGCTCGTCGTGTGGTCAGCCACGCACCCCCGGACGCTCTCGGCCGGGTCGGACTTCGACGTGACGGCGTGGCGCAACTTCCCGGTGCTCTCCACGAAGTCCAGGGCGTACTCGGTGCTGACCTACGAGGCCACGACGGGGCAGGTGGAGTGCGCCTGCGTCGACATGCGGGCGATGCGCGCCGAGCCGAACCCCCAGGGCGCGCTGTACCCGCCGCTGCCCGCGGACACCGCGTCGGTGACGCTCACCTCCCCCTGGTTCCGCGACGTCACCGTGCCGGTCACCCACGGGTAGCCGGGACGCGTCCGGTCCGGAGGCTGGGCCTTCCGTTCTCGGCCCGGGTCAGTAGGGTGGCGACGGATCCATTCGCCATCGAGGGGGAACCGCCGCGATGAAGACCCTTGCCACCGTGCTCGCCACGGCCGCCGCGCTGGCGTGCGCGGTGCCGGCCGTGGCCGCCACCGCGCCGCCGCTGCCGAGCGTGCCCGACGTCCCGGTGCTGGGTCAGGCGTGGATCGGCAACGTCACCGACCAGCGCCTGGCCGTCCTCTCGGTCCACGGCGTGCGCCGGGTCGAGACGGCGACCGTGCTGTACTACTCGCTCGGCCTGCGCAGCGAGGATCGCAGCGGCGCCGACGCGGCGTTCTTCAGCTCCTACGGCAACGGGAACTACTACGCGCTCAACCAGAACGGGTCCAGCGGGCTGCAGTGCACCGCCGCGGCCATCGACGTCTCCGGGGGCCTGGCCTACAGCGCCCTGAAGACCGACGAGGTCGGCCGGTGCATCTCCACCAACAACCTCGAGCTCGAGGCCCCGCGCGACCAGCTCGGCCGCGCGACCGTGGGCTGGGTCCTCCTCGCGCCGGTCCCGCAGGACGTCACCACCGTCGACGTGCTCGTCGGCTCCTCCCTCGTGCAGGGCGTGCCCGTCGAGGACGGCGCGCTCGAACCCACGGTCGCCGAGCCCGCCCCCGCGGTCGGGACCGGCTGGCCGACGGTCGACACCTCGCGGGTGGCCGAGGCCGTCGACCCCGAGGACGCGGTCTTCGACCTGCGCAGCCAGGTGCAGGACGTCAAGAAGAAGGTCACCCAGGCCAAGCGCGACGGGCGGGAGGAGCTCGAGCTCGACGCCTCGGTCCTGTTCGCCACCGACAAGGCGACGCTGACCAAGGCCGCGACCGGCATCATCGCCGAGGCCGCGAAGCAGATCACCGCCGCCGGCAGCACCGGCACGATCACCGTCACCGGCCACACCGACAGCAACGCCGGCGAGGCCTACAACCTCGACCTGTCCAAGCGGCGCGCGGCCGCCGTCGCGAAGGCCCTCGCCCCCCGCATCCCCGAGGGCATCAGGATCACCCCCGTCGGCAAGGGCGAGAGCGAGCCCATCGCCGACAACGGCAGCGCCGAGGGGCGCGCCCTCAACCGCCGCGTGACGATCACCCTGCCCCAGTGAGGAATTCGATGACCCGACGCCCCCTCGCCGCCCTCGCCGGCGCCACGCTGGTCGCCGCCGTCCTCGGCGGGTGCACCGACGACCCGGCACCCACCGACCCCAGCCCCTCGGGCACCGGCACGGCATCCGGCGGCCCGAGCGCCAGCGCCTCGCCGACCCCGCAGGACCGCTCCACGGCCGTCGTCGACGGCGCCGCCCCCCTGGCCGAGATCGCCACCACGAAGGCCAAGGCCTCCTCCTCCTTCGAGGGCGCGACCTTCGGCTTCTACCGGCTCACCCGCTCCGACTCCTCGACCCTGCTCGTGTGGCGCGTCACCGGCGGTGACGGCTCCAGCAGCGCCCGCGACGCCAACATCCGCTTCTGGGAGAAGTACCCCGTGATGGTGACCGGCGGCAAGAAGTACTCCGTGGTCACCTTCGACAAGCAGGACGACGGCTGGTCCGCCCTCTCCGACCCCGCGCTCCGGCTCGGTCAGGGCGTCGAGAGCCCCCCGGTCTCCGCCCTCTACCCACCGCTGCCCGCCGGCACCACCGAGGTCACCCTGACCAGCCCCTGGTTCGACGACGTCACGGTCCCCGTCACCGACGCGGCCACGACCGGCTGAGCCGGCGGCTCCCGGCGCACGACAGCGGCCCCGGCCTCCGTGAGGAGGCCGGGGCCGTGACGCAGGCCGCGCGTCCCCTACTCGCGCAGCGTGACCCGGAACATCTTCTTGACCTCGGCAACCGTGGTCAGCAGGGTGACGTTCCCGGTGGTGTCGACGTACACCCGGACCGTGACGTCGCCGCAGTCGGCGGTCGTCTCGTAGCCGGTGGTCGAGCCGGGCACCGCGACGACGATGCACGGCCCGAGCCGGCGACCGGTCTGCGCGACGGCGTCGGCGCTCTCGCGCCGGCCGGTCTCGGTGACGAAGTCGCTCCGCACGCTGACCTCGACGCGGTCGGCGAGCGGGTAGTAGCAGTACGTGGTGACGTCGGTCGAGTTGCGGGACGCGAAGGACTGCGCGCGCCCCTGGCCGTCGCCACAGCTCCAGAAGCCGCGCGGGACGCGCGACTGGAGCGAGCGCACGATGTTGTCGTAGGCGTCCTCGCGCACCTGCTGGGCGCCGGCGAGGGCGGCCGCGTCGGCGCCCGACTGGATCTTGCTGACCTCGCTGCTCACCTTGCCGGTCCGGAACACGATGCCGAGGGCGGCCGCGACGAGGACGAGCACGACGACGATGGCCACGGCCGTGACGGCCTGGCCCTCCTCACGACGACGGCGGCGCTCCTGCACCATGCCGGCCTCCCCTCGAACGGTGCGGGTGGTGTCGACCCCGGACGCGCGGATCGCCGGGGCGGGTCCTGAGACCCCGCCCCGGCGACCCGGTCACGTCACTTGGCGCCGGTGATGTTGTCCCAGGCGCTCTTGATCTTGGTGCCCACGTCGGCACCGGTCACGACGCCGTAGATGGCGGCGATGACGACACCGGCGACGAGGGCCATGCCCAGGTACTCCAGCGAGTTCTGGCCGGCCTCGCGGCGGTCCTTGAGGGTGGCGGCGAGGGTGGTGTAGCGAGCGGCGAGCTGGTGGGTCATGGCGTTCTCCTTGGTCCTGATCCCCGGTGTCCGAGGGCCTGCGGTCCTCGTTCTTGACACCCTGAACGCTACGGACGGACGAGGGACGGGCACAGGGTCCGCAGGCCCAGCACCGGGCCCAATCCGTCCCGGTCAGGGCCCGGGCCGGGTCCCCAGCCAGGCCACGATCGCCTCGGCCCGGGTGGTCACGGCCAGCCGCGGGAAGATCTGGTTGATGTGGTTCTTCACCGTCTTCTCGGAGAGGAACAGCTCGCGGGCGATCGCCCCGTTGGTCTTGCCGGCGGCGACGAGGTCCATGACCTCCGCCTGCCGCTCGGAGAGGTCGAACCGGGCCCGCCCGGTCGGTCCCGCGACCGGCGCCCGGCCACCGCGCAGGGCCGCCAGCGCGGGCCCCGACAGGCTGCCCGTCCCCTCCGCGGCGGCCCGCACCATCGCTCCCAGGCGGTCGGCGTCGAAGGTCCCGTGCACGAGGTAGCCCACGGCGCCCTCGTCCAGGGCGGCGAGGACGACGTCGCTCTCGTCGGAGAAGGTGAGCATGAGCACGTGCGAGACCTCGGAGATCTCGCGCACGACCGAGACCCCGTCGCGCACCGGCATCCGCACGTCGAGCAGGACGACGTCGGGTCGTGTCTCGCGGACCCGGGCCAGGGCCTCGACGCCGTCCCCCGCCTCGGCGACGATCTCGAGCTGGTCGTCGGTCTCGACGAGCGAGCGGATCCCCCGCCGCATCACCGCGCTGTCGTCGACGATGCACACCGTCCAGGCCATCAGGCCACCACCTCTCGTTGGTCCTTCTCGACGAGGCCTCGGCGGTTGACCTCGAAGGTCACCGTCGTCCCCTGCCCCGGTCGGGTCTCGTGGCGGAAGCTCCCGCCGACCCCCGCCATCCGTTCCGCCATGCCGACGACCCCGAAGTGCCCGCGCGCGGGAGAGGCGGCGACGAACGCCGGCTCGCTGCCGGCACCGTCGTCGCTGACGACGAGCATGAGCCGGTCGGCACCCGCGGCCTCGAGGACCACCCGGACGGTGCACCGGCCGGCGTGCTGCCGCACGTTGTCGAGGGCCTCCCGCAACCCCATGAGCAGCTCGTAGCGCACGTGCCCGTCCGTGACGTCGACCGGGGCCAGCCGGGTGACGCAGCGCCGGCCCGTCGAGGACCGCCACTCGTCGACGACCTGGGCCACGGTGTCGCTGAACGACAGCTCGGCGACCGGGGTCCGCAGCTCACCCATGAGCTCGCGCACCTGGGCGATGACGAGGGTGCAGTCCTGCTCGAGCTCGCGGGCCCGGGCCACCGCGACGTCGGTGTCGCGGTGCAGGTGGTGCGGGATGCTCGACGCGGTGAGGGCCATCGCCTGGAGCGACTTGGCGATGGTGTCGTGCATCTCGCGGGCGATCCGGCCGCGCTCCTGCGAGGTGGCCGCCGCCGACATCGCGTCACGCAGCGAGGCCTGCGCCCGGGCCTCGGCGTGCCCGGAGCGCCGGATGGCCAGGCCGAGCAGCCAGAGCGTGACGAACACCGCCGGCACGACGACCACGTAGGCGACGAGACCGGCGTCGTCGATCGGCCGGCCCGTGAGCAGCACCAGGTCGATGGCCACCGTGAAGAGCACGACGAGCAGTCCCGGCGCCACGGGCAGCCAGAGACCGACGAGCAGCGCAGAGGTCGCGAGCGCGAGGACGAAGGGGGTGTCGACCCCGACGAGCGCCACGACGACGGCGACGAGGACGACGTCGAGCAGGACGAGCAACGGGTGCCGCATCAGCAGCACCCGGACCCGCGGCGAGCTGAGCGCGAGGTAGGACACGCCCGCGGCCGCGACGACGCCGAGGGCCCCCAGGCCGTCGCCGCGCGCGACCCACGCGAGCTCGAGGAGGAACAGCAGCGCGAGGCGCACGAGGAGGGCCACCTGGGCGACCCGCAGCTGCAGCCGCGTCGGCGGCAGCACGCCCTCAGAGACCACCGAAGGACCCGAGGTCGAGGTCGGAGCCGATGTACAGGCCGACGATGAGGAGGATCATCGCGCCGGGGACCATGACGACGGTCGTCAGCAGGGTGACCCGGGGCGCGATGGCGGCGGCCTTCTGCCGGGAGCGCTGCGCCGAGGCGCGGCGCATGTCGGTGGCGATCTGGTTGAGCGTGTCGACGAGCGGCGCGCCGAGCTCCTCGGCCTGGAGGTAGGCGGTCGTGAACTCCTCGATCGACTCCGAGGTGTTGCGGTCCCGCATGGCCCGGAAGGCCGAGCGCACGCTCGCGCCGTTGGTGATCTGGTGCAGCGTCGTCATGACCTCCTCGGACAGGGGCCCTCCGAAGCGTTCGGACACGACGCCGAGGGCCTGGCGGAAGCCGATGCCGGCGCTGACGGTGACGGCGAGGACGTCGAGGAAGTCCGGCAGGTCGCGGTCGATGCGCTCGCGCCGTCTGCGTCCCATCGCCGACAGGCGCGCGAGCGGCATGACGACGATCGCCGCGAGCGCCATGAGGACAGGCAGGAGGCGTCCCTGCAGCACGAAGATGACGACCGCCGGGGAGACGATGAGCATCCAGAGGACACCGCGGGCGATGACGGAGTCGACGTCGATGCCCTCCGGGCGCCCGGCCTGGTCGACCTGCCGGCGCACGAGCGCGACGGCCGACGACGGCAGGAGCCGGCGGACCCGCGGGGCGAGGCGGTAGGCCACCGCCGACACCGGCCCCTGCGAGCGGGCCCGCTTCTGGGTCGCGCCCTGGAGGATGGCGATGTCCTCGACCGCGAGGTCGCTCGCCGGGTCGGTGCGCAGCATCCGGTAGCCCCGGAGGAAGAGGTAGGCGGCGACCGCGGCGACGACACCCGGGACCGCGCCGACGAGCCAGCTCATACGTCGAACCGCGTCATCTTCCGGATGGCGTAGAAGCCGGACCCGAAGATGGCGAACGCGAGGAGGAGGGCGACCTGGCCCAGTGGCTGACGGGTCATCTTGTCGACCGTGCCGGGCTGCATCGCGTTGAGCATGAGGAGCATGACGACGCCCAGGACGATGACGAAGTACGACGTCACGACCGGCTGCGCGAGCACCGTCCGGACCTCGCGCCGGGTCTCCTTGCGCTGGTCGAGGGTCTCGGCGATGTCGCGCAGGGCGGTGACGAGCGAGCCACCGCTGCGGGAGGCGACGACGAGGGTCGAGATGAGCACCGAGGTCTCGCGCGAGCCGACCCGGTCGCGCAGCTCCTCGAGCGCGCGCTGCAGCGGGGCCCCGAAGCGCAGCCGGGTGGCGACCCGCGAGAGCTCGGTGCGGGCCGGCTCGGCGAGCTCGTCGCCGGCGATGGCGATGGCGGTCGGGAGCGAGAGCCCGGCGTAGCTCGCGTTGGCGAGCACCCGGGCGAGCTCGGGCAGCTGGGCGACGAACGCCTCCCGGCGGCGCTCCTTCGCGCGGCGCAGGTACGCCCGCACGGCGAGGACGCCGAGCAGGCTGCCGACGACCCCGAGGAGCGGGGCGAGCAGCGTCCAGAGGGCGATGGAGCCGACGGCGCCGACGGCCAGCCCGGCGACGAACACGACCGACGGGCGGCGGTTGATGCCGGCGACGTCGAGCTCGCGCACGAGCCACCGTCCGGGCCGCGTGCGACGGAAGCGTGCGTCGAAGACGTCGAGCAGGCTGGGCGCGTCGTCGTCGAGGCCGCTCTCGGCGCCGCTGATGGCGACGTGCCGGTCGCGCGCCGCCCGGGTGAACTCCCGGGCCCCGAGCAGGGCGAGGAGCGCGGCGAGCACGGACCCGCCGAGGATGGCGAGGATCATGACGCACCCTCCATGAACGCGGGGAGCGCGACCCCGGCCTCGGCGAGCCGGCGGCGCAGCGCGTCGGGCACCGGGTGGGTGACGAAGCGACCGCGGGTGCGGGCGACGTCGTCGACGTGCATCGGGTCCCAGGTGACGAGCGGGACGAGGTCGAACTCCTCCTGCCGGCGCGAGGCGAGGAAGCAGGTCTCGACGACCCGGCGCGCCCCGTCGGAGTGCCGGTTGAGCTGGACGATGACGTCGATGGCGGAGTTGACCTGGTCGCGGATCGCGTGGAAGGGGACCTCCACGTCGCTCATCGACGCCAGCGTCTCGAGGCGGGCGAGCGCGTCACCGGGGGTGTTGGCGTGGACGGTCGTCAGCGACCCCTCGTGGCCGGTGTTCATCGCCTGGAGCATGTCGAGCGCCTCGCCGCCGCGGCACTCCCCGACGATGATGCGGTCGGGCCGCATGCGCAGCGAGTTGCGGACGAGGTCGCGGATGGTCACCTGGCCGCGGCCCTCGACGTTGGGCGGCCGGGTCTCGAGCCGGATCGTGTGCGGCTGGTCCAGGCTGAGCTCGGCGGCGTCCTCGATCGTGACGATCCGCTCCTTCGGGGAGATGAAGCTCGAGAGCGCGTTGAGGAGCGTCGTCTTGCCCGAGCCCGTGCCCCCCGAGACCACGACGTTGAGGCGTGCCTCGACGCAGGCCTGGAGGAGGGCGGCGAGCTCGGCGTTGAGGGAGCCCCACTCGATGAGCCGGGGCAGCGAGATCGCCGTCGGGAAGAGGCGGATGGTGACCGTGGGCCCGTTGAGGGCGAGCGGCGGCAGGACGACGTTGACGCGCGCGCCGCGCGGCATGCGGGTGTCGGCGGGCAGGCGGGCGTCGGCCATCGGGCTGGACTCGTCGACCCGGCGGTTGACCGTCGAGACGATGCGGTCGATCGTCTGGAGCAGCTGCTCCTCGCTCGTGAACCCGGCCGGCCACAGCTCGAGGCGGCCGCTGCGCTCGACGTAGATCGTCTCGTGGCCGTTGATCATGATCTCGCTGACCGTGGGGTCGGCGAGGATCGGCTCGAGGACACCGAGGCCGACGGCCTCGTCGACGACCCGGCGGACGAGCAGGTTGCGCTCGCTCGTCGAGAGGATGACCCCTTCACGTGAGACGAGGTGGGCGATGACGCGTTCGAGGCGCGCGCGGCGCTGGCTCGGCTCGAGCTTGCTCAGCTCGTGCAGGTCGACCTCCTCCAGCAGGAGGCGCCGGAAGGTGGTGATGAGCGAGTCGTCCTCGGTGCCGAGCCGGCCGAGGGTGGCGGAGTCCCCGATGAAGGAGCGGTAGGACCTGCTCACGGTCGCTCCGCCGGCATCTCGACCGTCCGGCTCACCGGGTCGAGCCCGATCGCCGAGAACGTGGGCACCTCGACCCGCACCGTGTAGCGGAAGCCGTCGCCGGAGCGGCCGCCGACGAGCGTGTGCCGCCGCAGCCCGTCGGGCAGCGCCCGGGCAGCCGCGCTGCCGGGGTCCTGGCCGAGGCTCGCGGCCCGGGCCGCGGCGCGCGCCGCCTCGTTGGCCGAGGTCGCGGCCCAGGCCCCCACGGCCAGCTGCCAGACCATGAACCCGACGAGCAGGACGAACGGGGCGAGCGCCACGAACTCCAGCGAGGCGGTGCCGCGCTCGCGCCGGCGGCTCATCGCTCGCTCACCACGGACCGGGTCGACGTGAGCTCCTGGGGGAAGTGCAGATTGGCGGGGCCGGAGGCGGGGATCTGCATGCGCACGGTCACCCGGTCGCCGTCGACGGAGACGGTGAGGTCGTCGAAGGCCCACGGCGACCGGTCGCGGGCGGCGGCCTGGGCACTGGCCTGGCTGCCGGTGACCGAGTACTCGCGGGCGGCGACGCGGGAGGCGTTCCCCGACATGACGAACGTCAGCCCGATCGTCACCACCTGCCACGCGGCGAGGGCGATGAAGAGGATGAGGGGCAGGAGCACCACGTTCTCGAGGGCCACCTGCCCGCCTTCCCGGCGCCGCCGGCCACCGACCTCGGCGACCTCGGCGACCTCGGGGGCGGGGTCCTCCGTGACCGGGGCGTCGTCGTCCACCCTCGCGTCGACCACGTCGGTCGGTGCGGGCCGGCCGCGCCCGCGCCCACGACGGCGGCCGCGTGCCGGCACCTCCGCGGCGTCGGTCGTCCCGGGCTCGGCGGTGCGGCGTGGCCGCCCCTTCCGGGGTCCCTTCTCGACCGGTCGGGCGTCCTCGAGGTCGAGCTCACGGCGCAGCTGGGTCATGAGACGCCACCAGGCGACCTCGGTCACCGCCCGCGGGTCGCGTTCGTTCATCGCGGGCTCGAGCGCGCGCGTCGACAGCGGCACCACCGCGTCGAGCACCTGCGCCGAGGTCAGCTGCGCCACCGCGCTCGCCGGGAAGATGCTCGTCCGGTCGACCTTGTTGACGATGATCCGCAGGGAGCTCTCGTCCGTGACACCGAGCGCCTCCCACGCGAGGATGCGCTTGCGCATGGCGCGGACCGCGAGGACGTCGGCCGTCGTCACGACGACCGTCTCGTCGGCGAGCTCGACGACGGACGCCTGCGCGGGTGACACCGACCCGCCGCCGTCGACGAGGACGAGGTCGAACTCGCGTCGCAGCAGCGCGAAGATCGGGCGGAGCGCCTCGGCGGTGATGAGCTCGGTCAGCCGCACGTCCGCCGGGCCGAGCAGGAGGTTGAGCCCGCACTCGTGCTGGACGACCGCGTCGTTGACGGTGCTGCCGGAGAGGTCCTGGTGGACCTTGGCGAGATCGGCGATGGAGACCGCCTGGCGCACGTCGAGGACCGCGCTGACGTCGCCCTTCTCGAGGTCGAGGTCGACGACGCAGACCCGGCGGTTCGGGTTGGCCGTCAGGTGGTCGAGCGCGAGGTGCGTCGCGAGCGTCGTCGTGCCGACGCCGCCCTTCGCGCCGACGACCGCGAGGACCTTGCCCCGCGCCGAGCTGGCCTGGGCGATGGCGCCGGCGAGGATGCGCTTCATCTGGCGCGACCAGTCGTTGGCCGAGGTCACCTTGGCCGAGAGGTCGTCGAAGGCGAAGGGGTGCGCGATGACCCCCCGCGCCCCGGCCTCCATCGCGCGGATGACCGTGGCCGAGGTGCGCTCGGCCGAGACCTCGAGCACGGCGACGCTCGGGTGGCGCGCGCCGAGGTCGCGGATGGTCTGGAGCACCGGGTCCGGCCCGAGCTGCTCGTGGAGGACGACGATGTCGGGGTCGAGCCGCGAGGCGAGGTCGAGGACCATGCTGCTGGACTGGGCCACGCCGATGACCTGGGCCTCGTCGAGCTCCTCGAGGAGCGAGCGGAGGTCGGACTCGATGGTCCCGTTCGACATGCCGATGAGGATCTTCATCACTTGGCCTCCTCGAGCACGGCCTTGCCACCGAGCTCGGACGCGTCGTACTCGTTCGGTTCGCCCTGCCGGTTGGTGCCGACGTCGTTCGGGAGGGCGACGAGACGGACCTCCGCGGCGAAGGCCGCCGCGTAGGAGACCGAGAGGGCCTGGTCGGGCTCGAGGGCCAGC
This sequence comes from Phycicoccus sp. DTK01, assembly GCF_017312765.1. NCBI lineage: Bacteria > Bacillati > Actinomycetota > Actinomycetes > Micrococcales > Intrasporangiaceae > Phycicoccus > Phycicoccus sp. DTK01. The sequence goes on along the minus strand of NZ_BOPU01000003.1, from coordinate 254,192 downwards.
GTCACCGGCAGCACCTTCTGCTCGGAGGTGCCGCCCGCGGCGCTCTGCTGGGTGACCGTCTGCTCACCGGCGATCGAGACGATGCGGACGTCACGGACGAGGATCCGGACGGACTTGGCGAGCCCGGGGACGTCGGCGAAGACGGCGTAGATGTCGACGCGGTCGCCGGGGCGGACGCGGCCGGCGACGCCGGTCACGGAGTCGACGTTGATGGCGACCTCGCGCTCGGTCGACGAGAGCGAGCTGCTCGGGATGAGCATGTCGGAGCTGACCGTGGTGCCCGGGTTGAGCCGGAAGCCGACCCGCCGTCCTTGGAGCTCGTCGAGCGAGAGGACCGACGACTGCGAGACCCACCGCTCCGGGACCTCGACCGCCTCGATGTTGTCCGGGCCGAGCGGCGTGTAGGCCTCGACCGCCTGCCGCGCCTGGTACACCGTGACGCGCGAGCCCACCTGCGAGTTGACGTTCGCCACGTACGCGGACACCGCGAGGAAGGTGCCGACCGCGACGACGAACGAGACGAGGACGAAGAGCAGCCCTCGTCGTTGACGGGGGTTCATGCGGAGGTCTCCTCGACGAGCCGGGGATGGACGTGGCAGAAGGGGCAGACGTCCGTGTGGAGGACGTCGCCGCAGACCGGGCAGGCACCGCGAGAGGGCCCCGCCTCGGCGAGCGAGTCGGCGACGACGATGAACTCGGCCCCGGGGTTGCCGTAGAGCGCCCGGGCGTCGGCGACGACCGGCGGGACGTGGATGACGTCGTCGGACCCGTACCAGGCCCGCAGCCGCTGGGACGCCGTCGACTCCGGCGGCGCGGCGATGACGAGCTGGCGGGTGGGCGGCCCGGCGTAGCCCTCGGCCGCGGCGCGGACGACCCCGGCGTCGGGGCCGAGGAGCGCGAGGAAGCGCGGGCCACCGGGCAGCAGGGACCGCAGGTGCTGGCCGAAGCTCGGGCTCGGCACGGACAGCCGCGTGACCCGCGAGAGCCACGCCCCGCTCGTCGTGCCGCCGAGCGTCCCGGCGAGGCGGGCGAGCCGCGTGCCGTCGTCCTGGTTCTCGATGTGCGCCGCCTCGAGCCCGATGACCGCGGCGCCGAGGAGGCTCGACCGCACGGCCAGCCGGGCGACCGGGAGATGCGGCAGGGCCCCCGAGACGACGTTGGTCACGAGGGCGGCGGCGTCGAGGTCGGCGGGGCGGTGCAGCACGACGAGCCGGGCGTCGCCGCCGAGGTCCTCACGCAGCCGGGCCGCCACCTCCGGCCCGCCGAGCCGCCCGGTGACGAGGGCGACCTCCGAGCCGAAACCCCACTCCTCGACGGCCGTCGAACGACGCGAAGGGTCGACGACACACACGGACAACGACATACGAGAGCTCCCCCAATTTCGCCCCGGCGTGGACCGCGGCCCTGTCCTCGTGCTGGAGTTTAGCCAGAACCGTCCCGCACCGACCTCGGAAGAGACCATGCTGAACACGACGAAGCGACCGGCCCGCCGCCGCCGGACCGACAGCCGCCGATCCCACACCGTCGCGCTGTTCCTGGGCACCGTGTGCGCCCTGCTGGGGCTCGGCGCGGTGGTCGTCGGCGTCATCGCCTGGTCGATGGACCGGCCGGAGCCGCGGCAGCTCCTGGCCGGCGAGACGGCCCTGGCCGGCCGCACGCCGTGGTTCGACGCGGGCACCACGCTGTTCGTGGCGCCGCTGCGCGACGGCAGCGTCCCCGGCCCGGCGGACCTGGGGTGCTCGCTCTTCACGACCGAGGGCACGCGGACGCTGCGCGTCGCGTCCGACACCGACGTCCTCGGGACCCGCGTGGTGGCGCAGACCTCGCTCGAGCCGAGCGTGCAGGTCGGGCCGACCACCGGGACCGACCGCATCATGTGCAGCGGGCCGCGGATGCAGGAGGCCGTCGTCTGGGCGCTGCCGACGAACGCGGGACCGTCGAGGTACCCGCTCTCGGTCGTCGTCGCGGGGGTCGCCCTGCTCGGCCTCGCCGCGCTCCTCGACCCCAGGGCCAGGGGGCTGCGCCGCGGGCTCGCGTGACGCCGGCCCACGCCCCTGGCGCGGCCGACCCGGGCCGGCCCCCCTGCGATCGCCATGCGCGCCACGCTAATCGGGCGACCGGGTCCCGCACCCGGGCCTTGGGGCCCAAAGCGGACCCATCACCGTGGGCCTGCGTGCCACCTCTCGCCCCGGGGGTCCCGGTGGCCAGCCCAGCCCCATCCGTCACCGGAGGGCGGTCGTCAGCCGACGGTGAGCACCGTGCCCGGTCGCACGCCCCACCGGGCCAAGGACCCGGCAGCGGCCTCGACCGTCGCCGAGGCCCGCAGCCGGGGTCGCGTCATGCCCGTCCAGGGGCGGAGGGTGGCGGTCCGCAGCACCCGGCCGCGGCGGTCGACCACCGCGACGTCGATGGCGTAGCGCATGCCGACCATGTGGACGCTGGGACAGCGGGTGATCCACAGCGCTCCCTCGACGCCCCTCGTGCCGAGGAGTCCGTGGCGCCGCTCGGCCGGGGTGTCCGCCACGGCCAGCGGTGCGACGTCCCGTCCGTCGGCCAGCAGCCGGTGGGGTCCCGGTCCGAACAGCGGGCGGTCCGCGCTCACGGCGCGGCCCCCACGAGGGCGGCGACACCGGGCGCGGCGAGCACCGCGACCGCAGCCCCGGCGAGGTGCGGGCCGAAGGCGAGGTGCGAGCCCCGCCCGGACCGCCGCACGAGGACCATCCAGCCCCCCTGCACGCCCGCCGCGACGAAGGCGAGCACGGTCGCGACGACGACGTGCGCCGCCGACAGGGGGCCGAGGACGAGGCCGAGCGGGACGGCGAGCTTGGCGTCCCCGAGACCCATGCCGCCACCGCTGCCGACCATCTCACCGATGACCACGTTGACGAGGTAGAAGCCGCCCAGGGCGACCCCGGCCACCGCGCCGGCCACGAGGGGGGAGGCCGTTCCCTCGACGACGGACACGGCGGTGATGCCGACGAGCGCCGTTGCGGCAGAAGGGAAGACCCACCGGTCGGGGAGCCTGCGGGTGTCGAGGTCGATCGCCGACAGCACGGCCAGCACCGGCACCGAGGCCGCGAGCAGCACACCGAGGGCGGGGCGGTGCGGCACGTGCCCGGCAGCCACCAACCCGGTGGCCAGCGGCGTGACCAGCAGCACCCACCGGGTGTCGCGCACGGGGAGGTCGGCCTCGTCGGGGTACCGGTAGCGGCGGGTCCTCAGGTAGCGGTGCGCGACGACGCCGGCCACGCCACCGGCGAGGGCCCCGAGGAGCCCGGCCGCGAGCGCGGCGGTCACGAGGCGCAGCCGGCCGGGCGCGGCCCCCAGCCGGTGCCGTCCCAGGACTCGGGGGCTGCCGACCGCATGACGCGGGCCACGCCCGCCGTCAGGGGGTCCGCGTTGGGGTCGTCGACCACGACCTGCCCGGCGGGCGCCTGCCGGGTCACGTACCCGGTCGCGGTGGCCGCCCCGACGAAGGCGGGACCGCTCTGCGAGAAGGGAGTCGGCGCCTGGCCGGCCGTCGCCCCCAGGTTGGTCGCCCCCACCGTGGAGGCGAGCATCGAGACGACCGGGGAGTCCGACCCGGTGACGTCGAGGTGGGTCACGTAGAGGGAGCCGGAGCGCGTGGTGGCACCGGTCGAGGTGATGTCGCGGTCGGTGACCGTGCGGACCGACGTGACCTCGCCGGTGGGGCCGCGGTCGACCTCGAGGAGCATCGGGACGAGGTCCGACGCCCGGGCGACGCCGGCCGTCGGCGTCTCGCTGACGCCGACGTACTCGGTGCTCGACCCGTCGGCGTACCGCAGCGTGCCGACCGCCTCGCCCCCGGCGTCGAGCGCGAGGGTCTGGTCATAGGCGTTGAGCGAGAGTCCCGCCTCGGGGCTGGTGTCGGTGTAGACGGCGGTGGGCGCGGGCAGCCCGTCGCGGGCCCCGACGAGACCGGTCACGGCGTCCGCCGCGCGGGACACGACGGACCCACCGTCGCCGACGAGCGAGTCGCTCCACGTCTCGGCCCGGTCCGCGGTGAGCAGCTCGGCGAGGGCGGCGGGCTCGGAGGCCGACCAGACCCGGGGGTCACCGCCGGTGAGGAACGGCTCCGCCCCTGCGGCGGCGCTCCCGAAGGTGCGTCCGACCCACGTCGTGTCGGCCGGACGGCTGCGGCCGGCGCCCGACATCCGGTACGTGCCGTCGCCCATGACCGACACCACGGGTCCGGCCGCGGGGTCGGCCCCGTCGACCGGCACGAGCCCGCGCACGGGCCCCGCCGCCCCGCTGGGCGCTCCGACGCAGCGCGCCCCCACCGGGGGCGCACCGGCGCCCGGGTCACCCCCGACCGACCGGCATCCCCCGCCGCCGGTGATGGAGCACAGGGCCGAGGCGGTGCCGTCCGTCACCCGTTGGCCGTTGACCGCGAACGCGATGGCGGCGACGACCGTGCCCACGACGAGGAAGATCCCCACGAACTCGAGCGACGTGACGCCGGCCTCGGAGCCCGGGCGGCGACGACGGTGGCTGCTCACCCCGCCATGGTCGCCGAGGGGCGGGACGCGGCGCGAGGGCCCGTGGGCCCAGCCGGTCCTCACCGCTGGACCTCGACCGTGCCCATGACCTCGGGGACCCGGGAGGCGCCGAAGCCGTCCTCGGGAGCGAAGCCCACGACGTTGACGATGCTCGTCCCCGGCCCCGCGAGGAACAGCTGCCAGACCTCGCGGCGCTGCTCGTCACCCCGCGAGTTCTCGGTCCACTGGACGAGGACCCCGGGGCGCGCGGGGTCCGCCCCCGGGACGGTCGAGCGCTGCGGGCGGAGGTCGTTCTCGCGCAGCCGCTGCTCGAGGCGGTAGCTCTGCTCGAGCAGGCTCGTCGTCGGCTCGGTCTCGACGACGACGGACACCGCCACCCGCGTGCTTCCCGCCGATGCCGGCTCGCTCCAGCGGGCGACCTCGCCGGACGACACCGTGCGCCGCCGCTCCTCCCACTGACCCGGCACGGCCATCGTCCACCCGCGCCCGGTGACCTCGCGGCTGCCGACCGGGCGGCTCGGGACCGGCGTCACCGTCGCCGACGGGGACGCGGTCGGCCGGATGTCCGAGCCGGCGAACGGCTCGTCCGACGAGCACCCCGACGACCCGACCACGAGGACGAGCGCGGCCGTGCCGGCAGCCGCCCCGCGGACCGCGCGCCCCCCCGTCGCCATGCGCCGAGGATAGCCACGGACCGTCGCCCCCGGGGCCGGTGCCCCGCGACCGGTCAGGACACCCGCCGCATGACCGACCGGTACCCGGTGGCCTCCTGGGTGAAGCGGTCGCCCGAGCAGGTGAAGGTCACCGACCCCGTCCCCGGCTTCAGGTCCTCGGTGCGCGGCTCGGTCCCCGCGCCGCCCACGGTGATGCTCCCGTCGGCCGAGCGCAGCGTGAACGCCATCGTGTCGCCGGAGGTCGTGACGCCGTAGACGACGGTGCCGGCGTACGTCACCTCGGCCTCGCCCCCGTCCGTGACGGCCCTCGCGGGGCGGGTCCCGTAGGTCACCGTCTCGACCCCGTCGCGGGTGATGTCGAGCGTCCGGTCCACCCCCGAGATCGTCAGCCGACCCTGCTCGGTCTCGGCGCTCTCGGAGTGCTCGGTGGTCTGCCACCGCCCGACGAGGCAGGGGTCCAGACCACCTCCGGCCTCCGCCTCCCCACCGGGAGCGGAGCCGGCGGTCGCGTCCTGCGAGGTCGTCGCCGGTGCCCGGTCCGAGATCACCACCCCCACCACCACCCCGGCGACGAAGACCAGTGCCGCCACCACCACGGCGCCGAGGGTCGACGCGACGACCACCCAGGTGCGCGGGCCTCGTCGGGCCTGCGACTGCTCCATCCCGGTCCTCTTCGCTCGGCGGCTGTCGGCGGCCACGCTCGCACACCCGCGGCTCCGGCGGCAGGGCCCAGGGGCCCGGAGCCGCACGGGTCCGGGCCTCTCGGTCCCCCGCAGCACGGTCTGGGAGACTGGTCGCCATGTTCTCCCGCAAGGCGTCCGTCGTCGTCACCGTCCTCCTCGTCGCCCTCGTGACGATCGGGCTGGTGGCCTCCGCCCTGCCGACCTTCGCGAGCAGCGCGAGCGCGCTCCCGATGCACGCGCAGCTGCTGAAGACCTCCCCCGAGGACGGCGCGAGCGTGGAGACCGCGGACGCGGTGACGATGACCTTCAGCGAGGACGTCAACGAGGAGTTCCTCCAGGTCAAGGTCGAGGGCCCCGGTGGTGACGAGGCCGACGGCGCCCCGACGGTCGACGGCTCGACGGTGACCCAGGCCCTGCCCGCCGACCTCCCCGCCGGCGAGCACGAGGTCACCTACAGGGTCGTGAGCGTCGACGGCCACCCGGTCTCGGGCTCGCTCACCTTCACGACGACGCAGGAGGCCGCCTCCGCCGCACCGACGCCGAGCACGTCGCCGACGGGGTCCGCGTCGTCGAGCGCCACGCCGACCGGCACCGCCAGCCCCTCCCCGAGCGCCACGGACGTCGCGGCCGGCGAGACCTCGTCCGGTGGCACCGGGTGGATCCTGCCGGTCGGCCTCGTCGTGCTCCTCCTGCTCCTCGTCGGCGGGGGCGTGCTGCTCGCCCGGGGTGGTCGCGGAAGGGCGGACGGCCCCTCCGACCCGGTCGCCTGAGGTCGATTTCGCTCCGACGCACGGGGGCTGCTAATGTCTCCGACGCGCGCCATTAGCTCAATTGGCAGAGCAGCTGACTCTTAATCAGCGGGTTCGGGGTTCGAGTCCCTGATGGCGCACCACGCACGACGACGAAGGCCCCCCGGGTCACCGGGGGGCCTTCGTCGTGCGGCGACCGGTCGGCGCTCGACCACCGCGGTCACAGGTAGAGGCCGGGGCCGCCCTCCGCCGTCGGCTCGGCGGGCTCGGCCGCGACGGCGTGCAGGTCCCGCTCGCGCAGGAGCACGTACTCCGCCGCGCCGAGCTCGACCTCCGCGCGGTCCTCGGGGTCGAACAGCACCCGGTCGCCGAGCTCGACGTGACGGACGCCCGGGCCGGTCGCGACGACCGCTCCCCACGACAGCCGCTTGCCGACGTTCGCGGTCGCCGGGATGACGATGCCCCCACCGGAGCGCCGCTCCCCCGCCTCGCCCTCGAGGCTCACGAGCACCCGGTCGTGGAGCATCCGGATGGGCAGCCGCGACCGGCCGCCGGACGCAGCGGACACGTCAGCGCTTGCGGAGCTGCCGCCAGGCGACGAGACCGCCGACGACGGCGACGACCGCGACGACGGCCGCGAGGCGCTCGACCCGCAGCTCCCCCTCGGGGGTGGTGGCGACGTCGGCGAAGCGGGCTCGGGCGGCCTCCTTCTGACGTTGGAAGATCGCCTTGGGGGTCGCGCGGCCGACGAGCTCGTCGACGGTGTGGGCGAGGCGCTCGCGGCGGGCGACGACCTCGGCCTCGAGCTGGCTGATCGACGGGGTCTGGCTCATCGGGTCGCTCCCTCGAGCCCCAGGTCGCGTCGCAGCTTGGCGACGTGTCCCGTGGCCTTGACGTTGTACCAGGCGTGGGTGACGGTGCCCTCCTCGTCGAGGACGACCGTGCTGCGGATGACGCCCTGCACGACCTTGCCGTAGAGCTTCTTCTCGCCGAAGGCGCCCCAGGCGGTCATGACGGCCTTGTCGGCGTCCGACAGGAGGGTGAGGGTCAGGGCGTCCCGCTCGCGGAAGCGCGCGAGCTTGGCCGGTGCGTCGGGCGAGATGCCGAGCACGGTGTAGCCGTCGGCGGCGAGGGAGTCGAGGGACTCGCTGAAGTCGCAGGCCTGCTTCGTGCAGCCGGGGGTCATGGCCGCCGGGTAGAAGTAGACGATGACCTTGCGGCCGCGCAGGTCGCTCAGGGTCACGTCCTTCCCCGTGTCGTCGGGAAGGGTGAAGTCGGGGGCGGCGTCGCCGGCCTCGAGCCTCGCGCTCATGTCCTGCACTCCTGCGGGTGGGGGAACGGGTCCGTTGCGGCCAACCTACCGCGCCGTAGCGCTCCGCCGTCGAGGAGAGCCGCGTGGACCACCCGCCACCGCCCACCGCGCCGGGTCGACGCGGTGGGCGGGAGCGGGGTCGGGGTCAGCGCGTCGGGGCGAAGGCCGCCGCCGCGAGGCCGGGCACCGCGAACCCGCCGCCGAAGACCGCGTCGACCTCGGCGGACTCCTGGGCGTTGGGGTACGGGTTCGTGCACGAGGGGCCGGGGCCACCGCCGGACATCAGCTCGCTGCACGGGCCGGAGTAGTTGTCCGGCAGGCCGAGGATGTGCCCGGTCTCGTGCGCGGTGACGCGCAGGCTGTCGTAGGTCTGGTTCTGCGCGTAGTCGAGGAAGACGGAGCCGCTGCCCGGGCCGTAGACCTGCGCGTAGGAGCCGCGCGGGTCGTTGCCCTCGCGGTAGACGAGGTCGGCGCCGCTCGAGGTCGGCTGCAGCGTCACGTTGCCCACCGAGGAGTTCCAGATCTGCGCGGACTGCGAGATCTCGGTCCGGAACGACGGGGCACCGCTCGTCGAGTAGTAGACGACCGTGGCCGCGACGCGGTCGCTGATGCCCTTGCGCTCGTCGTTCTCGCGCCGCTCGAGGGCCCGGTCGACGATGGCCTGCAGGCGGGCGTTCTGTGCGTCGTCGGCGGGGCTCGGGGTGTATCCGGAGGTGCCGCCGGTCGAGGGCGCCGGCGCGGGCCGGGTGTCGGCCGCGGCGACGGGGCCGAGGGCCAGGGCCGCGGTCGCGGCCAGGACGCCGATGACGGTGGTGCGGTGCTTCACGGTGTGCTCCTGAGGGGTCGGCTGCACCGGGGGTGGCCGGTGCTCTGACAGGGCCCGCGAGGGGCCCGACCTCCACCGTCATCACGGGTCGGGCTCTGTCGCAACGCGACCGGACCAACCTGACCGACTCTTTGAGGTCCCGTAGGGGGGCCTTGACCCGACCCGGGCGTGTCTCCGGGGCGGTCTTGACCCCCGGTTGGGACGAGGAGCGTGGTGCGCGAGGCGGGACTCGAACCCGCACACCCGAAGGCACCAGAACCTAAATCTGGCGCGTCTGCCAGTTCCGCCACTCGCGCGCGGGCACCACTGTATCGGCGCCCCCGACCGCCGTCGGGGCGCCCTGCCGCTGCCGGGATCAGGCGGGGCCGTCGGCGGCCAGCAGGCCGCGCAGGACCGGCTCGAGCGCCCGGAAGGCGTTGCCGCGGTGCGAGATCGCGTTCTTCTCGACGTCGGTGTACTCGGCGAGCGTCCGGGTGTCACCGGTCGGCACGAAGACCGGGTCGTACCCGAAGCCGTTCGTGCCGCGTGGCGCCCGGACGATGGCGCCCTCGACGCGTCCCTCGACACCCTCGACCCGGCCGTCGGGCATCGCGACGACGGCCGCGCACACGAAGGCGGCCGACCGGTGCTCGTCGGGCACGTCGGCCACCTGCTCGAGCAGCAGCGACAGGTTGGCGCGGTCGACCTCCGCGCGCGCCGCCCCCTCGCCCGCGTGCGTGCCGGACCAGCGGGCCGAGAACACACCGGGCGAGCCGCCGAGGACGTCGACCGCGAGGCCCGAGTCGTCGGCGACCGACGTCAGGCCGGTGGCCTCGGCGAGCGCGACGGCCTTGAGGCGCGCGTTGCCGAGGAAGGTCACCTCGGTCTCGGGGACGTCGGGGCCGTCGACCTCCGCGGCCGAGACGATCTCGAGGTCGAGCTCGTCGACGAGCCCGGCGAGGATCTGCCGCAGCTCGTGGACCTTGTGCTCGTTGCGGGTGGCGAGGACGACGCGGCGGGTCACAGCACGCGCTCGCGGGCCGGGGCGTCGAGCGCCGCGGACTGGGCCCGGGTCAGCTCGGCGCACCCGGTCGTCGCGAGGTCGAGGAGGCGGCCGAGCAGCTCGCGGTCGAAGGGCACCCCCTCGGCGGTGCCCTGCACCTCGACGAAGCGGCCGTCGCCGGTCATCACGACGTTCATGTCGGTCTCGGCGGTGGAGTCCTCGGGGTAGTCCAGGTCCAGCACCGGCTCGCCCTTGACGACGCCGACGCTCACGGCGGCGATCGACCCGGTGAGCGGCTCGGCGCCGGCGGCGATGAGCCCCTTGGCGCGCGCGTCGGCGACGGCGTCGGCGAGCGCGACGTAGGCGCCCGTGATCGCGGCGGTGCGCGTGCCGCCGTCGGCCTGGAGGACGTCGCAGTCGAGGACGATGGTGTTCTCGCCGAGCGCGGCGGTGTCGATGACCGCGCGCAGGCTGCGGCCGACGAGCCGGCTGATCTCGTGGGTGCGGCCGCCGACCTTGCCGCGGCGCGACTCGCGGTCGCTGCGGGTGTTGGTCGAGCGCGGGAGCATCTCGTACTCGGCGGTGACCCAGCCGGTGCCCTTGCCCTTGAGCCAGCGCGGGACGCCCTCGGTGAAGGAGGCGGCGCACAGCACGCGGGTGCGGCCGAACTCGACGAGGACGCTCCCCTCGGCGTGGTCGAGCCAGTTGCGGGTGATGCGCACCGTGCGCAGCTGGTCGGCGGTCCGTCCGTCGTGTCGCGTCATGCGCTCAGGCTATCGGCGGGTCCGGACCTCGCCGCGGCCCGGCCCCGGGCCGGACGACGTCACGGCCTCAGGAGTCGGCGTGCTCCGGCGGCCAGACGACGCGGAAGCGCTCGAAGCACACCTCGAGGTCGTCGGAGAACTCGATGCCGATGCGCTCGCACGACCGGCGGAAGAACCGGCGGTGCCCGTCGAGCCAGGTCTCCAGCGACCGGTCGTACTCCCCCTCGTCCCACGCGAACCGCTCGTCGACGCTCGACAGCGGGCCGACCCGCAGCTCGGTGGTGCGCAGGACCACCGACGGGGCGCCGCTGCCGTCGCAGACGACCCAGTGGTCCCCGACCCGCGGCAGGCGCTCGCCCGCGTGGGCGTACTCGGCGACGAGACCGGCCGTCGCGCGCTTGGTCCCGCCGGTGACGAAGGCGAGCAGCTCGTCGGCGAGCCCCGGTGAGTCACCGAACCACGACACGTCGACGTCGTCCTGCGGGGGCAGCCCCGGCACGCTGGCGCGGTACTGCTCGAGCATCCGGTGGGCGGCGGCACGGTCGAGGACGACCGCCGGCGGCACGTCCGTGCCGACCTCGAGCACGTCGCCCGCCCGCGCGACCTCGACGGGCCCGCCCCACACCGCCTCGGCCTGCGCGCGGCAGACGTCCCGGTCGTTCCACGCCGGGACGTGGGTGAGGACGAGCCGGCGCACCCCACCGGCCCGCAGCGCCGCGGCGGCCGCGCGCGACCCGGACAGGTGGATGCCGCGGGCGTCGTCGCGCCCGTCGACGAAGGCGGAGTCGAGCAGCGCGAGGTCGGCGCCGGCGAGCAGCCGGTCCAGGCCCGGGCAGTCGTCGGTGTCGCCGCTGAACGCGAGCACCGCACCGTCGGCCTCGACCCGGTAGCCGTAGGCCTCGACCGGGTGCTCGACGGCCGTCGGGGTGACCCGGAACGGGCCGACCTCGAACGCCTCACCGTCGCGCACCGGCGCGACCGCGAACTCGCCGTCCATCCCGCCCGGCTCGAGCCCGTGGTACATCATCGCCAGGCGCTCGCCGGTGGCCGCGGGCCCGTGGACCGGCAGCCGGGCGGGCAGGGGACCCTCGGGGCGGTAGCGCCGGACGACGTAGAGGCCGAGCAGGTCGGCGCAGTGGTCCGGGTGGAGGTGGCTGACGAGGACGGCGTCGAGCGACGTCGGGTCGGCGTGGCGCTGGAGCGGCCCGAGCGCGCCGCTGCCGAGGTCGAGCAGGATGCGCCACGTGCGCCCCTCGTGCTCGGCCTCGACGAGGTAGCAGGAGGCCGCGGACTCGGGGCCGGGGAACGAGCCGGAGCACCCGATGACGGTGAGCCTCACGCGAACACCGCCCGGCGGACCAGGGGCGGCGACGGGAAGACCGGCTCGACGCTCGACCCGACGCCAAGGAAGCGCACCGCCAGCCGGCGGAACTCCTCGGGGTCACCCGTCGTCGTGAAGCCGTGGCTCGGCGGCGGCAGGTCGTCCGGGCGCAGGAGGCCGCGGTCGGCGAGAACGCGGTAGACGTCCTTGGCGGTCTCCTCGGCGGAGGACACGAGCGTCACGTCATCCCCCATGACGTAGGAGATGACGCCGGTCAGCAGCGGGTAGTGCGTGCAGCCAAGGACGACCGTGTCGACGCCCTCCTCGCGCAGCGGGTCGAGGTACTCGTGCGCGACACCGACGAGCTCGGGACCGCCGGTGACGCCGGCCTCGACGAACTCGACGAAGCGCGGGCACGGCGTGCTCGTGACCCGCAGGTGGGGCGCCGCGGCGAACGCGTCGAGGTAGGCGCCCGACTGGTGCGTGCCGAGGGTCGAGATGACGGCGACGCGGCCGCTGCGGGTGCCGGCGGCGGCGCGGCGCACCGCGGGCCGGATGACCTCGACGACCGGCACGTCGTACCGCTCGCGGGCGTCGTGGAGGACCGCGGCCGACGCGGTGTTGCACGCGATGACGAGGACCTTGACGCCGTGGTCGACGAGCCGGTCGAGGCACTGGAGGGCGTACTCGCGCGTCTCGGCGATGGGGCGCGGACCGTACGGCGCGCGGGCGGTGTCGCCGAAGTACGCCACCGACTCGTGGGGCAGCTGGTCGAGGATCGCCCGCATGACGGTCAGGCCGCCGTAGCCGGAGTCGAACACCCCGATCGGTGAGTCGGTCACCCGACCCAGCGTAGGTGGCGACGCCGACGCGGTCTCCCCCGGCGGGCGGTCGGGCGCGTCACACCGTCGAGGCCCGCGTCGCCTGGCAGACGCTGTGGAGCACCGGGCTCAGCGGCGCAGCAGCGCCTCGGCGAGGGTCTCCTGGAGCCACGTGAGGAAGTCGTAGAGCGCGAGCGCGTGCAGCAGCGGGTCGTCCTCGTCGAGCGAGGTCGCCATCTGCTCCATCACCTCGAGGTCCTCGTCGGTGCGCAGCCCGAGGCGCTCACCGAGGACGAGCCGGACGTCGGTCAGCGCGGTGAGGAACGCGCGGGCCTGCGGGGCGTCGAGCTCGACCCGGTCGGTGCCGCGCAGCAGCTCGGCGGAGGCCGCGAGCGCGCTCGCCTTGCGGTGGCGCAGGCCGCCCTCGGTGAGCCGGCGGAACTCGGCGGCGGCCTCGGGGTCCTCGCGGTTCGCCGCGGGCAGCAGGCGGTCGAGGGCGGGGTCGCGCGGGCCCTCGTCGACGGTGGAAGAGGCGGGCTCGGCGCCGAGGTCGAGGCCGGCGACGAGGTCGTCGAAGGCGGCGTCCCCGGTGTCCGGCGGCGCCGGCGGCTCGAGGAGGTCGTGCACCTGGTCCATGACGGTCGCGACGACGTCGCGCTCCCCCACGCCGAGGGTCGCCACGTAGCGCCGGTCCGCGCCGCGACCGGTGCGGCGGAACGCCTTCGCCATCAGCTGTCCTTCTGGAAGGTGGCCCACAGCCCGTAGCCGTGGAGGGCCTCGGTGTCGGCCTCCATCGCCTCGCGGGTGCCGTTGGCGACGACCGCGCGGCCCTCGGTGTGGACGAGCATCATCAGCTTCTCGGCCTTGGCCCGGCCGTACCCGAAGTGCTCCTGGAGCACGTAGGTGACGTACGACATGAGGTTGACCGGGTCGTTCCAGACGATGGTCACCCAGGGGACGTCGGCCGCGAGGTCCTCCGCCGGGCGGACGACCTCCTCGGTGACGGGTGACAGCGACACGGCCCCAAGGATAGGGACCGCCGCGCGGTCAGCCGCGACCGCGGTCCCAGGACCCCGCGTAGACCCCGTCGTCGACGGCGAGGCCGCCCTCGCCGAGGTCGAGCGGGCGGAAGGTGTCGACCATGACGGCGAGCTCGTCGAAGTACTCCGCGCCGATGGACGCCTCGGAGGCGCCGGGCTGCGGGCCGTGGGCGTGGCCGCCGGGGTGCACCGACACCGAGCCCTTGCCGATGCCCGATCCCTTGCGCGCCTCGTAGTCGCCGTCGACGTAGAACATGATCTCGTCGCTGTCGACGTTCGAGTGGTAGTACGGCACGGGGATGGCGAGCGGGTGGTAGTCGACCTTGCGCGGCACGAAGTTGCAGATGACGAAGTTCCAGCCCTCGAACACCTGGTGCACGGGCGGTGGCTGGTGGACGCGGCCGGTGATGGGCTCGTAGTCGCGGATGTTGAACGCGTACGGGTAGAGGCAGCCGTCCCAGCCGACGACGTCGAGCGGGTGGAAGGGCAGCTCGTGCACCGTGCCGACGATGCCGCCCGGGCCGGTGCCGCGGTGCTTGATGTAGACCTCGGCGGGGTCGGTGGCCTTCGCGCCCACGTCCTCGGCGAGCAGCGGGCCCTGCGGGCCGCGCAGGTCGCGCTCGCAGTACGGGGCGTGCTCGAGGAGCTGGCCGTAGCGGCTGAGGTAGCGCTTCGGCGGGGCGATGTGGCTGTTGGCCTCGATGCAGTACAGCCGCAGCGGGTTCTTCGTCGAGCGCTTGGGCAGCCACCGGTGCGTGGTCGCCCGCGGGATGACGAGGTAGTCACCCTCGGCGACGTCGAACGCCCCGAAGACCGTCTCGACGCGGCCCGACCCGCGCTCGACGTAGACGCACTCGTCACCGACGCCGTTGCGGTACCAGGGGCTGTCGGCCCCGGCGACGACGTACGAGATGCGCACGTCGCCGTTGCCGAGCACGAGGCGCCGTCCGGTGACCGCGTCGGTCTCCTTGACGTCCTTCGGGGCGAAGAGGTCGTGCAGGCGCAGGTGGCGCGGGGTCAGCGGGTGGTTGGGCGTCGTCGACTGGTCGGGCAGGTCCCAGACGCGGGCGCCCGACACCGTCGAGGGGATGTTGCGGTGGTAGAGCAGGCTCGAGTCCGAGCTGAAGCCCTCCTCCCCCATGAGCTCCTCGTAGTACAGCTCACCCTTCCGGCCGCGCCCGGCCGGGCGGCGGTGCTGCGTGTGCCGCTTCGGGGGGATGCTGCCCATCGCCTGGTAGTGCGCCACGGTTGTCGTCCACCTCACTGTGGTTCGGGTCGCTGTGGTTCGGGGCCGGTCCGGCCTGCTCCGCCCACCCTAGGGCCCGTCACCGGCCACCGGCACGTCTGCCCGGTCGGTGCGGGGCACAGTGGCCACATCTGCCCAGCGCTCAGCGGGAGGGCCCGGACACGTTGTGCAGTCCGTCGGCGGTCTCCTCCCGCCGTAGTCGAAGCACGACGCGGACGACGACCAGGTGGACGACGACGCCGCAGGCGGTGCCGACGGTGTTCGCCACGACGTCGGTGGGCGTGCAGTCGTGCCCTCCCTGCAGTGCTTGGGCGAGCTCGATGAGCACGGAGAGCGCAGCTCCCCCGGCGACCACCCACCACGCCGATCCCACGAGACGGTGGACGAAGACACCCAGCGGGACGAACAGCAGCACGTTGGCGAGCCCCTGGGTCGAGACCAGGTCACGCCCGATCGACGTCAGGGGCGTCGTGCTCCAGCACACGTCGAGGGAGCGGACTGGGGCCGGCGGCCCGACCGGGGCCTGCGTGAGGGCGACGACGACGCCGACCGCGGCGACCGTCCCGGTCCACGCGACGACGTCCCGCCCGGCACGGCGCGCGAGCAGACCCGCCGCCACCGAGGCGACCAGGGCGAGGAGCAGCAGGGCCTGGATCGCCTCCTGGCGAAGGACGATGCGCAGGAGGGTCACCCCAGGATGCTGGCGCGCTCCGGTCGGCGAGGGCCGCACCCGGTCCGGCGCGTCGGGCGGGGCGTCGGTGGCGGCCCTCATGATGGGGCGATGACCTGGCTCGTCCCGCTGCTCTCCTTCGCCGGCGCCCTCGTCGGCGCGGCCGGCGCGGCGTGGGTCGCGCTGCGCGGGCAGCGCCAGGACGCCCGCGGCGAGTGGCGCCAGCGGCTCGACCAGGCCATCGCGCTGGTCACGGCCGAGACCGAGGCCGAGCAGCAGATCGGCGACGAGCTGCTCGCCGACCTCATCGAGTCCGACCTCGGCAGCGACGAGGACCGCGAGCTCGCCCGCCGGATCGCGCGCATCCGGCTCGGCCAGCAGATCGACGAGGGAACCACCGGGTCCGAGGAGGTGGACCTCGCCCTCCCGGCGAGGGATGATGGGGGCACCGAGCAGGAGGAGGCGTGATGACCGCGACGACCGGCCCGAGCAACATGGCCCGGCTGCCGTCCTCGACGGTGCGGCTCGCCCGTGCGCTCGTCAAGGACGCCCGCCGCCGCGGCACCCGCGAGGACACGCGCGTCGAGGACGCCGCCCGCACCCCGCTGCCCGAGGACACCGGCCGCTGAGCGCCGCCACGGCACCGAGGGGGCGGTGACCACGGCTCGCGCCTTCCCCTTCGTGCTGCACGTCGACCTCGACCAGTTCATCGCCGCGGTCGAGGTCCTGCGCCGGCCCGAGCTCGCCGGGCGCGAGGTCGTCGTCGGCGGCCGCGGCGACCCCACCGAGCGGGCCGTCGTCTCCACGGCCTCGTACGAGGCGCGCGAGCGCGGAGTGCGCTCGGGGATGCCGCTGCGCGTCGCCGCCCGCAAGGCGCCGGACGCGGTCTTCCTGCCGGTCGACGGCCCGCACTACCTCGCCGCGTCGGAGGAGGTCTTCGCCGCGGTGCGCGACCTCGGGCTCGTCGTCGAGGTGCTCGGCTGGGACGAGGGCTTCGTCGGCGGTGACACCGACGACCCCGAGGCGCTGGCCCGCGACATCCAGGCAGCTGTGCTCGGGCGGACCTCGCTGCACTGCTCGGTCGGCATCGGCGACACCCGGGTCCGCGCGAAGATCGCGACCGACTTCGGCAAGCCGCAGGGGGTCTTCCGCCTGACCGCCGCGAACTGGGTCGAGGTGATGGGCCATCGTCCAACGGCCGACCTCTGGGGCGTCGGCGCGCGTGTCTCGGCCCGGCTGGCGACGCACGGCATCCGCACCGTGTCCGAGCTGGCCGCCGCGTCCCCCGAGGTGCTGGTCGGTGAGTTCGGGCCAAGGATGGGCGCCTGGTACGGCTCGCTCGGACGCGGCGAGGGCTCGGCCGAGGTCGACGACACCCCGTGGGTCGCCCGTGGCCACAGCCGCGAGACGACCTACCAGTCGAACCTCGTGACGGGCGACGAGGTGCGTGAGGCCGTGCGGGTGCTGACCGACCAGGTGCTGAAAGACGTCGGGCGGGAGGGCCGACCGGTCGTGCGCATCGGGCTGAAGATCCGCTACGCGCCGTTCTTCACGGTCAACCGCAGCCGCAAGCTGCCGACGACGACGTCCGAGCCGGGGCCGGTGCACGCGGCGGTGCAGGGGCTGCTGGCCGACCACCTCGAGGAGGATCGGGAGGTCCGGCTGCTGGGGGTCCGCGCGGAGATGACGATGCCCGAGGAGGGTGGCGACGTCGAGCGCACGCCGGTCCGCGGCCGCGTCTGACTCCCGCGCCCCCGCTCATCCCGCACGTGCGGGGTTATCGCTGTCCGAACAGCCCCGCGACCACGAAAAGCCCGCACGTGCGGGGTTGTCGCTGTCCGAGTGGCCCGACGACCACGAAAAGCCCGCACGTGCGGGGTTGTCGCTGTCCGATCCACGTCGCGTGGGCTCCGGAACGTCCGCGTCACCACGGTGACGGCGCGGAACTTCCTCGTGGTCGGGGATGCATCCGCGTCATCAGGGAGCATCCGGGTCATCGCCGTGATGACGCGGAACCTCCGGCCCGCCGGGCGGCGACTCAGGTCGGCGCGCGGACCGGGGAGGTCAGTTGCCGTGCGCCGGCTCGGTGCCGTCGTCGCCGGGGACCCAGGCGTTGGGGCCGGCCGGGCCCTCCTGGACCTCGCCCGACTCGCCGTCGGGCTGGGCGTTGACCGACTGGTCGTCGCTGATCGGCGTGCCGGCGTCCTCGCCGTCCATCTTCTGCACCTCGGACACCTGGCCGTCGCTCTGCTCGTCGTCTCGTCCCATGGGTCGACGCTAACCGCCACTGCCCCACCGGAGGCGCGGAGGCTCCCGATGTCCGCGATAGGTTGGACAGCATGTCGACGACGCCGGAGGTCCTGCGCGCCCTCGTCGACGACGCCGCGGTCTTCCCGCCCGGCAACAGCCCTCTGCCCGAGGCGGTCTCGGCCCACGCCACGCACCGAGCCGCGCCCTACGGCGGATGCGTCGGGCCGCTGCTCGTGCCGGCGTCGTCCGCCCCCGAGCTGCTCGACGCGCTCGACGCCGGCCGGTGGACCGGGCGCGGCCCCCTCGACCTCGGCGTCGTCGCCCGGCCCGGCACCGACCCGGCTGCGCTGCGCGAGGGTCTCGCCGTCCTCGGCGCCGACCCCCGCGTCGACGTGCGCGGCGCCGAGCTGGGCTGGACCGACCGATGGCGCCGCCTCGACCTGCCCGGCGACCTGCCGCTCGCGCTCGAGGTGCCGCGCGAGCCCGACGCCCGCGACGCGGCGCTGGCCGACGTCCGGGCAGCCGTCGCCGAGGGTGACGCGGTCGTCGCGAAGTTCCGCTCCGGCCCGACGCCGACGTGGCCCTGGCCGGACGAGCACGAGCTGGCAGGCTTCCTCGTCGCCGCCACCTCCGTGCGGGTGCCGTTCAAGCTGACCGGCGGCCTGCACCACGCCGTCCGCGGGACCTACGCGGTCGGCGGGACCGACGAGGAGAACCACGGCGTCCTCGACGTCCTCGTGGCCACCGCCGCGGCGCTCGAGGGCGCACCGGTCGCCGAGGTCGCCGCCCTGCTCGACGTGCGCGACGGCCACGCCCTCGCCGACCTGGTCCTCGCCTGGCCGGGCTCGACCACCCGTCGGGTCCGCGCCGCGTTCACCGCCTACGGCTGCTGCACCGTCACCGACCCCCTCGGCGAGCTCGCCACGCTCGGCCTCGCCGCGACCGACCACCCCACCCCCGGAGAGGACCCCGCGCCATGACCTGGCTCGACCTGCCCGCCGACCACCCCTTCGGCCTGCACAACCTGCCCTACGGCGTCTTCTCCACCGGCCCCGACGGCGAGCGCCGCGTCGGGGTCCGCGTCGGCGAGCAGGTGCTCGACCTCGTCGCCTGCGCCGAGCAGGCCGGGATGGAGTCCGCCGCCGTGTGGCGCGGCGGGTCCCTCGACGCCTTCCTCGCCGAGGGCCGGCCGGCGTGGACCGCGGCCCGTGAGTGGCTGACCGAGCAGCTGACCAACGACGAGTACCGCGACACCGTCGAGCCCCACCTCCTCCCCGTGTCCGACGTGACGATGCACCTGCCGTTCGCGGTCGCCGACTACGTCGACTTCTACGCCAGCGAGCACCACGCGACGAACGTCGGACGCATCTTCCGGCCGGACTCGGCTCCGCTGACGCCCAACTGGAAGCACCTGCCGATCGGGTACCACGGGCGCGCCGGCACCGTCGTCGTCTCCGGGACCGACGTCGTGCGGCCCACCGGGCAGCGCAAGGCCCCGGCCGACGACGCCCCGACCTTCGGCCCGAGCGTCCGCCTCGACATCGAGGCCGAGCTCGGCTTCGTCGTCGGCGGCTCGACCGCCCTCGGCGACCGCGTCGACCTCCCGGACGCCGACGAGCACCTGTTCGGGGTCGTGCTCCTCAACGACTGGTCGGCGCGGGACCTCCAGGCCTGGGAGTACGTGCCCCTCGGCCCGTTCCTCGGCAAGTCCTTCGCGACGAGCATCAGCCCGTGGGTCGTGACCACCGACGCCCTGCGCGCCGCGCGCGTGCCGCTGCCCGGGCAGGACCCGCAGCCGCTGCCCTACCTCGCGGGTGACGGCGCGTACGGTCTCGACGTCCACGTCGAGGTCGACTGGAACGGCACGGTCGTCTCGCGGCCCGAGTTCCGCGACATGTACTGGTCGCCGGCCCAGATGCTCGCGCACCTGAGCGTCAACGGCGCGAGCGTCCGTCCGGGCGACCTCTTCGGCTCCGGCACGATCTCGGGTCCGGCAAAGGAGACCCGCGGGTGCTTCCTCGAGCTGACCTGGAGCGGGCAGGAGCCGGTCACCCTCGACGACGGCAGTGAGCGCACCTTCCTCGAGGACGGCGACACGGTGACGCTGCGGGCCACCGCGCCCGGTCCCGACGGGACGGTCATCGGGTTCGGTGAGTGCACCGGGACGGTGCGGCCCGCCCGCTGACCCGCGGAGGTCAGCGCTTCCGGAGCACGACGACGGTGTCGGCGACCTTGTCGTGCAGGGCCTGGCGGCGCGGGTCGCGGATCAACCACCCCGGGTCGACGACCGACAGGACGATGCCCGCGACGTTGACGAGCGGGTTGAGCTGGAGCAGGTCGCTGACGACGCCCAGGGACTGACGGCGCAGGGCGACCCCCACGCCGATCCGCGCACGCCCTGCCGTGGGGCGGACGATGGTGCCGAGCAGCATCTTGCCCGGTGTCGCGGAGCGCCAGACGAGGAAGAGGGTCGAGTACACCAGGCCGACGCCGATCTGGATGAGCCCGATCGGCAGCGCGATCTCGGCGAACGCGTTGAGCGGCACGGAGAAGTCGGGGTTCTCGCCGTTGGCGGACGCCTGGAGCCAGTCGCGCACGGCGTCGAGGTAGGAGCCCATGAGCGGGAGGGACGCGAGACCCGCGAGGAGGCCGGTCAGCAGCGAGTCGACGACCCAGGCCAGCAGGCGGCGCCACCACTCGGCGACGACGTCGCCGTCGGGCATCCGCAGCGCGCGGTCGACCGGGGCCTGCTGCCAGTGGGGGTGCTGCGCCGGGGGCTGCCCCCACGGCTGCTGCGGGGCGCCGCCCCACGGGGTGCCCTGGGTCCGGGGGTCGGCGGGACCGGCCGGCGCGCCCGGCGCGGCGGTGGATGCCGGGTCAACGGGAGCGTTCACGGCGGGGGCGGCGGGCTGGGCGTGGCGCGGGGTGGTGTGGCTGCTCCACACGATGCCGTCGAAGTACCGCAGGCGGGTCGCGTCGTCGGGGTCCTCGTACCAGCCGGGGGCGCTCGGCGTCGTCATGCGCCCAAGGATCGCACGCGGCCCCGGACGCCCTCGTGCGCGGCCCTCCCGGGACGGGCTCGCAACGTCCGTGGACGCATCGCGCCGCCGCTCCCCTACCGGTCGTAGGGTCGCCGGATGAGCGACGACCACTCCGTCCTGCGCACCAAGCCCGTCGAGGACGTCCTGGCGCAGGCCGGTGGCCCGGAGGGCGAGGGCGGCGGCGACACCCAGGGCCCGGGCCGGCTGAACCGACGCCTCGGCCCGTTCAGCCTCATGGGCTTCGGCATCGGCATCGTCATCGGCACGGGGATCTTCACCCTGACCGGGATCGAGGCCAAGAACCACGCGGGCCCGGGCGTCGTCATCTCGTTCGTCATCGCCGGGGCCGTCAGCCTGCTCGCGGCCCTCTGCTACTCCGAGCTCGCCTCCGCCGTCCCCACGGCCGGCTCCGCCTACACGTACGCCTACGCGACGATCGGCGAGGTGTTCGCGTGGATCATCGGCTGGGACCTCATCCTCGAGTTCGCCCTCGGCGCAGCCGTGGTCGCGCGCGGATGGTCCGGCTACGCGCAGGAGCTGTTCGACCTGCCGACCTCGATCTTCGGCGAGGAGTCGGTCGCCAACCTCGGCGCCATCGCCATCGTCCTGCTCCTCGGCGTCGTCGCCGTCGTCGGCATCCGCGAGAGCGCCCGCGTGACCAACACGCTCGTCGTCGTCAAGGTCGCCGTCTGCGTCTTCGTCATCATCGCCGGCGCGTTCTACGTCAAGGCCGCAAACCTCACGCCGTTCATCCCGCCGGCTCAGCCGGTGAAGGAGGGCACCTCGGGGCTCAAGCAGCCGGTCAGCCAGGCGCTCTTCGGCATCGAGCCGACGGCCTTCGGCTTCGCCGGCGTCCTCACCGCAGCGGCCGTGGTCTTCTTCGCGTACACCGGGTTCGAGGCCGTCGCCAACCTCGGCGAGGAGACGAAGAAGCCGAGCCGCGACCTGCCGCTCGGCCTGCTCGGGACGCTCGGCATCTGCACGCTGCTCTACGTCGGCGTCTCCTTCGTCATCACCGGGATGGTCCCCTTCTCGCAGCTCAACGAGGGCGCGCCCATCGCCAGCGCGTTCGAGGCGGTGGGAGCCGGATGGGCGTCCGTCCTCGTCTCGATCGCCGCCGTGGCGGGCCTGACGTCGGTCATCCTCGTCGACATCGTCGCGATGGGCCGGATCGGCTTCTCGATGGGCCGCGACGGCCTCATCCCCCGCTCGGTCGCCGAGGTCCACCCGAAGTGGGGCACGCCGTGGAAGATCACGATGATGACGATCGTCCTCGTCGCGGTGCTCGCCGGGTTCGTGCCGCTCACCGCCCTCGCCGACCTCGTCTCGATCGGCACCCTGTTCGCGTTCGTCATCGTCTCGATCGCCGTGCCGGTGCTGCGCCGGACCAAGCCGGACCTCCCCAGGCCCTTCCGCACGCCGTTCTCGCCGGTCGTGCCGGCCCTGTCGGCCCTGGCCTGCGTCTACCTCATGACGAACCTGTCGGTCGAGACCTGGCTGCGCTTCGCGGTCTGGATGGTGCTCGGGTTCCTCGTGTACTTCCTCTACGGCCGCAAGCACGCCCGGCTCAACGCACGCGCCGACTCCGCGGCCTGATCGAGCGGGCGTCGCGCCGTTGACCGATGACGTGCCCCGGCGCACCATCGGGGGATGGCGCTCCGGCTCGGCACCCACCTGATGTCCCTGCACTCCGGGCTGCTGTGGGAGCCGGTCGACCGACGCGTGCGCGCGACCCTCGACGGCGTCCCCGTGCTCGACAGCGTCGACGCCGCGCTCGTCTGGGAGCCGCGCCGCGTCGTGCCGATGTACGCCGTCCCGCCCGAGGACCTCATGGCCACGCTCGACCCGCGGCCCCCGACCCCCGTGCCCGACCCGCTCCCCCCGGTGCTCGGCCCGGTGAACTTCGGCCGGCACACGACACCGGGGCGCTCCTTCGACCTCGTCGTGGGGCGGACGCGGCTCGCGGACAGCGCCTTCGCCCCCGATGACCCCGACCTCGGCGGGCGGGTCGTCGTCGAGTGGGCGCCCTTCGACTGGGTCGAGGAGGCCACCGCGGTCACCGGCCACCCGCACGACCCCTTCAAGCGCATCGACCTCCTCGCGGCCGACCGGCACGTCGTCGTCGCCGTCGACGGTGTCGTCCTCGCCGACACCCACCGCGCGACGGCCGTGCACGAGACCCACATCCCCGCGCGCTGGTACGTCCCGGCGGAGGACGTGCGGCTCGACCTGCTCGTGCCGAGCGCGTCGACGACGACCTGCGCGTACAAGGGGGACGCTTGTTACTGGTCGCTCCCGGCGCGCGAGGGGCGGCCCGAGGTCGAGGACGTCGCCTGGTCCTACCCCGACCCGCTGCCCGAGGTCGCGGCGCTGCGCGACCTCGTCTGCTTCTACGCCGAGCGCACCGACCTCGTCGTCGACGGCGTGCCCGTCCCGCGGCCCGTCACCCCCTGGTCCTCCCCCGCGGACCAGGAGCGCTCCTGACACGGCGACGCCGCCGGACCCCCTCGGAATCCGGCGGCGTCGAGCGTGCCCCAGTGGTCGCGCGTCAGAGGTTGCCGCGCTTGTCCTGCTCGCGCTCGATGGACTCGAAGAGCGCCTTGAAGTTGCCCTTGCCGAAGCCGAGCGAGCCGTGGCGCTCGATGATCTCGAAGAAGACGGTCGGCCGGTCGCCGAGCGGCTTGGTGAAGATCTGGAGGAGGTAGCCGTCCTCGTCGCGGTCGACGAGGATCTTGCGGGACTTCAGCTCCTCGATCGGCACGCGGACCTCACCGATGCGCTCGCGCATCTCGGGGTCGTCGTAGTAGGCGTCCGGGGTGTCGAGGAACTCGACGCCCTCCTTGCGCAGCTCGTCGACGGTGCGCAGGATGTCGTTCGTCGCGAGCGCGAGGTGCTGCGCACCGGGGCCGGCGTAGAACTCGAGGTACTCGTCGATCTGGCTCTTCTTCTTCGCGATCGCCGGCTCGTTGAGCGGGAACTTCACGCGGTGGTTGCCGTTGGCGACGACCTTGGACATGAGCGCCGAGTAGTCGGTGGCGATGTCGTCACCGATGAACTCGGCCATGTTCACGAAGCCCATGACCTTGTTGTAGAAGCCGACCCACTCGTCCATCTTGCCGAGCTCGACGTTGCCGACGATGTGGTCGAGGGCCTGGAAGAGGCGCTTCGGGGCGCCGTCGCGCTTGACGAAGGTGGAGGAGGCGGCGACGTAACCGGGCAGGTACGGGCCGGCGTAGGTCGTGCCGTCGACGACTCGCTGGACGAGGCTGTGCCGCGTCTCGCCGTAGGTCGCGATGGCCGCGACGCGCACGGTGCCGTGCTCGTCGGTGAGGTCCTCGGGCTCCTGGAGGACGGTCGCGCCGGCGCGACGGGCCTGCTCGACGCACTTGTCGACGTCCGGCACCTCGAGGGAGATGTCGACGACGCCGTCGCCGTGCTTCGCGTGGTGCTCGATGAGCGGGCTGTCGGGGGTGACCGCGCCCTTGACGACGAAGCGGATCGAGCCGGACTTGAGGACGAACGCCTTGTGGTCGCGGGTGCCGTTCTCGGGGCCGGTGTAGCCGACGAGCTCCATGCCCCACGCGCTCTGGTAGTAGTGCGCGGTCTGCGTCGCGTTGCCGACGACGAAGACGATGGCGTCCCAGCCGGTGACCGGGAACGGGTCGGTGCTCTCGTCGTAGTCGACCAGGCCCACGAGCTGCTTGAGCTGCTCGAGGTCGAGCTCGGCCGCGCGCTCCTGGTCGGTGCGGTCGAGGCGGCTGGCGGACGTCGTCGTCGTGTCAGTCATCCCGCCACTGTCGGGGCGCTGGTCGGGATGTGCAACCTCTCGCCGACACGGTGCACACGATGTGCATGCTGTTGCCTCGGCACCCCTTCCTGCTGGACGATGTGACCATGGCCAACAAGGACGGGGTGGACGCCCTCGACGCCCGGATCATCGCCCTCTTCACCGAGGACCCGCACGTCGGCGTGCTCGGCGCCTCCCGCCGGCTCGGGGTGGCGCGCGGCACGGTGCAGGCGCGCCTGGACCGGCTGCAGGAGCGCGGGGTGATCCGCAGCTTCGCCCCGCAGGTCGACCCCGACGCCCTCGGGTACCCGGTCACCGCGTTCTGTACGCTCGAGATCAGCCAGCGGCAGGGCCACGAGCCGGTCGTCGCGCACCTCGCGGCCATCCCCGAGGTGCTCGAGATCCACTCGATCACCGGCGTCGGCGACCTCGTGGTGCGGGTGGCGGCCCGCGACAACGCCGACCTCGGCCGGGTCATCGACGAGATCATCGACGACGTCCACGTGCTGCGGGCCAACACGGCCATCTGCCTCGTGACCCACCTCCCCCACCGCACCGGCCCGCTCGTCGCGACGGCGGCCACCCGCTCGACCGTCGAGTGAACAGGACACGCCGTGCCCGAGGGGTCGGGCACGGCGTGTTCTGTTCACTCGACGGGGTGGAGGCCCCGCCCGGGGTGCGGGGCGGAGCTCAGGCAGTGATGACCACCGGCGTGCCGTTCGCGACGAGGCGCCAGTCGGTGGAGGCGAAGCTCGGCGGGTCGATCTGCTGGTTGGCGGTCACCCAGTCGATGAGCAGCTGCCGGATCTCGACCTGCCGGTTGTCGACGACCGGGGCCGTCGTGACGCCGGGGAAGCCACCACCGCCGGACTGGCGGTAGTTGTTGATCGCGATGACGAACTCCTGCGCCGGGTCGATCGGGGCGCCGGCGTACTGGAGGTTCGTGATCCGCGAGCCCGGGTCCTTGGCGATGTCGATCTCGTAGGTCAGGGGTGCGTCGAGGCCGCCCATGATGTCGTAGTTGTAGTCGGGCGTGCCGTTCGGCGCGGTCGGCGTCTTCGCGTTCGTCACCTGCTCCGGGGTGAACGGGCCGGCCGAGGTGACCTGCTGGAAGTACGCCGCCGACTGCTCGAGGTAGGCCTTGACCTGCGCACCGGTCAGCGTGATGCCGAGCAGCGTGTTGTCGAAGATGTACAGCCCCGCGACGTCGCGCACGGTCACCTCGCCCGCCGGGATGGCGGCGTCCTTGTTGAACGGCGCGGCGATCGAGAGCACCGGAAGGTCGGCCTGCGGGGTGCCGACGAGGGCATCCTTGACGGCCTGCCCCTGGACGAGGTTGATGAAGTCCATCGCGGCGGTGTCCTCGTAGCGGGACGTCGCGGCCGACATCGCCTCGGTGCAGGTGCCGATGACGCCGTTGACGTACGCGAGGACCTTCTCGTGCGCGGGACGGACGAGGGCCGCGATCTTGGCGTCCTCGGGGACGGTGTTCGCGTTGAGCAGCGTCGCCGAGGACGAGCGCACCGACCAGCGGCCGCGCTCGAAGCAGAGGTCGAGGTCCATGACCGAGACGCGCATGCCCCAGTAGTACGGCTCGCTGAGGAGCACGTCCCGCCCGGTGACCTTGTTCTTCACGAGCTTCTGCGGGACCTCGAGGTGGGCGTGGCCGACGAGGACCGCGTCGATGCCGGGGACCTCCTCGGCCAGCTGGGTGCTCGCGTTCTCGGGGTAGGGCAGGGCGTCGCCGTAGCTCGAGCCGGGGACCGGGCCGGAGTGGCAGGACACGACGACGACGTCGGCGCCCATCCGCTTCAGGCGCGGGACCATCACCTTCGCCTGCTCGACGATGCCGGGGAACTTCACCTTGCCCTCGACGTTGGCCTTGTCCCAGATCGCGACGCCGGGCGTGACGAGGCCGAGGATGCCGACCGTGATGTCCTTGCCGCCCTTGACCTTGACCCGCTTGAGGACGTACGGCGGGAAGACCGGCCGGCCGGTGTTCCAGTCGACCGAGTTCGCCGACAGGAGCGGGAAGCGGCACTGCTTCTGGAAGGCCCTCAGCGTGTCGAGGCCGTAGTTGTACTCGTGGTTGCCGAGGGCGGCCGCGTCGTAGCCGACGGCGTTCATCGCGAGGGCCATCGGGTGCTTGGAGCCGCCGGTGATCGGGTCGATCTTCGCGTAGTAGTACGCGAGCGGCGTGCCCTGGATGGTGTCGCCCGCGTCGAGCGTCAGGCAGGTGCTCGCGCCGCGCTCGGCGCGCATCGCCTTGATGAGCGTCGCGGCCTTCGCGATGCCGATCTGGTTGCCGGCCTTGTCGGAGTAGGCCGCGTTGGCGAAGTAGTTCCAGTTGAAGACGTTGCCGTGCAGGTCGGTCGTGCCGAGCACGGTGAGGCGGAAGGTCTTGCCGCCGTGGTGGTGGTCGTGGTCGTGGCCGTGCCCGTGGTGGGGGTCGGCGGAGGCCGATGGGGCCGCCCAGAGGCCGGCGCCACCGACGACGGCCATGGTGAGCAGCTGACGGCGGGATGCAGAAGTGTTGTCGGTCACGGGGCGGCACGTTAGCCCGTCCGGGCGGCCGGTGCGCGACGAGGGCGTGGCCGTTCTCTCAGGATGCGCCGAGCATCCGGTGAACGCCCGGTGTCGTCCTCAGGTGGCGTTGCCGACCACTGCCGCCACGAAGGGCGTCGCCCCGACGCAGAGGCCGCCGAGCGCGATGAGCCAGGTACCACGCTCGCCTGCCGACGCGGCTCGTCGCCGGCCTCCCACCACGAGGAGGACGACCGCCAGGACGGCGAGCGCCACTCCGGCGAACCACCCGTGCTCCGGCACCGCGACGGCCCCCCACATGAGGAAACCGGCCTCGGCGACGGCACCGAGGACCAACCCCACCCGCAGCAGGGCGATGCGCAGCTCGAGGTCGGCCGCGGCCATCGTCAGCGGCGGCCGACGAACCAGTTGCGGATCTTCGCGATCCGCTCGGTGACCTGCTCGCTCGTCGCGGACGCGAGCTCCGGACCACCGCAGGCCCGGCGCAGCTCCATGTGGACGTTGGCGTGCGGGGCCCCGGTCTTGCTCGAGTACGCCGCGACGAGCTTGTTGAGCTCCTTGCGCTGCGCGGCGAGGGCGCGGTGCTGGGCCACCGGCGTCGGCCCCTGCGCGGGCTGCGGCCGGGCCGAGCTCCCCTTGGCCTGCTTGGCCTGGCGCTCGTGGAGGAGCATCGCCACCTGGTCCGGCTCGAGCAGCCCCGGGAGGCCGAGGTAGTCCTGCTCCTCCTCGGAGCCGACCTCGGCGTGCAGGCCGAACTGCTTGGCGTCGAAGAGCACGTGGTCGAAGTGCGCGTCGGACTCCAGCGCCTCGAAGCGGGACTCGTCGAGGCCGAGGGTCTTCTCGGTCCGGTTGGCGGCGGCGAGCATCCCCTCCTCCTCGGCCCACAGCGACGCCTCGTCCTCGTCGCTGCTCGGGCGGTTGAGGGCGTGGTCGCGCTCCTCCTCCATCGTCGCGGCGAGCTGGAGGATGATCGGCACCGACGGCAGGAACACCGACGCCGTCTCACCGCGACGACGGGCCCGGACGAAGCGACCGACGGCCTGGGCGAAGAACAGCGGGGTCGAGGTCGAGGTGGCGTAGACGCCGACGGCCAGGCGCGGGACGTCGACGCCCTCGGAGACCATCCGGACCGCGACCATCCAGCGCGCCTCGCTCTGGCTGAACTCCTCGATCCGTGAGCTCGCGCCCGCGTCGTCGGAGAGCACGACGGTGGTCTTCTCGCCGGTGATGTCCGTGAGGATGCGTGCGTACGCGCGAGCCGCGTTCTGGTTGGAGGCGATGACGAGGCCGCCGGCGTCCGGCACGTGCCGGCGCACCTCGGACAGGCGCTTGTCGGCGGCGCTGAGCACCGCCGGGATCCACTCGCCCTTGGGGTCGAGCGCGGTGCGCCACGCGTGCGCGGTGATGTCCTTGGTCAGGGGCTCCCCGAGCCGGGCCGCGACCTCGTCGCCGGCCTTGGTGCGCCAGCGCATCGCGCCGCCGTAGGCGAGGAAGAGGACCGGGCGCACGACACCGTCGCGGAGCGCGGCCGCGTAGCCGTAGGTGTAGTCCGACCCCGAGCGCAGGATGCCCGCGGCGTCCATCTCGTAGCGCACGAACGGGATCGGGTTGGTGTCGGAGCGGAACGGCGTCCCGGTCAGCGAGAGGCGCCGCGTGGCCGGCGTGAACGCCTCGCGGATGCCGTCGCCCCACGAGCGGGCGTCGCCGCCGTGGTGGATCTCGTCGAGGATGACGAGCGTCGGCTCGGCCTCCGTGCGCCGCTTGTGCAGCCCCGGGTTGGCCGCGACCTGCGCGTACGTCAGAGCCACGCCGTGGTACTCGCTCGACTGCACGCCGGCGCCGTTGGAGAACGACGGGTTGAGCTGGATGCCGACCCGGCCCGCGGCATCGGCCCACTGCGTCTTGAGGTGCTCGGTCGGGGCGACGACGGTGACCGCCCGGATGACGCCGCGGTCGAGCAGCTCGGTGGCGATCCGCAGCGCGTACGTCGTCTTG
Organism: Phycicoccus sp. DTK01; assembly: GCF_017312765.1. Taxonomy (NCBI): domain Bacteria; kingdom Bacillati; phylum Actinomycetota; class Actinomycetes; order Micrococcales; family Intrasporangiaceae; genus Phycicoccus; species Phycicoccus sp. DTK01. Next base: position 224,967 of record NZ_BOPU01000003.1, on the reverse strand, counting down.
CCGGCGCCGGGCGTCGCGACCGCGAGGAAGTCCTTCTCCTGGCGGGCCAGGTAGGCGGCCAGGGCCTCCTCCTGCCACGCGCGGAGCTTCGACGCGGTACCCCACGCGGCCCGCTCGGGATAGGCGGGGGGCAGGTGTCCGGCAGCAGAGGTACTCATGGGCGACGGCCACGATAACCGGCCGCCGGACGACACACCGAAGGCCCCGGCGGATTGCGCCGGGGCCCTCGGTCTGTGCTAGCCGAGATGGCCGGTCAGACGTTGCGGTAGGCGAGCCACGCGTTCTGCATCCGGGTGGCCTGGCCGGTCGTGAAGGTGTTCATGCACGCGTCGTCCGAGTAGTCCATGAAGTTGGTGATCGGGTCGAGGCCGGCGGTGCCGCAGGTGTCGCGGCCGGTGGGGCAGCCATAGGCGGGCGAGGCCTCGGCCGGGGTGTCGGAGACCGAGTCACCGCTGCCCGAGCAGCCGCCCTGGAAGGTGTGGTAGAGGTTCATCCAGTGGCCGACCTCGTGCGTGCCGGTGTCGCCCTGGTTGTACGGCGCGGCCGTGCCGCCGGGCACCGACTGGTCGAGGATGACGACGCCGTCCATGACGTCCTGGCTCGCCTTCGGGAAGGTCGCCCAGCCGAGCAGGCCGCCGCCGAGGTTCGCGGTGTAGAGGTTGAGGTCGCCCATGTTGCCCTTGCGCAGGGCGGTCTTCATCTGGCGCTCCTGCGTGGTGCCGTCGGTCAGGCCCTGGTACCAGGAGGCGTTGGTCGTCGTGTCCGTGCCGGCCAGGCGGAAGGAGAACCCGGCCGAGGAGTAGGCGTTGTTGAGGACCGAGATCTGGTTGTTGATCTGGGTGCTCGTCAGCCTGCCGTTCGTGCCGTCGGTGATGACGTGGACGTAGACGTCGACGACGCCGCCGGCGAAGGCCGCGACGGGCTTCTTGTTCGAGGCGGCGGCGGAGCGCTGCGCCGACTGCGTGACGGCCTTGCCGTCGGTGCGGGTGTCGTAGCCCTTGGCCGCGAGCGCCTTGGCCATCGCGGCGTCGTTCGCCTTCGTCTGGGCCGGGGTCAGCTCGTGCGGGTCGGCCCGGTTCGGCCCCGCGGCGTGCCGACCGCCCACGACGTCGCTGTGCACGGTGCACTCGGCCGACTGGGCGGTGTCCGCCGCCATCGGGCGGGCCTGGGCCGAGGACAGGGGCACGAGGGAGCCGGCCACGCCGAGGGTGAGGGCGGCGAGGGCCGTGAGGGAACGAGTACGCATGGGCGTCCTTCCGGGAGTCAGCCCGGTCGGTCGACCGGGGCACCCGCAGGACGCTAGGGGCGCGTCCGGACCGACGGGGTCAGCCCGCGGTCAGGGTTGCGTAAGACCTCGGCCTCCCGCGATACGCGCCCGACGACTGCTGCGGGTCAGGCCCGCGTAAGAACTCGGTCAACTCCGGCGGGAGACCCTCAGCCCCGTCTCAGTCGCCGTCCTCCGGCGGTCGCAGGCCCTCGTAGATCTCTTTGCAGGTCGGGCAGACCGGGAAGCGGTCGGGGTTGCGCCCGGGGATCCAGACCTTGCCGCACAGGGCCGTCACCGGCTCCCCCGACAGCGCGCTCTCGAGGATCTTCTCCTTGCGGACGTAGTGCGCGAAGCGCTCGTGGTCGCCGGGCTCGGCGACCTCGGGGACGGTCTCGGTGCGCTCGAGGACGGCCGTCTGCGTCTGCGGGCCGTCGGGCTGCCCCTGCGGCGCGTTCGGGTCGCTGGGCGGCGGCATCGTCTCGCTCATGGGCAGCAGGGTACGCGCTCGTCCTGCGGGGCCTCCCGGACGCCGGCGGGCCCACGGCGTCAGTTGAGCGAGGGGTCCGGCGGGTAGAGCGCCATCCAGCGCAGCGGCTCGGGCTGGCGGCGCAGCACCCGCTGCCACAGGTCGGCCGGGTGGTCGGTGAAGGCGTCGGCGCTCTCGGTGTCGACGACGAACCACGACCCCGTCGCGATCTCCTCCTCGAGCTGGCCCGGGGACCACCCGGCGTAGCCCGCGAAGATGCGCAGGCCCGACAGCTCGGGGACGACGAGCGGGGGCGGGGTGTCGAGGTCGACGAGGGCGACGGCGCCGAACAGTCGGCGCACCCCGGTCGGCTCGGGCGAGTCGCCGGGGACGGCGACCAGCCCGAGCGCGGAGTCCAGCTGGACCGGCCCGCCCTGGAAGAGGGTGGCCGGCCGGCTGGCGTGCTCCTCCCAGCCGGGCAGGACCGAGTCGATGCCGGCGTCGACGGGGCGGTTGAGCACGACGCCCTGCGCCCCGTCGTCGCCGTGGTGCAGCACGAGGACGACGCTGCGGTGGAAGACGCCCTCCTCGATCTGCGGGGTGGCGACGAGGAGGCGCCCGGTGGTGGTGGCGCTCACGCGCCCATTCTGCCCCCGCGACCCTGCGGACGACCGCCGCTGCGGCCACCCTGCGGGCGACCGCCGCGCGGACCACCCCGGTGCGGGCCACCGCGGCGCGGGCCGCCCCGGCCCTGCGGCTTGGCCTCGAGCAGCGGGCGCCAGACCTCGTCGGGCACGGGGACGCCGCTCGGGGCGACGCCACCGAGCGCGGAGACGGTCGCGTCGCCCGGGGCCACCTTGGCGACCTGCGCCTCGGCGCCGGCCCCCTCGATGATCCGGGTGACCATCTTGCGCTGGTGCGGGAGGGCGAGCATGACGACGGCGCCCTCCTCCCCGGCGCGGGCCGTGCGGCCGGCGCGGTGCAGGTAGTCCTTGTGGTCGGTCGGCGGGTCGACCTGGACGACCATCCCGATGTCGTCGACGTGGATGCCGCGCGCGGCGACGTCGGTGGCGACGAGCACGGGGACGCGGCCGTCGCGGAAGGCGCCGAGGACGCGGTTGCGCACGCCCTGCGAGAGCCCGCCGTGCAGCGCCGCGGCGAGGACACCGCGCTCGCGCAGCTCACGGGCGATGCGCTCGGCCCCGAGCTGGGTGCGGGCGAAGACCACCGTGCGGCCGGCACGCGAGCACAGCTCGGCGGTGAGGGTCTTCTTGTCCTGCGGGTCGATGAGGAGCACGTGGTGGCTCATCGTCGTCACCGCGGCCTGCGCGTCGTCGGTCGAGTGGGTCACCGGGTCGACGAGGTACTTCTCGACGAGGGTGTCGACGCCGCGGTCGAGCGTGGCCGAGAAGAGCAGGCGCTGCCCGCCCTCGGGCACGGCGTCGAGGATCGCGGTGACCTCGGGGACGAAGCCCATGTCGGCCATGTGGTCGGCCTCGTCGAGGATGGCGACCTCGACCCCGCCGAGCTCGACGGCGCCGCGCTCCATCAGGTCGACGAGGCGGCCCGGCGTCGCGACGAGGAGGTGCACGCCGCGGTTGAGCGCCGAGATCTGGCCCTCGTAGGACAGGCCGCCGGCGACGAGCCGGTGCTTGAGGCCGATCACGTGGACGAACGGCTCGAGCGCATCGCTGACCTGCATCGCGAGCTCGCGGGTCGGCACGAGGACGAGCGCCCGCGGGCGGCGCGGCTCGGGGCGCACACCGTCGGCGAGGCGCGCGATGGTCGGCAGACCGAAGGCGAGGGTCTTGCCGGAGCCGGTGCGGCCCCGGCCGAGGACGTCGCGGCCCGCGAGCGCGTCGGGGATCGTCGCGGCCTGGATCGGGAACGGCTCGGTGATGCCGTCGCGGGCGAGGCGCTCGACGAGGCGCTCGGGCAGGCCGAGGGCGGCGAAGCCGTTGTCCTCGGTCACCTCACGCGGGCCACCGGCCGCGACCGAGCGGTACGCGGTCCAGGTGTCGGCCTCGGCGCGCTCGGCCTCGGCCTCCTCGAAGCTGCGCGGCGCCTCGTAGCCACGCTGCTCGACGTGGCGGCCCTCGTGGCGGTCGCGCCGCACGGGGTCGGCGACGCGCGGCGAGCGCTCGCGGAAGGGACGGTCGCCGCGCTCGCGGCGGGGGCGCTCGTCGTGGGGACGGTGGACGCGGCGCTCCTCGCCGTCGCCGGAGACCCAGCGGCGGGGACGGTCGTCGCGCTCGAAGCGCTGCGGGCGGTCCTCGCGCTGGGCGCGCGCCGGACGCTCGTCCCGCTGGAAGCGGTCGTCACGACGCGGACGGTCCTCGCGCTCGAACCGCTGCGGACGGTCCTCGCGCTGGAAGCGCGCCGGACGCTCGTCCCGCTGGAAGCGGTCGTCACGACGCGGACGGTCGTCCCGCGCGAAGCGCGCCGGACGGTCCTCGCGCTGGAAGCGGTCGTCCCGACGCGGACGGTCGTCCCGCTGGACGCGCTGCGGACGGTCCTCGCGCTGGAAGCGCGCCGGACGCTCGTCCCGCTGGAAGCGGTCGTCACGACGCGGACGGTCCTCGCGCTGGAGCCCCTCGCGACGCTCGCTGCGGGCGGGGCGGTCACCGCGGCGCGGGTCCTCGCGGTCCCAGCGCGGCGAGCGCTCGGCCCGGGGGCGCTTGGTGCGCTCGGTGGTCTCGGTGCTGCGGGCGGACTGGCCGCGGTGCGGCTTCTTGGGGCTCTTCTGGGCCTCCGCCTTCTGGGCAGCGGTCCAACGGGCCTTGGGCCCGGATGCCTTCTTGGGCATGGGTGATTCACCTTCGTGGTTCGTCGTTCGGTTGACAGACACGTCGTCAACCGGTGGCGAACCAGCACGGACAACGAGCCTCGGGGCCGTCTGTGGCCCTGGGTGGCCGGTTCGACCTCGCGGTGTCACCGGCGGACCGGGTGGGAGTGGTGTGGAGCGGCCCGCACTCTGCGGGCATCGGCGCGGCCAGGCGCCGGGCCACCTCGGTCAAGGGGTCCAGTCTACCAGCGCGCGGGGGTGCTCCCGGCCACGCGCCGACGGGCGAGGGTCACGCCGAGGAGCACCCCGATCGCGACACCGGTGAGGTCGGCGACCGCGTCGAGGGGGTCACCGCTGCGCGCCGGCAGGAGCGTGGCCTGCACGACCTCGCTGAGGACGGCGTGGGCCGCGAAGACCCCGGCGGCCCAGCGCACCCGGACGCCCGCCAGCACGGCGAGGGCCACCGGGACGAGGAAGACCGCGAGGTGGACCACCTTGTCGGCGTTCGGGAACGGGTCGACGCCCGGCGCCCGCGGGACGTAGAGGACGACGAGCTGGACGAGCGTCGCGGCCAGCGCGAGCGGCCCGGCCACGCGACCGGGGCGCGAGGACGCCGCCGTCACGCGTCGGGGTCGTCGTGGACGCCCTCGACGCCCTCGACGGCACGGCGCACGGCGTCCGCGACGGTGCTCGTGACGTCCGGGTGGAAGACGCTCGGGATGATGTACGTCGCGTTGAGCTCCTCCTCGGTCACGACGCCCGCGAGGGCGTCGGCCGCGGCGAGGAGCACCTCCATCGTCACGTGGCTGCTCGCCGCGTCGATGAGGCCGCGGAAGACACCGGGGAAGACGAGGACGTTGTTGATCTGGTTCGCGAAGTCCGATCGACCTGTCGCGACGACGGCGGCGTGCCGGGCGGCGATCTCGGGGTCGATCTCGGGCACCGGGTTGGCCATCGCGAAGACGACCGAGCCGGGGGCCATCGAGGCGACCGCCTCCTCCGAGAGGATGTTCGGGGCCGAGACGCCGAGGAAGACGTCGGCGTCGCGGACCGCGTCGGCGAGCGAGCCGCTGATGTTGTCGGGGTTGGTGTGCTCGGCGATCCACGCGTGGTTCGGGTGGTCGCCCGAGAGGACGTCGGCGCGGTCGCGGTGGACGACGCCGTCGACGTCGGCGACGACGACGTGGCGCGCCCCGGCGTGGAGCATGAGCTTGAGGATCGCGGTGCCGGCCGCGCCTGCGCCGCTCATCACGAGGCGCACGTCCTCGAGCCGCTTGCCGACGACGCGCAGGGCGTTGCGCAGCGCGGCGAGCGCGACGATCGCCGTGCCGTGCTGGTCGTCGTGGAAGACCGGGATGTCGAGCTCCTCGCGCAGGCGCGCCTCGACCTCGAAGCAGCGCGGCGCCGAGATGTCCTCGAGGTTGATGCCGGCGAACCCGGGGGCGATGGCTTTCACCGTGCGGATGATCTCGTCGACGTCGGTGGTGTCGAGGCAGATCGGGAAGGCGTCGATGTCGGCGAAGCGCTTGAACAGGGCCGCCTTGCCCTCCATGACCGGCAGCGCCGCCAGCGGGCCGATGTCGCCGAGCCCGAGCACCGCCGTGCCGTCGGTGACGACCGCCACGGTGTTGCGCTTGATCGTCAGGCGGCGGGCGTCGGCCGGGTTGTCGGCGATCGCCATGCAGACGCGGGCGACACCCGGCGTGTAGATGAGCGACAGGTCGTCACGGGTGCGGATCGGCACCTTGGACTCGACGGTCAGCTTGCCGCCGAGGTGCATGAGGAAGGTGCGGTCCGAGACCTTGCCGATCTCGACGCCCTCGACCGTGCGCATGACCGCGACGATCTCGTCGGCGTGGTCGACGTCGCGCGTGAGCATCGTCAGGTCGACCCGCATCCGCGCGTGCCCCGAGCCGGTGACGTCGAGGCCGGTGACGACCCCGCCCGCCTTCTCGATGAGGCTCGTCATCTCGCTGACCGCGGTGGGCCGGGCGGGCAGGACGAGGCGGACGGTGACGCTGTTGGCGATGGAGGGCGCGGCGGGCATGCGGTCGATCTAACCGCGTACCGGCAGGTATCCCGAATCGGGGTCCGTGGTGCGGTCGCCCCCGCGCCGCTACCGTGACCGGCATGTCGGACCACGTGGACGTGACCGGCACCGGCAGCGCCGGTGCACCGCCCGACGTCGTCGTCCTCGACGTGCGGGTGCACGTCGACGGCCCCGACGTCGCCTCCGCGCTCTCCGGCCTCGCCGACCGGCTCGCCGCAGCGGTCGCCGCCGCCGACGACCACGGGGTCCGCGACGCCGACCGGCGCACGACCGGGATGGGCGTCTCGCCGCGCTGGGACCGGGAAGGGCAGGGGGTCGTCGGGTACACGGCGCACCAGTCGCTGCGCCTGCGCGTGCGGGACCGGGACCGGGCCGGGGCCGTCATCTCGGCGCTCGCCGGGGCGGCCGGTGACGCCCTGGCCGTCGACGGGGTCTCGCTCGAGGTCGCCGACCCCGCTCCCCTGCTCGTGCGCGCGCGGGACGCCGCCTTCGCCGACGCGCAGGAGCGGGCCGACCAGTGGGCGCGCCTCGCCGGCCGGCCGCTCGGGCCGGTGCTGCGCGTCCGCGAGGCGCCGATGGGCGGCCCGGTGCCGATGCCCAAGGCGCGCTTCGCCGCGGCCGATGCGGGCGTCCCCCTCGAGGGTGGCGAGCCGGTCGTCGGGGTCGAGGTGCAGGTCCGCTTCGCGCTGGGCGAGCCGTGACCTGGGTCGACGCGCTCGGCTGGTTCGGGTCCGCGCTGCTCGTCTTCTCGCTGCTGCAGGCCCGCATCCTGCGGCTGCGTGTGCTCAACACGGTCGCCTGCGTCATCCTCGTCGTCTTCAACGCGGTGCTCGGGGTCTGGCCGATGGTCGCGATGAACGTCGTCCTTGCCGGCATCAACCTGTGGTTCATCGTCCGGATGCTCCGGGAGCGGGGTGACGAGCGGGCCTTCGCCGTCGTCCCGGTGCGCGGGGACGACGGCTACCTGCTGCACGTCCTGCACCTGTGGGCCGGCGACATCGCCCGCTTCTTCCCCGGGTTCACCGCCGGGACGGACCCGTCGCGCTCGACGTGGCTCGTGCAGCACGGCGACGAGACGGCCGGCGTCATCGTCGTCCGCGACGTCGGCGACGGCACGGCCGAGGTCGAGCTGGACTACGTGACCCCGCGGTTCCGCGACTTCGCGCCGGGCGAGTTCGTCTTCCGCCGGTCCGGCCTCTTCCGCGAGCTCGGGGTCCGTCGGGTGCTCACCGCGCCCGGGATGGTCGCGCCGTACTACGACCGGCTCGGTTTCACCCGCGAGGGCGAGCGCTACCGCCTCGACCTCGCCTGAGCCGCCCCGCACGTGGACGACCCGGGCCCTCGGGAAGGAGGGCCCGGGTCGTCTGCGGGGCAGGCGTGGGAGTGCGCCGTGGTGGAGGTGGCGGGAATCGAACCCGCGTCCACTGACGGGAGACCAGGGCTTCTCCGGGTGCAGTGCGCTGTGGATTTTCTCGGCCCCGGGGCTCGCACGCACACGTTCCCCGACAGGCCCAGCCGAGTGAGAGTCCCGCGTCGCCCCTCGGCGTGACGACGCAGCAAGATCTCTAGATGACGCTGGTTACTGAGCCGAGATCATGCTCAGGCCAACGGACTTCGGGCTCGCTCAGGCGGCGAGGGCGAAGTCGGTGCGCTTGGAATCGGCACCTATTGGTTTGCACGGAGCGTTTGACGAGATGACCGTGCCTCCTCGACCCGCTTCCCACTGGACATCCGACCAATGTCGAAACCGATCACCCCCCTGAGGGGAGCACTCCCACGCTGTTGAGTTGTCACGGCGGCACACGGCCACCGCACTGCCAGTATGCCGTGCAACACCGACACGCCCCAACCCGATTCCCCGCGAGCCGTGGGGCGGGCACGAGCGTCGGTCCCCGGGACGGGTCAGGTGGCGGGGACGGCCGGGTCGGCGCCCGGCGCGGCGGTCGGGCTCGGCACCGGGCCGGTGCCCTCACCGGTGCCCTGGGTCCCGTCACTGCTCGGGATCCCGTCGCTCCCCTGGGTCGGGTCGCTCGGCGTCGTGGAGGGCTCGGTGGCGGTCGGCTGCGGCGAGGACTCGCCGGTCGAGGTCGTCGGGCTCGGCGTGGGGGTCGGGGTGTCCGTGGGGGTCGGGCTGCTCGAGGGCACGGGCGTGCGCGAGGCGCCCGGCCGCAGCCAGAGGTCCTGCGGGCTGACGAACGGCGGGCCGGGCAGCGCGGTGGCGGTCGGGGACGGCGAGGCCGTCGGGTCCGCGAGGGTCGGCGAGGGCAGCGACGGCACCGTCCCCGGCCCCGAGCGGGGCCCCGGGCCGGTGGTGGTCGGCGTCGGCGTGGGCGACGGGGTCGTCGGGGTAGGCGTCGGGCTGACCGAGGGCGTGGGCTCGGGCCTCCCGTCGAGCGCGGACAGGCCGCCGGGCTGCAGCGCGACCATCCCGACGACGGCCGCGACACCCGCGCAGGCGGCAGCGACCACCTGCAGCACGCCGACGCGTGCGGAGGTGGGTGCACCCCTGCGGTACCCCTGCACGACAGACAGGCTAAGCGCAACCGGAACGCATTCGGGACATCCGAACGGTCGATGCGGTGTCGCGTCCGGGTGTGCCGCCCGCTCCCGTGGACGTCGGGACACCGGTGTGTCGCGCGTCACTAGGGTGGGCCGTGCCGCTCCCCGACGCCCGGAGGTCCGCCGTGTTCCAGAAGATCCTCGTCGCCAACCGCGGGGAGATCGCCGTCCGCGCGTTCCGCGCCGCCACCGAGCTCGGGGCCAAGACGGTCGCGGTCTTCCCGCACGAGGACCGCACCTCCGAGCACCGGCTCAAGGCGGACGAGTCCTACGAGATCGGCGAGGTCGGCCACCCCGTCCGCGCCTACCTCGACCACGCGAACATCGTCCGGGTCGCGGTCGACTGCGGCGCCGACGCGGTCTACCCCGGCTACGGCTTCCTGTCGGAGAACCCGGACCTCGCGGAGGCGTGCGAGGCCGCCGGCATCACCTTCATCGGCCCGCCGGCCTCCGCGCTGCACCTCGCGGGCAACAAGGCCCGGGCGATCGCCGCGGCCCGGGAGGCCGGCCTGCCAACGCTGCGCGGCGCCGAGCCGACGACCGACCTCGACGCGCTGGCCGCCGCGGCCGAGGAGATCGGCTTCCCGGTCTTCGTCAAGGCCGTCTCCGGCGGTGGCGGGCGCGGGATGCGCCGGGTCGACGAGCGGGCGCAGCTGCGGGACTCGCTCGAGGCCGCCCAGCGCGAGGCCGACGCGGCCTTCGGCGACCCGACGCTCTACCTCGAGGAGGCCGTGGTCCGGCCGCGGCACATCGAGGTCCAGGTGCTCGCCGACGCCACCGGCACCGTCCTGCACCTCTTCGAACGCGACTGCTCGGTGCAGCGCCGCCACCAGAAGGTCGTCGAGATCGCGCCCGCTCCGAACCTCGACCCCGAGGTCCGCGCGAGCATGTGCGCGGACGCCGTGCGCTTCGCCGAGACCATCGGCTACCGCAACGCCGGCACGGTCGAGTTCCTCCTCGGCGAGGACGGTCGCTACGTCTTCATCGAGATGAACCCGCGCATCCAGGTCGAGCACACCGTGACCGAGGAGGTCACCGACATCGACCTCGTCGTCTCGCAGATGCGGATCGCCGCCGGCGAGACCCTCGAGGACCTCGGGCTGCGCCAGGAGGACATCCGCACCCGCGGCGCCGCGCTCCAGTGCCGCATCACGACCGAGGACCCGGCCAACGGCTTCCGTCCGGACGCCGGCCAGATCACCGTCTACCGCTCGGCCGGCGGCGGTGGCGTGCGCCTCGACGGCGGCACCGTGTTCGTCGGCGCGCAGGTCAGCCCCCACTTCGACTCGATGCTCGTCAAGCTGACCTGCCGCGGCAGCGACTTCGGCGTGGCCGTCCGGCGGGCGCGACGGGCGTTGGCGGAGTTCCGGATCCGCGGCGTCTCGACGAACATCCCCTTCCTCGAGGCCGTCCTCGCCGACCCCGTCTTCCAGCGGGGCGAGGCGACGACCGGCTTCATCGACGAGCGCCCCCAGCTCCTCGAGGCGCGGATGGGCGGCGACCGCGGCACGAAGCTGCTGCAGTACCTCGCCGACGTCAGCGTCAACCAGCCGCACGGCCCCGCGACCACCCACCTCAAGCCGCGGACCAAGCTGCCGGCGCTCGACACCGACGCGCCGCTGCCGCCCGGCACCCGCGACCTCCTGCTGCGTGTCGGCCCGGCCGAGTTCGCCCGGCAGCTGCGCGAGCGCACCGACGTGCCGGTCACGGACACCACCTTCCGCGACGCCCACCAGTCGCTGCTGGCCACCCGGATGCGCACGCGCGACCTGCTGCACGTCGCCGGCCACGTCGCCCGCACCACCCCGCAGCTGCTCTCGATGGAGGCCTGGGGCGGGGCCACCTACGACGTCGCGCTGCGCTTCCTCCACGAGGACCCGTGGGAGCGCCTGGCCCTGCTGCGCGAGGCGATGCCGAACATCCCGCTCCAGATGCTGCTGCGCGGGCGCAACACGGTCGGCTACACCCCGTACCCGACGAAGGTCACCGACGCGTTCGTCCACGAGGCGGCCCGCACCGGCCTCGACGTCTTCCGGATCTTCGACTCGCTCAACGACGTCTCGCAGATGCGCCCGGCGGTCGAGGCGGTGCTCGACACGGGGACCGCGGTCGCCGAGGTCGCGCTCTGCTACACCGGCAACCTCATGGACCCGGGCGAGCGGCTCTACACGCTCGACTACTACCTGCGTCTCGCCGAGGAGATCGTCGGCACCGGCGCGCACGTCCTCGCCATCAAGGACATGGCCGGGCTGCTGCGGGCGCCGGCGGCCCGGCGCCTCGTGACGGCCCTGCGCGAGAACTTCGACCTGCCGGTCCACCTGCACACGCACGACACCGCGGGCGGGCAGGTCGGCACGCTGCTCGCGGCCATCGACGCCGGGGTCGACGCCGTCGACGCGGCGACGGCGACGATGTCCGGGACGACGAGCCAGCCGAGCCTCTCGGCCCTCGTCGCGGCCACGGACGGCACCGAGCGCGAGACCGGCCTCGACATCGACGCCGTCTTCGCGCTCGAGCCCTACTGGGAGGCCGTGCGCCGCCTCTACGCGCCGTTCGAGTCCGGGCTCGCCTCCCCCACCGGCCGCGTCTACTTCCACGAGATCCCCGGCGGCCAGCTGTCGAACCTGCGCCAGCAGGCCATCGCGCTCGGGCTCGGCGACCGCTTCGAGGACGTCGAGGACATGTACGCCGCCGCCGACCGCATCCTCGGGCACCTCGTCAAGGTGACGCCCAGCAGCAAGGTCGTCGGTGACCTCGCGCTCGCCCTCGTCGGTGCCGGCGCGGACCCGGCGGACTTCGAGGAGAACCCGACCCGCTACGACATCCCGGACTCGGTCATCGGCTTCCTCGGTGGCGAGCTCGGCGACCCGCCCGGTGGCTGGCCCGAGCCGTTCCGGACCAAGGCGCTCCAGGGCCGCACCCCGAAGCCGCGCGTCACCGAGCTGACGCCCGAGCAGGAGGAGGCGCTCGTCACCGACACCCGGCGCACCCTCAACCAGCTGCTCTTCCCGGGGCCGACGCGCGAGTTCGAGGAGACCCGCGAGCTGTACGGCGACCTGTCGGTCCTCGGCACGATCGAGTTCCTCCACGGCCTCGAGCACGGTCAGGAGTACGAGGCCGAGATCGAGGCGGGCAAGCGGCTGCTCCTCGGCATCAGCTCGATCGGCGACCCGGACCGGCAGGGGATGCGCACGGTCATGTGCACCCTCAACGGGCAGTTCCGTCCGGTCCAGGTGCGCGACCGCTCGGTCGAGGTGGCGACCAAGGCCGCCGAGAAGGCCGACCCCGGGACGCCCGGCCACGTCGCGGCACCCTTCGCCGGCGTCGTCACCCCGGTCGTCGCCGAGGGCGACACCGTCGAGGCCGGCGGCGTCGTCGCGACGATCGAGGCGATGAAGATGGAGGCGAGCATCACCTCGCCGACGGGCGGCACCGTCGAGCGGCTGGCCATCTCCGGGCACCAGCAGGTCGAGGGCGGCGACCTCGTCCTCGTCGTGTCACCCGGCTGAGCTGCGCTCCCCCGCACGGGCGGCCAGGACGTCGAGGTCTCGCAGGGCGTAGCGCAGGTGCTCCCACTCCTCCTCGAGGACGGTGTGGAGGCAGGACCGCACGGTCTCCGGGTACTGCGGCGCCCACGGGTTGGCGCGGGTCGCGTCGAGCTCGTCGGCGGTCGTCGCGGCGAGCAGCTCGCGCACGAGGGCCGTCCGCTCGGCCCGGACGGCGAGCACCTCGGACCACGGCGGCGTGCCCGGCGCGAAGACCGACGGGTCGTGGCCGTCGGCGGCGTACTCGGCGTTCGGCATCCCCAGCGGGTGCCACGGGCGCTCGACCCCGAGCACCGCCCCCCGCACCCACGTGTCGGTGGCCATGACGAGGTGCCGCACCGTCTCGGCGAAGGACCACTCCCCGTCGACGGAGGCGTCGAGCGACCCCTGCGGCATCGACTCGGCCCGGGCCACCGCACCGGCCCAGGCCTGCTCGACCGCGGCCCAGGCGGCACGCAGGCCGTCGGGGTCCTCGGCCCGGCGCAGGGCCCGCCCGGGCATCCGCCGGTCGAGCTCGGCGTCGACGAAGCCGGTGACGTCGACGCCGTTGACGAGCAGGGTGCTCTCGCCGTCGAGCAGCCAGGGCGCGTCGATCTCGGCGCCGGCGACGTCGACCGCCCGCAGGACGGCGCCCGAGAGGTCGCAGCGCACGAAGCGCGCCTCGCGCAGGTCCCGGTCGACGAAGCGCGCCGACGGCTCGGGCTGCTCGGTGGAGGTGTCGGGCGACTCGCTGGGGACCACCGCGGGAGCATCCCACGACCGCACGGCCGCCGTCGCCCCGAGGGCGCGGTGGTGGATGCCGTTGAGGGGCCGCGACCTGCGGCGTCGAATGTTCGTCGAAAGTTTGTCGCGTCGAAAGCCCCACAGGCGCTCGCGCGTGCATAGCGTGGGACCCATCAGCGCGGTGCGTTCCTGGCGGGGCGTGCTGCACCCCGTAGCGAAGGGAGCACCTCATGGGTCTCGGAGACAAGATCGAGAACATCAAGGACGACGTCGTCGGCAAGGCCAAGGAGGCCACCGGCAAGGCGACCGACAACGAGCGCCTCGAGGCCGAGGGCCGCGGGGACCAGACGAAGTCGGACGTCAAGCAGGCCGGCGAGAACGTCAAGGACGCCTTCAAGCACTGACACCGGACCACCGACCCCCGGGTCGGGGAACCACGACGGGCCGCTCCCTCACGGGGGCGGCCCGTCCGTCGTGCGGGGCCGACCCGGCCGGCCGGGCTACCAGCTGCCGCCGGACGATCCCCCGCCACCGCCACCGCTGAAGCCGCCTCCCCCGCTGAAGCCCGAGGAGCCGGACGAGCCCGGGGTGGAGACGAGGGTCCCCGCGGCGACGGTCGAGAACGAGTCCATGCTCGAGGCGACGTCGCGGAAGCCGCCGTCGCCCCACGAGCCGACGTACCAGAGCGGGCTGACGACCGTGTGCCCCGCGGCGGCCGCCGCGGCGGCGACCTCCTCGAACACCGCGGCCCACCGGTCGGCGAGCCCGAAGACGATGGCGTAGGGCAGGAACCGGCTGAAGAGGTCCTGCGCCTCCTCCCAGCGGATCTGGTTCGCCTCGGCCGTCGCGAGGTAGCGCTCGAACCCCTTCGAGCGGGCGAGCACGGCCGAGCCCTCCGCGGTCCGGGCCGCCATCCGCCGCCCGAGCGCGCGCGTCACGAGACCGCCGACGACGAGACCGCCCGCGAGCACCCAGACGGGGCTCACCGGCAGGCCGGAGTCGGCGAACAGGCCCGAGGCCGGGCCGGCGAGGAAGAAGCCCCCGAGCACACCGACACCGACGAGCACGCTGCCCAGGGCCATCCAGCCCGAGCGCTGCGCCTGCGGGCTGCGACGGAACCAGCCGCGCTCGACGACCTCCTCGTACATGAGCCGCTGGACGGCGTCGACGGTGGGCTTGAAGCGGTTCTTCAGCGACGAGAGCGCGACCTGGTCGCCGGCCGCGAAGAGCGACTCGTGGAGGAGCTGCTCGTACGGCGCGAGCGGTGGGCCCCCGGCGGGCGGCGTCGTGCGGGTGAGGACCCAGTCGTCGGAGCGGAAGGCGCCCCGCTCCTCACGGCCGATGCGCAGGTGGCCGCGCACGGCGAGGTCGATGATCGTCGCGGTGACGTCGACCAGGCCGGCCTCCTCGTCGAGCACGGTCCCGACGAGACCGGGCTGCACGCCCTCCGGCGGGGTGAACTGCACGGCGACCGTCGGGGCGGGACCGCCGACGACGACGGGCGCGGACTCGCCGGCACCCGGCGAGAGGCCCGGCGTCAGGCCCGCGTAGCGCTCGTCCCGCCCGCGGCGCCACACGAGCAGCCCCATGAGGGTGCCGGCGGCCAGCGGGACGAGCAGCCCGCCCCCGGTGGCGAGGAGCCCGAGGGTGCGGGCGGTGGCCGGGGTCACCGTGCTGCCCCCGCTGCTGCCGACGTCGCCCTCGCGCAGGTCGGGTGTGAGGTCCCCGAACGCCTCGCGCGGGAACGAGGCGACCAGGGAGGCCCCCTCCTCGGCGGCGAGGTCGGGCACGGTGTACTCGGCGCTCGCGCCGGGCGTCGCGGGGCACGGGTCGGTCGAGCCGTAGGGGCCGTGGAAGCACGCCGCGCGGGTGACGTCGGCGGGACCGGTGACCGTCGCGCGGACGTCGTGCTGCGGGAAGGAGCTCGCGGTGCTCACGACGTCGTAGTAGACCTCGGCGGTGCCGTCGCCGATGTCGTTGACGAGGTGGGCGAGGCGGTAGCGCACGACGTAGCGCGCGGTGCCGCTGACCGTCTCCGACGGGCTGCCGATCCGGATCCGGCGGTCGGCCCCGTCGTCCTCGACCGTGATGTCGGT
Organism: Phycicoccus sp. DTK01; assembly: GCF_017312765.1. NCBI lineage: Bacteria > Bacillati > Actinomycetota > Actinomycetes > Micrococcales > Intrasporangiaceae > Phycicoccus > Phycicoccus sp. DTK01. The sequence goes on along the minus strand of NZ_BOPU01000003.1, from coordinate 209,476 downwards.
CGGCGCCCCGGTGGGCGAGGTGACCTCGATGCCGGACAGCTCGTAGTAGCGGTACTGCGTCTCGCTGTCGCGGTAGCCCGCCCGGACCCGGACGAGCCGGTAGATGCCGTGCCGGTCCTCCCCCTCAGGGAAGCGCCAGGTGATGTCCTCGGTGACGACGACGCTGCCGTCCTCCTGCGCCTCGATGCTCGTGCGCAGCGAGTCGGCCTGCTCCTGCGCCGGCAGGGCGGCCGGTGCGGCGCCGCCCCAGGCGCCGACGCGCTCGGGTGCTCGCGCCCCTGGAGCAGCGGCCGCCGCGGGGGCGGAGGCGGTGAGCGCGGCGAGGCAGGCCAGCAGGAGCAGGAGCGCGGCCCACACCCCGCCGCGGCGGGGCATCGTCAGTCCTCGCCGCGCCGCCGGGCGGCGATGGCCCGTTCGGCCTCGCGGTTGTCCTGCCGCTCGCGCAGCGCCTGCCGCTTGTCGTACGCCCGCTTGCCCTTGACGACCGCGATCTCGACCTTCGCGCGGCCCTCCTTGAAGTACAGGCTGAGCGGGACGACGGAGTAGCCCGACTCGCGCGTCGCCTGCGCGATCTTGTCGAGCTCGCGGCGGTGCAGGAGGAGCTTGCGGCGCCGGCGCGGGGTGTGGTTGGTCCACGTCCCGTTGACGTACTCGGGGATGTGGACGCCCTCGAGCCAGAGCTCCTCGTCGCGGTCGAAACCGGCCCAGCCGTCGACGAGCGAGGCCCGACCCATCCGCAGGGCCTTGACCTCGGTGCCCATGAGGACCATGCCGGCCTCGTAGGTGTCCTCGACGAGGTAGTCGTGGCGCGCCTTGCGGTTGCTCGCCACGAGCTTCGTCCCGGGGGTCCGCCCCTTGTCCTTCGCCACGGTCAGGAGGCTACCCGCCCGGGTGGCACCGGCTCACGGCGATTCCCGCCGACGGGCCGGCCGGGTGCGTCAGGAGAGGGTGTTGAGCCACTTGCGGGGGTCGACGAACGCGCCGTCCTGGAGCGTCTCGAAGTGCAGGTGGCAGCCGTTGGAGGTGCCGGTCGTGCCGCTGTAGCCGATGAGCTGGCCGCGGCCGACCGAGCCGCCACCGACGACGATGCTCGTCAGGTGGTTGTAGGTCGTCGCGAGGCCGACACCGCGCTCGAGCCCGTGGTCGATGACGATGCGGTTGCCGTAGCCGCCGCCCCAGCCGGCCGAGATGACCGTGCCGGACGCCGCCGCGTAGACGGGCGTGCCGCAGTTGACCGCGTAGTCCCGGCCGGAGTGCAGCTTCCAGTAGTGGTAGATCGGGTGGAAACGCTGGCCGAACTCCGAGCTGATCCAGCCGCTCTTCACCGGGCGCGACAGCACGCCGCTGGAGGTGCTGGAGCCGCCCCCGCCGGTCGAGCCCCCGCCGCCGGTGGATCCACCACCGGAGCTCGAGCCGCCGCCGGACCCGCCCTTGCCCTTGTTCTGCTCGGCGCGCTTCTTCGCCTCGGCCGCGGCGCGGGCGCGGGCCTCGGCGGCGCGGCGGGCGAGGACCGCGCTCAGGCGGTCCTGCTCGGCCTTCATCGAGGCGAGCTGCTTCTTGTCGGCGGCCAGCTGGTCGGCGAAGCTCGCCGCCTGGCCCTTCTGCGCGGTGACGAGCGACTCGAGGTCGACCTGGGCCTGCTGGGCGCTCGCCCGGGCGGACTCGGCCTTCTTCAGCGCGGCCGCGGCCGCCTGCTGCTTGCGCGCGGAGTCGGCACGCAGCGCGCTCACGTGGTCCTCGAGCGCGGTGAGCCCCGCCTGCTCGGTGGTCAGGCGCTGCATCGTCGCGTTCTGGACGTCGAGGACGGTGTCGACCATCGCGAGCCGGTCGGCGAACTGCTGCGGCTGCGTGCTCGAGAGCGCGACGTCGAGCTGCCCGAAGCCCTGCTGCTGGTAGACCTGCGACGCGAACTGCGCGAGGCGCTTGCGTCCGGCCGCGACGGCCTTGGTCGAGGCCTCGAGGTCGTCGCGCGCCTTGGCCTCGTTGGCCTTGGCGACGTCGAGCTCCTGGGAGGCCCGGGCCTCGGCCGCGTCGGCCGCGTCGGCTGCCGAGCGAGCCTTCTCGAGGGCGCTGCGGGCCGCGGGGAGCTTGTCCTCGGTGGCGTGGAGGGCCTGGTAGGCCTTGCGCAGCGCGGCGCTGGAGTCCTCGACCTCGTTCTCGAGGGCGTCGACCTTGCGGTCGACCTGCCGCTTCTGGGTCCCCGGGTCCGGGGCGGCGGGCGCCGACGGGGCGACCGCCAGCACGAGCGCGCTCGAGCAGGTCATCGCCGCGGCGAGCCCGAGGAGCCGTCGTGAACGGGCGCCGCGTGGGCGGTCAGGTCGTCCCATGATCACCATTGGTAACACGAACCCCATCGATGTGCACAGTCAACAGGCCAGGCGGGGGCCGGGCGGACGCCGGGCGGACATCAGCAGTCTCTCAGCGCCCGACCCTCTCGCGCAGGCCGTCCGGGCAGGTCGCCGGCCTCAGACCCGCAGGTAGCGGCGCAGCGTGACGACGCTCGTCCCCACCGCGATGAGCACGACCCCGCCGAGCATCCACGGCGCGAGCAACCACACGTCGGAGACCCCGATGAACGCCTGCGAGAGGGCGATCTGGCTGGCCCCCTCGGTGAAGACGTACTGGGTCAGCCCGATGAGCAGGCCGACGGCGAGCAGGACCCCGACCGCCGAGACGATGACCATCTCGGAGATGAACGGGGCACGGATGGTCCAGTTCGAGGCCCCGACCAGCCGCATGATCCCGATCTCCCGGCGCCGGATGAAGGCCGCCTGCCGGATGGTCGTCGCCATGAGCAGCGCCGCGCACGCGGCCATGAGGGCCGCGAGGAAGACCGCGAAGACGGTGACCCAGTTGATGATCGTGAAGAACTTCGAGAGGACCTTCTCCTGGTCCTGCACGGTGGCGACGCCCGGGGCGTCCTCGAACTGCGTCGTCACGTTGCGGAACTTCGTCGGGTCGTCGAGCTGCACGCGCAGGCTCGGCGGGAGGTCACCCTCCTGGACGTTGCCGGCGATCGGGCTGTTGCGGAACTGCTCCTTGAAGCGCTGGAAGGCCTGCTGCTCGGACTCGTAGAAGACCTGCTTGACCTCGGGCAGCGCCTCGAGCTGGTCCTGCAGCGCCGTGCGCTGGGCGTCGGTCGCCGCCTTGCCCTCGCAGTTGGGCGCGAGCGCGTTGGCGTTGCAGAGGTAGATCGAGACCTGGATCCGGTCGTACCAGTAGCCCTTCATCGTGTCCGCCTGCCGCTGGGCGAGCAGCCCGAGGCCGAGGAGGAACATCGCGACCATCGTCACGAGCACGACCGAGACCGCCATCGACACGTTGCGACGCAGGCCGGAGCCCACCTCGGAGGCGAGGAAGCGCGCCTGCATCTCAGGCCTCCCCGTCCGTCGTCACCACGGGCAGCTCACCGGTCGGGTGGTAGTTGCCCTCCCGCTCGTCGCGCACGACGTGGCCGTCGGCGAGCTGGAGCACCCGCTTGCGCAGGGCGTTGACGATGTCGTGGTCGTGCGTCGCCATGACGATGGTCGTCCCCGTCCGGTTGATGCGGTCGAGCAGGCGGACGATGTCGAGGCTGATGGCCTGGTCGAGGTTGCCCGTCGGCTCGTCGCAGAGGAGGATCTGCGGCCGGTTGACGACCGCGCGGGCGATGGCGACGCGCTGCTGCTCACCGCCGGAGAGCTGGTGCGGGAAGCGCTTCTCCTTGCCGGCGAGCCCGACCATCTCGAGGGTCTCGGGCACGAGCTGGCGGATGGCGTGGCGCGGCTTGCCGATGACCTGCAGCGCGTAGGCGACGTTCTCGTGGACGGTCTTGTTCGGCAGCAGCCGGAAGTCCTGGAAGACCGCGCCCATCTCGCGGCGCAGGCGCGGCACCTGCCGGGTGGACAGCTTGCGCAGGTCGTGGCCGGCGACGAGGACGACACCCTCGGTCGCGGCCTCCTCGCGCAGCGCGAGGCGCAGCATCGTCGACTTGCCCGAGCCGGAGGGGCCGACGACGAAGACGAACTCGCCGCGGTCGATGTCGACGTCGACGGCGTCGAGGGCCGGACGGGTCGAGCGCGGGTAGACCTTCGTGACGTTCTCGAAGCGGATCATGCGGAGCAGAGGGCCTCACGGCTGGGGAACAGGGGACCGCGGGCACACCACGGCACTGTCGAGGATAGGTCGAGCGACGCCGCGCGGCGGTCAGCTCGGGACGTTCGGCGGGTCACCGACCGCGGGGCCGACGACGGGGAGCCCGCCGTCGTGCGGCGTGACCCCGAGGACGTCGCGGAAGGTCGTCGCGACGACGGTCGCCGCGCGCCGCGCGTCGGCCTCGGGCAGGTAGGGCCCGCTCGGGACGTCGTCGGGCCAGAAGCGCAGGTAGTCCTTGCCGTCGGTGGCGGTCGGGACGTGCCAGCCGGCGGCGAGGATGCGCTCCTCCTCCTCGCGGGTCCACGGGAACGTCCCGCCGCCCCGCTGCGGTCCGGCCCAGTGGCCGCGCAGGTGGTCCTCGGCGCGCACGAGGCGCACGGAGGGGGCCACGGGGCGGCGTCCGCCGCCGAGCAGCCAGCGCAGCCGGGAGCCGCTGCGCGCCATCCGCTCGTGCCCGGGCGGGGCCGTGACGGTGAGCGAGGCACCGTCGTCGAGGCGGCGCACGGCGGCGGCGAGGTCGTCGGTCCAGGCGCCCCAGGCGGGGTCGAGCGCGTCGGTCATCGGCGGGTGGGCGTCGGCGGGCCGGGCGTCAGCCCTGCGCGTCGGCCTTCTCCTGGGCCTTGCGCCAGCGGATGCCGGCCTCGATGAAGCCGTCGATGTCGCCGTCGAAGACACCCGAGGTGTTGCCGACCTCGTGCTCGGTGCGCAGGTCCTTGACCATCTGGTACGGGTGCAGGACGTAGGAGCGCATCTGCTCTCCCCAGCTGGCCTTGATGTCGCCGGCGAGCTCCTTGCGCTCGGCGGCCTCCTCGGCCTTCTTGATGAGCAGGAGGCGCGACTGCATGACCCGCAGCGCGGCGGCACGGTTCTGGATCTGCGACTTCTCGTTCTGCATCGAGACGACGGTGCCGGTGGGGATGTGCGTCATCCGGACCGCGGAGTCGGTCGTGTTGACCGACTGGCCGCCGGGGCCGCTGGAGCGGAAGACGTCGATCTTCAGCTCGTTCTCGGGGATGTCGATGCTGTCCGTGCCCTCGATGAGGGGCACGACCTCGACGGCGGCGAAGCTCGTCTGGCGGCGGCCCTGGTTGTCGAAGGGGCTGATCCGGACGAGGCGGTGGGTGCCCCCCTCGACCGAGAGGTTGCCGTAGGCGTAGGGCATGTCGACCTCGAAGGTGGCCGACTTCAGGCCGGCCTCCTCGGCGTAGGAGGTGTCCATGACCTTGGTCGGGTAGCCGTGGCGCTCGGCCCAGCGCAGGTACATGCGCATGAGCATCTCGGCGAAGTCGGCGGCGTCGACGCCCCCGGCGCCCGCACGGATGGTGACGACGGCGGCGCGCTCGTCGTACTCGCCGGAGAGCAGGGTGCGGACCTCGAGCTCGCCGACGGCCTTGCGGACCTTGACGAGCTCGCGCTCGGCCTCGGCGAGGGTGTCGGCGTCGTCCTCCTCCTGGCCCATCTCGACGAGGGCCTCGAGGTCGTCGATGCGCGCGTCCATGCCGACGACCCGGTCGTGCTCGGCCTTGGCGCGGGAGAGGCCGGAGGTCACCTGCTGGGCGCGCTCCTGGTCGTCCCAGAGGGACGGCTCGGCGGCCTGCTGCTCGTACTCGGCGATCTGCTGCTCGAGGGCGGTGAGGTCGGTGACCTCCCGGACCGACGCCATCGTGCTGCGCAGGTCCTTGATCTCCTGGGTGAAGTCGGTGGCCACGAGGGGTCAGCCTACGCGAGCGGGTCTCGTGGCCCCGACGTGCCGGGTCGGGGGCCGGACGCGCGACACGGCCCGCACCGGTGGGGTGCGGGCCGTGTCGGGTGGCGGTGGTGCGTCGGTCAGACGACGAGCCCCAGGAGGAGCACGACGACGAGACCGGTGACCGAGAGCAGCGTCTCCATCGCCGACCAGGACTTGAAGGTCTGGCCGACCGAGAGGCCGAAGTACTCCTTGACGAGCCAGAAGCCGGCGTCGTTGACGTGGCTGAAGAACACCGAGCCGGCGCCGATGGCGAGGACGAGCAGCGAGACCTGCGCCGCCGGGAGCCCGGTGGCCAGCGGGGCGAGGATGCCCGACGCGGTGACCGTGGCGACGGTGGCGGAGCCGGTCGCGAGGCGGATGAGGACCGCGACCACCCACGCGAGGAGCAGGACCGAGATGCCGCTGCTGCGGACCCAGTCGGCGACGAGCTCGCCGATGCCGGTGTCGACGAGGGTCTGCTTGAAGCCACCGCCGGCGGCGACGATGAGGATGATGCCGGCGATCGGGGGCAGCGAGCCCTCGAGGCTCGTGCTGATCTCCTTCATGCCCATGCCGGCGCCGCGGCCGAGGGTGGCCATCCCGACGAGGACGGCGATGAGGAGCGCGATGACCGGGGTGCCGATGAAGTCGAGGGCGGAGCGGACGGCGGTGCCCTCGCTGCTGAAGATGTCGGCGAGCGCCTTGCCCATCATGAGGACGACGGGGGTGAGGACGGCGAACATCGTCAGGGCGAAGGACGGCCGGCGCTCGCGGGAGCCGCGCTCGTCGTCGTCGCCTGTGCCGAACATGGCGGGCGGGGGCACGTCGACCCAGCGGCCGGCGAGCTTGGCGAACAGGGGCCCGGAGACGGCGATGGTCGGGATGGCGACGATGACGCCGAACATCAGGGTGAGGCCGAGGTTGGCCTTGAGGGCGTCGATGGCGACGAGCGGGCCGGGGTGCGGCGGCACGAGGCCGTGCATCGCGGAGAGGCCGGCGAGGGCGGGGATGCCGACGCGGACCACGGAGACCTGGGCGCGGCGGGCGACGAGGTAGATGACCGGCATGAGGAGCACGAGGCCGATCTCGAAGAACATCGGCAGGCCGATGATCGCGCCGACCGCGGCCATCGCCCACGGGAGGGTGCGCTCGGAGGAGCGGCCGATGAGGGTGTCGACGATCTCGTCGGCGCCGCCGGAGTCGGCGAGCAGCTTGCCGAACATCGCGCCGAGCGCGATGAGCGTGCCGACGCCGGCCGCGGTCGAGCCGAAGCCCTTCGTGAAGGAGTCGACGACGTCGCCCATCGCGACCCCGGCCACGGCGCCGACGGTCAGCGAGCCGAGGGTCAGGCCGAGGAAGGGGTGGAGCTTGAAGCGGGTGATGAGCACGACGATGACGGCGATGCCGAGCAGCGCGGCGGGGATGAGCCGGCTCGCGGGGATGCTCTGCGTCGCGCCGTCGGCGGCGGTGAGGGCCGGGAAGAGCAGCCCGTGGAGGTCGGTGGTCGTCATCGGAGGGAACCGTCCTTCGGGGCGAGGATCTGGAGGGACTGCTCGACGAGGTCGTCGACGGGGGCGCTGACGTCGAGCGCGGTGCCGAGCTCGTCGGCCTGGAGGGGCTCGAGCGTGGCGAACTGGCTGTCGACGAGGGCCGCCGGCATGAAGTGGCCGGGGCGGCCGGCCATCCGCGCGGCGATGACGTCGCGGTCGCCGTGGAGGTGGAGGAAGAAGGTCTGCGTCGCCTGCTCACGGAGCAGGTCGCGGTAGGACCGCTTGAGGGCCGAGCAGGAGACGACTCCCCCGGCCTCGGCGTGCGCGTCGAGCCACGCGGCGATGGTCCGCAGCCAGGGCTCGCGGTCGTCGTCGGTGAGGGGGACGCCGGCGGACATCTTCGCGACGTTCTCCGGGGGGTGGAAGTCGTCGGCGTCCGCGAAGGGCACCCGGAGCCGCTGGGCGAGCGCAGCACCCACGGTCGTCTTGCCGGATCCGGACACCCCCATCACGACGACGAGGGGGGACGGGCTGGTGGTGGTCATGCTGCGCGACTCCTGTGTCGGCGGGCCCTCGACGCCGAGGGCGGGTCGTCGCACAGCATGCGCCTTTAAGTCTGCTTTATCAACCCCTGAGCCTGAGAAAGTCTCATGAATCACGTCGGGCGGGCGCTTACATCGGCGTCTGGCACCCTTGGCCGCATGGCCACGCCTCCCCGGTCCGCGCCGGGCCGCCGCCCGCCCGCGCCGGGCCTGCACGCCGGGGTGCTCGACGCCCTCGGCGCCGACATCGTGTCGGGGGCGGCGCCGGAGGGATCGGTGCTGCGCATCGACCGGCTCGACGAGCGCTTCGGCGTCTCGCGCTCGGTCGTGCGCGAGGCGGTGCGGGTGCTGTCGGCGATGGGCCTGGTCGAGACCCGGCGGCGCGTCGGCGTGCTCGTGCAGCCGCGCTCGGCGTGGAACGTCTTCGACCCCACCGTCATCCGCTGGCGCCTGGACGGCCCCGGCCGCGAGGAGCAGCTGCTCTCGCTCGGCGAGCTGCGACGCGGGGTCGAGCCGGTGGCCGCGGGCCTGGCCGCCGCGCGCGCGACCGGCGAGCAGTGCGCCCGGATGGCCGCCGCCGTCATGGAGATGCAGGTGCAGGCCAAGGCCCAGGACCTCGTCGCCTACCTCGCGGCCGACCAGCAGTTCCACCGGGCGCTGCTCGAGGCCTCCGGCAACGAGATGCTCGCGGCGCTCTCCGGGGTCGTCGACGAGGTGCTCGCCGGCCGCACCCACCACGACCTCATGCCGGCCCGCCCCAACCCGGAGGCGATCCGGCTGCACTCCGAGGTGGCACAGGCCATCGGGGCGGGCGACGCGATGGCCGCGTCCGCGGCGATGGCGGCGATCATCGACGAGGCGAGCGCCGCCCTGCGCGCGACCACCGACGACTGACCCTCCCCCCTCCTCCCCGGTCCCTAGCCCCCTGCCCCCCCGGGCCCGTCCCGACTTCTTGCGAGTTCCGCCGCTCGACACGCCTGCCAGCGGCGTGTCGAGCGGCGGAACTCGCAATCAGTGGAGTGCGGGAGGGCCGGAAAGAACTCTTCCCAGAGATGTATCAGGGTGCGGAGGCGCGTCTCCTTCACCTCGACGGCGGGCAGCAGGGGCTCGCCGGTCGGCCGCTCGCAGGGTCCGGGGCACGGGGCACGGGCACGAAGGCGTTCGACGTGGTCCACCGCATCGGCGCGCAGGGGCGCCGGCGTCGTGGACGGGCGGGGTGGTCGGGAGCAGGGCCCGGCCGCCCCGCTGCGTCGCGCCCGGCGTCAGTCGAGCGGCAGCAGATGGTGGCGGTCGCCCGCCTCGAGGTGGCCGCGGACCGCGTCGCTGCTGCGGTCGGACAGGATGCTGCGCCGGCTGCGGCTGGACAGCAGGCTGCGGTCGCTGCGCTCGGAGAGGGCCGAGAACATCGACATGCTCGAGAACGCCGACGCGAGGCTCATCGAGGAGCCGAGGCTGAGCACCGAGGCGAAGCTCCCGATGCTCGCGATGCTCAGGACCGAGCCGACGCTGCCGACGGACAGGACGCTGCCGCGCGAGCCGATCGACAGGAAGCTGTCGGTGGAGCGGATGCACCATCGGCCGCGCAGCCGGGCGGGGAGGTCTGGCACGGTCACGACGCTACGCCCGTCGGTCCTCCGGCGACAGGGGCCTCGGTGTCACGGGACCAGCAGGTCGGAGCGGGCGCGCGAGGTGACCTGCACGGTGATGCTGACGCCCAGCTCGCGCAGCACACCACCGACGAGCGGCAGCTCCGCCTCACCGCTGAGGTCGACGACGGCGGTGCGTCCGTCGGGGGTGCCGGTGGCCGGCCCGAGACGCCAGTCGAGGACGCCCGTCGGACGTTCGACCGAGCCGAGGTAGGCCGCGGCCCGTTCGCGCACCGAGGCGGTCGCGAGCGGCACGGAGTCGCCCACGCCGTCCCGGTAGGCCCCCTCGTCGAGGGCCCCGGCAGCGGCGAGGGAGGCGCCGTCAGCGGCGTCGAGCATCCGCACCCGCGCCAGGTGCGCCGAGGTCACCGCGACCGTGCCGGCGATGAGGGTCATCGCGACGACGACGAGCCCGAGGAGGTACACCGTGATGGTCCCGCGCTCGTCATGGACGACGGCGGCCCGCGCCGTCACGGCAGCACCCGGAAGCGGTCGACGGTCGAGACCTGCGAGGCCGTCACCGGGATGCTGAGCGGCAGGACGTCCTCGAGGAAGGCCGGCACGAGCGGGAGCGGCACGAGGACCGTCGCCGTCGTCTCGACACGACCGTCGGGTCGCAGGCACGGAGAGCCGTCGCAGGCGATCGTCAGCGTCCCGGTGTCCTCGAACCGCTGGTCCAGGAAGGAGATCCCCGCTGCCGCCCGGGCCCGCCCGGTCGGGTCCTCCCCCGCGTCGGTCGTCACGTAGGCGCGACCGGCCTCGCGCGCGGCCTGGCTCACGGTGAAGGCCCCCGCCTGGACCCGCCCGAGGGCGAACACCAGGTAGACGAGTGGCAGGAGCAGGAGCACACCGAGCATGACGAACTCGACCACGGCGCTGCCGGACTCGCGACGCATCGCCCGCCCCTCGGGGCGTGGGCTCGCGGTCGCCACGCGACGCGGGCGGCTCACTGGTCCTCCCGGAAGGCACGGCCGACGACGTCGAGGCGGCCCTCCGGCCCGAGCAGGCCGAGCACCGGCAGCGGGGCCACCACCTCGACCTCCACGACGCGCACCCCCGAGACCGTGGACTCGCGTGCGCTCACCGACCGTGCGTACCGCGGGGAGAGCGAGGCACCGACGAGCGAGCGGGTGCGCAGGACGGCCTCTCCGGGGACGGCGTCGGCCCGCGCGCCGGCCCGGGCACCCTCCGACGCGCACGAGATCAGGACGTTGCGGACGTGGAGCACCAACCCGAGCTGGACCAGGGCGAGGAAGATCGTCGTGAGCAGCACGGACACCATCACGAAGTCGACGACGGCTGCTCCGCGCTCCGTCCGGCGGGACCCGCACACGGCGGCGACGGTCAGCCGGTCACCGAGGACAGCGCGCTGCGGAACAGGCTCACGAGCTGCTCCCGCGCGACCGCCCAGAGCACCGTGACGAGACCGGCGGTCATAAGGGTGATGAGCACCCAGCCGGGGACGTCACCGCGTTCAGCGCGGCGTTCGGCCCGGTTCAGCACCCGGAAGGCCACGCCGTGCAGGCGGGCGGCGAGGTGGGTCGTTCTCATGGTCGTCCTCTCTCATCGGTCAGATCGTGAAGCGGAAGAAGCTGTAGCCCGGGAACACGAGGAACAGCACGGTCACGGGCAGGATGAGGAACACGACGGGGACCATCATCGCGATCTCCTTCTTGCCCCCCGCCTCCATGAGCGCGCGGCGTCCCTCCTCCCGGACGTCCTGCGCCTGGGCCCGGAGCACCTCGGCGAGCGGCGTGCCGCGCTGGACCGCGACCACCACCCCGTCGACGAAACGCCGCAGGCTCGGCAGGCCGGTCCGGTCGGCCAGCCCCTGGAGCGCCGTCGGCAGGTTGGCTCCGGCGCGCGCGTCGGCCAGGCAGCGCCGGAGCTCGGCGGCCAGCTCTCCCTGCGAGAGGCGGCAGACCCGCTCGAGGGCGCCCACCGCTCCCTCGCCCGCCCCGACGGCGAGCGCGAGCAGCTCTGCGACGGTGGGGAACTCGGCGAGCATGCGGCGCTCACGACGGACGGCGCGCACGGTCAGCAGGTAGTCGGCGCCGGTCACCCCCAGACCGAAACCGATCCCGGTGAGCAGCACGACGGTGAGCGACGAGCCACCACGCGCCAGCACGAGCAGCGTGCCCGTGGTCGCGGTGACGACCGCGGCCCCGATGCCCCACAGCACCTGTTCGGCCCGGAAGCGGTCGACGTCGGCGGTCCCGCCCGCCCTCAGCTGGCGGCTGCGGACCGAGGCCGCACCTCCCAGCACTCGCTCGACACCCCGGCCCAGGTCGCGGAGGACGGGAGCGGCGACCGAGGCCAGCACCCCGCCAGTGACACGGTCGTCGAGAAGCCTCGACGGACGTGGGGTGTCGCGCAGGTAGGGCAGCACCCGGTCTGCGAGCCCACGGCGCCGGTTGCGCGGCAACCGGACCCAGACGAGCAGGAGCCCGATCCCGGCCAGGAGCCCGAGCAGCGCACCGGTGCGCGCGAGGTCGCTCATCGCAGGACCCGCTGGTCCTCGGGCAGCCGCCCGATGCGCATCATGACCCAGTAGGCCACCGCGGTCACCAGAGCACCGGCGGCGAGCACCCCCGCGCCGACGCTGGTCGCGTACGCCTGCACCGACTCGGGGCGCGTCGACATCATCGCGAGGACGGCCCAGGGGGCAGCCACCGCGAGCCGGGCCGCGTTGACCGTCCACGACTGCCGCGTCTCGAGCTCGGCCCGGGTCCGAGCGTCCTCGCGCAGGAAGGCGGAGAGCGTGCGCAGCAACCGACCGAGGTCGCTGCCGCCGACCTCGCGGGCGATGCGCAGGCTCTCGACGAGGCGGTCGCCGACGGGGTCGCTCAGCCGCTCCTTGAGTCGGTCGAGGCAGTCGGAGAAGCGCCCGGTCAGCCGGTAGTCCTCGGCGAAGCGCCGGAACGGCTCGCGCAGCTCCTCCGGACCGCGGTCACCGAGCTGGGCCAGGGCCTCGGGCAGGGCCATCCCGGCGCGGACGGCCGACACGATGTTGTCGACCGCCTCGGGCCAGAGGTCACGCAGGACCGCGCGGCGCCTGCGGGCGCGACGTCGGACCAGCACGAGAGGCAGCGCCCCGGCCATCGACGCGAAGCACACGGCGATCGGCAGCACCCCGACGACGAACCATCCGAGCGCCAAGACGAGGACGAACGCGACGACGCACGAGCCGAGGAGCGTCCGGACGCCGAGGCCACGGAACCCCGCCTGCACGACCTCGTCGCGCAGCACCTCGACCGGACCGGCGAGCCGGCCCCGGCGGCGTTCGCCGGGCTCGGGCACCCAGCAGCTCCACCAGACGAGGAAGGCACCGATGCCGAGGCCCAGCCCCGGGAGCAGCCCGTTCACGAGGGCCCTCGCGCCAGCAGCGCCGCGAGGTCGTGCCCCGCGCGCTCGAACCGGTCCTCGTGGGGCGGGAACCCGTCGGCCCGCACCAGCTCGCCCCCGCGACGCACGAAGAGCTCGGCGATCTCGACGACGTCCTCCTCCGCACGGCCCGGCACCGCCACGATCTCGCGGACGGTGCGGCGCCCGTCCCGCTCGAGCGCGGCGTGCACGACGAGGTCGATGGACGACGCGACGGTCGGGACGACGAAGCGCGCCGAGACGTTCTCACCGGCGAGCAACGGCAGCGTGCACATCTTGGTGACCGCCTCGCGCGCGCTGTTGGCGTGGATCGTGCACATGCCCGGGAGACCCGAGTTCAGCGCGATGAGCAGGTCGAGGCTCTCGGCCTGGCGCACCTCGCCGACGATGATCCGGGAGGGGCGCATGCGCAGCGCCTCCTTGACGAGCCGCCGCAGCGGGACCTCCCCCGTGCCCTCGAGCGACGGCTGGCGGCACTGCATCGCCGCGACGTCCCGGTGCGGGATGCGCAGCTCGAAGACCTCCTCGCAGGTGACGACGCGTTCGCGCGCGGGCACCGCGGACGCCAGGCAGTTGAGGAGGGTGGTCTTGCCCGCCTGCGTGCCGCCGGACACGAGGATGTTGAGACCGGCCGTGACAGCGGCCTCGAGGAAGCGGGCCGCCTGGACGGTGAGGCTCCCGAGCCGGACGAGGTCGTCCATCGAGTCGGCCTTGACGACGAACTTGCGGACGTTGACGTACCAGTGCTCGCGGGTGATGTCGGGGATGACCACGTGCAGCCGGCTGCCGTCCGGGAGGACGGCATCGACGAAGGGCGAGCTGAGGTCGACGCGCCGACCCGACGACTTGAGCATCCGCTCGACGAGGTCACGGACCTCGTCGGCGGTGAGCAGCGTCGTCGTCAGCTCCGCGACACCGTCGCGCGCGACGAAGACCCTCGAGGGCTCGTTGACCCAGATCTCCTCCACGTGTGGGTCGTCGAAGTACTGCTGGAGGGGGCCGAACCCGACGACGCTGTCCCACACCGCCTTCGACGCTGCGGCGAGGTCCGGGATGACGGCCATCCCGCCGTGCATGGACCGTTCGTCGTAGTCGCTGACGGCGTCCTGGACGAGTCGACGCACCGCCGGCTCGTCGCGGAGCGGGTCCAGGTTGGACCGACGGATCAGCTCGCGGACCTCCGTCTCCAGCGCACGCACGGCGTCCATGTCCGGCCCGACCCCTTTCCCGTGGACCGCCCCCGGTCCGTGCTCTGGGGTACACCCAACACCGCGCGGGCCCGGAGCGCGACCCCCGACCGCGCACCTGTGGAAAACCCCGCGGCCGGGTCGGACGTCGCGTCTAGCGTCCCGGCCATGGAGCTCACCGCCACCGTCCACCTCCCCCGACGCCACGAGGCGGTCGAGGTCGTGGTCGCGTGGAGCGGCGCCGCGACGGCGGGCGACCTCCAGCAGGCCCTGGCGGAGCACCTCGGCGTCGCCGTCCCCGGGCTTCTCCACGACGGCGAGCGGGTGCCCGTCTCCGGTCATGTCGGCGCGCCACCGCTCCTGCACGGTGTCTCGCTCGTCGTCGCCGACACCCCGGAGGGTGCGGACCCTGCTGCCGACCGTCGTCCTGCACGCGCGGCGTCGTCGGCGATGCTGCTGCTCACGACCGTGGGTGGGCCCGACGCCGGCCGCGCGGTGCCGTTGCGCCCTCCCGGCCTCAGCGTCGGGCGCTCCGAGCTCGCCGACCTGCGGCTCGCGGACCCCTCGCTGAGCCGCGTGCACTGCCGGGTCGACGCCGATCCCTCGGGTGTCCGTGTGCGGGACGACGGCTCGACCAACGGTGTGCGCGTGGACGGACGCCCCCTCGACGGTGACGCCGAGATCGACACCCGCTCGGAGGTCCGGGTGGGCACGACCACCCTGCGGCTGCGGCGGGCGCCGGCTCCCGGACCACCACGGCACCATCCCGGCGACGGGACGACCCGGATACCGGTGGCCACCTCGTCCGCCGCCGAGCGGCCTGCCCCGACCCTCACGGCGCCGCGCACGCCCGCCCCGCCGTCCCGGGCGCGGCTCCCCTGGGTGGCGGCGCTGGCTCCGGTGCCGATCGTGGTCGGGCTGGCGTTCTTCATCGGCCCGCAGGTCCTCGCGTTCGCGCTGCTCGGTCCGGTCGTCCTCCTGAGCACGGGGGTCGGCGACCGGGTGGGGGGACGGCGGCGGCACCGCCGCGCCCTCGCCGAGCACGCGCAGGCGCTGGCCCGGCACCACGAGACGGTCACGGCCGCGACGGACGCGGAGCGGACCCTGCTCCTCGCGCACCATCCCGACGCGCACGAGGTGCTGACGACCGCGGTGCACGGCGGTCCGCGCCTGTGGTCGGGAGCGGCGACACCCGTCCTACGCCTCGGGCTGGGTGCGGTGGACGCCGAGCTGACGGTGGTCGACCCCGAGGGCGTGGAGCACCACCCCCTCCTCGTCGACGCGCCTGTCCGCCTCGACCTCGGCCGCGTCGGCGCACTGCACGTCCAGGGCCCTGGCCAGGACGCCGCGGCGGTGCTCCGGCACCTCGTGGGGCAGGTCGTCGTGGCCCACGGCCCGGGGTCGGTCGCGCTCGAGCTCGTCCGCCCGGCGGACCCGGGATGGCGTGTGCTGCACCTGCTCCCCCACTGCGAAGGGTCCGGACGCCGGCTGCTCGTCGTCCCCGACACCACCGTGCCCGACGCGGCCGGCCGGATGACGGGTGTGCTCGCCGACGGAGGGCTCTGCCTCTCCGCCGGGCCGGGACCGGCCCCGACCGGCTCCGCCGCCGTGCTGCGGCACGACGGCGGGGGGAGGTACACCCTCACGGGCCCGGGGACCGCGGCCGCGCTGGTCGCGGACGGGACCTCGGAGGGGTGGCTCGACCGCCTCGTCCGCGCCCTGGCCCCCCTGCGCCCGGACGAGCCCGGCCGGGCCCCCCTGCCCGCGGTGGCGCGCAGCAGCGAGCTGCTCGGGCTGGGTACCGACCCGGACGCGGTGCTGCGTCGATGGGCGACCTCGACGGCACCGACCGCGACCGTGGGGGTCGACGCAGACGGTCCGTGGAGCCTCGACCTGCACCGGGACGGTCCCCACGTCCTCGTCGGCGGCACGACCGGCTCGGGGAAGTCCGAGCTCCTCCGCACCCTCGTGACCGGCCTCGCGCTGGACTCCTCCCCCGACGACGTCACCCTGCTGCTCGTCGACTTCAAGGGTGGGGCGGCGTTCGGTCCGTGCGTGGACCTGCCCCACGTGGTCGGTCTCGTCACCGACCTCGACAGCCACCTCGTCGACCGGATGCTCGACTCCCTCGCTGCCGAGCTGCGCCGCCGCGAGCAGCTGCTCGCGGACCTCGGGGCCGCCGACATCGACACCGCCCGGCGGCTCACCCGGTCGGACGAGGCAGCGCTCCCCCGCCTCGTCGTCGTCGTCGACGAGGTGCGGGCCCTCGTCGACGCGCACCCCGACGCGGTCGGCTCCCTCGTCCGCCTGGCCGCCCAAGGCCGCTCGCTCGGCATCCACCTCGTCCTCGCGACGCAGCGCCCCACGGGGACGCTGGGGGCCGAGATCCAGGCGAACGTCACCCTGAGGATCGCCTTCCGCGTCCGCGACCGGGCCGACTCGTGCCTGGTCGTCGAGTCGGACGACGCCGCGCTGGTCCCTCCCGACCGTCCCGGCCGTGGTGTGCGTCGGGGCGGCGACGGCGTCCTGCGCCCGTTCCAGGCGGCCCTCGTCGCACCCGCCGACACGCGCCCGCCCCAGGTCCGGGTCCGTGCCGCGGCCGGTGGCCGGGTCCCTCAGCCGGCCCCCCACCCGCCGTCGGCGGCTCCGCGGGGAGAGGATGCCGCGACGGGCCGTGACACCGAGGTCCGTGCGGTCGTCGACCTCGTCCGACGGGCCGCACGTGCCCTGGGCTCGACGCCGCCGCGCCGCCCGTGGGTGCCGCCGCTCCCCGCCGTGGCCCCGGCCGCCGAGCACCCGGCCGGCACGGTGGCCCTCGTCGACGAGCCCCACCGCCAGCGACGCAGCGCGTGGGCCTGGTCGTCGGCCACCCCGACGTGGCGCGTCGTCGGACCCTCGCGCAGCGGGCGGACAGCCACCCTGCGCGCGCTCGTCCTCGCGGCTGTCGCTGCTCACGACGAGCCGCTCGAGATCCACCTCATCGCGCCACCCGGTCTCGGCGAGCTGGCGGCGCTCCCGCAGGTGGGCTCGGTGGTCGACCCGACCGACCCGGTGGGCGTCGACGCACTGCTGTCCCGGCTGGAGCAGTCGTCGGGCTCCGTCCGCGGATCGACCACGCTGCTCGTCGTCGACGGGGTCGACCGGCTCGAGGACGACCCCGGCCCGGCCACCTCGGGGCGTGAGCGCGTGCTGCGCCTCGTGCGCGACACGGACGTGCACGCGCTCCTCGCGGGCGGACGGGACCTGCTGCGCCCCACGTGGGCCGCGCTCGGCGGCGAGACGCTCCTCCTGGGGCGGCCCGACGCCCTCGACGCCGCGCTGCTCGGGCTCCCGGCGACGCCGACGCCGTCGGACGCCCCTCCCGGCCGCGGGTGGCGGGCCCACGACCACCGTGAGGTGCAGGTGCTCCTCGTCGGACCCGACGACGTCGTCGCCGCGGCGGGCGGGTCCGCCGTCACGACTCCGCCGACACTGCCCTGGAGCTACCGGCCCCTGCCGACCCGCGTCCACCGCGCCGATGTCCCGGAGGACCCGGCCGCGCCACCGGACGACGGTCTCCTCGTCGGCCTCGCCGGCCCCCGGGCCGCTGCCTTCTCCTGGCGCCCGGCGGAGCACGGGCGGCTGCTCCTCGTGACCGGGCGCTCCCGCTCCGGACGGACCACCGCCCTACGGGTGCTGGCTCGCTCGAGCGTCGGACGAGGCCGACCGCTCGTGCTCGTCACGGGCCGACCGACGGTGAGCCCGATGCCGTCCATGGCGGTACCGGAGGGCCCTCCGCCCCCGTGGCCCGTGTTCGGCCCCGACGACGCCGAGCGGCTCGTCGACCTCCGGCGGGCCCATCCGGACCTGCTGGTCCTCGTCGACGACGTCCACCTGCTCGACGACACGGACATGGGTCGCGTCCTCGACGGGATCGCCTCGCTGGTCGAGCGAGACGGCGGCGCGCTCGCCGTCTCCTCCCCCTCGCGCGTGCTCGCGGGTCGACTGCGCGGGCTCGACGTCACCGTGGCCCGGCTGGGCTCGGCCGTGCTCCTCCAGCCGGCCCTCGACGACGCTGCCCTCGTCGGCATCCCCCGCGCGGCCGTCGCACGCGCCACCGGAGGTCCGCCGGGGCGCGGCCTGCTCGTCGTCGACGGCGAGGCCACCCCCCTGCAGGTGCTCGAGGAGCGTGTGGGCGACACCGGGGCGCCGACCATCGTGCTCTCCGACCGGGCTACGGGCGCGGCGTGACGTCCATGTCGTCTGCCGTGCTGCGGGAGGAACACGCTGGCGGCCGCATCCATCGACCTCCGAAGCTACTCTTCGCGGCTGGTCGGCTCATAACGCGTGACGTTATGCTCATCCCGTGATCAGGTCGTTTGGGGACGCACCCACCGAACGGCTCTGGGCACGACAACACACCAGGACGCTGGATCCCCGCATCGAACGTGTCGCACTTCGCAAGCTCGTCATGCTCGATGCGGCCGAGGCCCTGGACGACCTCACGGTTCCACCGGGCAACCGGTTGGAAGCGCTCAAGGGTGACCGTGCGGGTCAGCACAGCATCCGCATCAACCAGCAATGGCGCATCTGTTTCGTGTGGACCCCCGCCGGTCCCGAAGACGTCCAGATCGTCGACTACCACTAGCCCGAAGGAGGCACCCATGGCGACCATCGCGCCCATCCACCCGGGCGAGGTTCTCCTCGAGGAGTTCCTCGCACCCTTGGGAGTCACCCAGCACCGGCTGGCGGTCTCCATCGGCGTCCCCCCGCGGCGGATCAACGAGATCGTGCACGGCAAGCGCCGGATCACCGCGGACACCGCGCTCCGCCTGTCCCGCTACTTCGCCACCACCGACCGCTTCTGGCTCAACCTGCAGACCCGCTACGACCTCGAGATCGAGAAGGACCACCTCGGCGACGCGCTCGAGCTCATCCAGCCGCTCCGGAGCGCCTGACCCGCGCAGCACGCGTCAGCGCAGCAGGGCAGCGGCTTCCTGGCCGGTGGTGGCGGCGACCATCCTTCGAGTGGACCGCTGTCCGCTCGGGACGCCGTCAGGCGGGGTCGTCGAACTCCACGTCCGGCACGCGCGCCAGCAGCGCCGCGCCGAGGGTGGCCAGGGCGAGGCCGAGGACGCCCCAGCCGAGGCCGGTGCGCCCGGCCTGGAGGATGCTCGCACCGACCGGCAGGAGCAGCAGGTCCCAGACGACGGTCGGCGTGCGCGGCCAGCGGCGCTCGCCGAGCCAGCCCTTGGCGAGCAGCCCGAGGCCGACCGCGCCGAGGAGGATGAGCAGGGCCGACATCACGACCCGGCCGGCGTCGCTGCCCTCCCCGATGGCCAGCTCGTAGACGTAGAACGCGGCGAACGCGAGCAGCGCGAGCGACTGCACGCCGCAGAGCGCGGCGGCGACGCGTCGGGGCCCGGGCGTGGGCGCCGGGGCCGCGTCGAAAGGCGGTTGCGGAGGCACCGCAGCAGCCTAGGCGAGCGCTACGCTCGGGCCTCGCGTGGTCCTACCCCACCCCTCGGGAACACGTGGCCCCCGTCCACCCGTTGAGCCGTGGTGAGCACCGACACCCGGAACGACCGGGGGTATCCCCTAGCCGCGATTGGGTACGTCACGGTAGAGTAACGCCACGGACGTCTGTGCGAAACACGTCCGTCACCGGGCTGCAAGGGCGCATCCCACCGCATGACGAACCCTGCAGCCCACCCCTCACTGCCGGTGCTCGACCGACTTCTGTGACCCCGACCAAGGAGCTCCATCCATGGATTGGCGCGACCGCGCTGCCTGCCTCGACGAGGACCCCGAGCTGTTCTTCCCGATCGGGAACACCGGCCCGGCGATCGCTCAGATCGAGGAGGCCAAGGCTGTCTGCCGTCGCTGCGAGGTCCTCGACACCTGCCTCAAGTGGGCGATCGAGTCCGGCCAGGACGCCGGCGTCTGGGGCGGCATGTCCGAGGACGAGCGCCGCGCCCTCAAGCGCCGGAACGCCCGCGCCCGCCGCGCCGGCTGACGACAGCCCCCACCAGCACCACCGCCTGCGCCCGCCCGGCGCCGCGAGTCAGCGGCCGCCGAGCGGGCGCAGCTTTGCGACGAACTCCACCTTCGTCCCGTGCGGCTGCGTGTTCTCCCAGCGGATGCGCCCGCGCAGGTCCTGGACGAACGAGGTGACGATCTTCGTGCCGAGCCCGGCCATCCCCGGGCGGAAACCCGCGGGCAGGCCGGCGCCGTCGTCGGTGACCGACACGGTCAGCTCGTCGCCGCCGTCGGCCGGCCGACGGTCGACCTTGACGACGATCGACCCGTCGCGGTCCTCGAGCCCGTGCTCGATGGCGTTCTGGACGAGCTCGGAGATGACCATCGCCAGCGCGGTCGCGTCCTCGGCGCGCACCCGCCCGAACGAGCCCTCGAAGCGGCTGTCGACGTGGTGCTCGCGCACCGCGACCTCGACGACCGCGCGCAGGCCACGCAGGGCGATCTCGTCGAACGACACGGTCTCGTCGAAGCCCGACGACAGCGTCTCGTGCACCGTCGCGATGACCGCCACCCGGCGCACCGCCTCGTCGAGCGCCGCCCGCGCGTCCTCCTGGGGCACCCGGCGGGCCTGCAGGCGCAGCAGCGCGGCGACCGTCTGGAGGTTGTTCTTCACCCGGTGGTGGATCTCGCGGATCGTCGCGTCCTTGGTCAGCAGCTCCTGCTCGCGCCGGCGCAGCTCGGAGACGTCGCGCAGGAGGATCATCGCGCCGGTCCGCACCCCGTTCAACGTGAGGGGGATGGCGCGCATCGTCACCGTCGCGCTCGCCGTCTCGACCTCGGTGCGCCAGGACGCGCGGCCCATGACGACGACGGCCAGCGACTCGTCGACCGCCCGCTCCCCCGCCGCGACGAGGTCGGTGACGACCTTGGCGAGCGTCTCGCCCATCACGTCGCCGACGTGGCCCATCCGGTGCACGGCCGAGACCGCGTTGGGGCTGGCGTAGCGCACGACGCCGTCGGGGTCGAGGTGGATGACGCCGTCACCGACCCGCGGCGCGCCGCGGCGCAGCCCGGTCGGGGCCGACGGTGAGGGGAACTCGCCCGTGGCGACCATCCGCAGGATCGAGTCGGCGAGGTCGCGGTAGGTCAGCTCGAGGCGGCTCGGGGTGCGCCCGCCGGTGAGGTTGGTGTGCCGCGTGACGACCGCGATGACCCGCTCGCCGCACAGCACCGGCACGGCGTCCTCGCGGATCGACATGTCCTCGCGGACCGTCGGCACGGGGGCGGCGACGATCCGGCGCTGGCGGGCGGCGTTGTCGAGCATCGCCGCCCGCTGGCGGGTCGAGCCGCGCCCGACGATGTCGTCGTAGAACACCATCGGGCCGGTGTTCGGGCGGACGTGCGCGACGGCCCGCCAGCCGTCGAGGCCGCCGCGCACCCAGAGGACGAGGTCGGCGAACGACAGGTCGGCGACGAGCTGCCAGTCCCCCGCGAGGAGGTGCAGCCACTCGGACTCCATCGGCTCGAGGTCCGACGTCGTCCGCAGCATCTCGGCGAGCGTGCTCACGCCGCCGAGCCTAGGTCACGCGTGGTCAGCTCGACGCGCCCACCCGGATGACGGAGCGCAGCGTCCGCAGCGCGACCGACAGGGCCGCGATGTTCGGCTGCTCGAGCCGCACGATGCCCGCGAGCGCGGACGTCGCCCGGTCGACCGACTCGCCGTTGGCCTCGCGCCACGCCGCGTACTGCGCCGCCGGGTCGTGCGCGTCGACGTCGCCCGAGCCCGAGGTCTCGATGACCGAGCGGGTCAGCGACTCGAGCACGGCGTAGAGGTCGTCGCGCAGCGCGCCACGGGCCAGGGCGTCCCAGCGGTCCTCGCGCGGCAGGCGGGTGACCTTGCCGAGCATGCCGTCGATGCCGAACTTCTCGGACACGAGGTAGTACAGCGGGGCGACGTCGGTCGGCTCGCGGCCGGTGTCGGCGGCGATGTCGGTGATGTCGAGCAGCGAGAACTGGTCGAGCAGCGACGCCGCGTGCACCGCGAGGTCCTCCGGCACGCCGGCCTCCTGGAGCCGGGCGGCGTTCTCGTCCAACCGCGTCCGCTCGGTGCCGCGCAGGAGGTCGGGCACCGTCGGCGCGAGCTCCTGGACGACGCCGGCGAACCGCTCGACCTCGGCGCCGATGTCGAGCTGCGAGGGCCGCGCCGAGAGGAACCAGCGCACGGTGCGGTCGAGCAGCCGGCGGAACTCGAGGTAGAGCGCCGTCTGCGCCGAGGTCGGCACGACGTTGTCGAGCGCCTCGACGCGGCGCACGAAGTCGGCTAGGCCGAACACCTCGCGCGCGACGACGAAGGCCCGCGTCACCTGCTCCGGCGTCGCCCCGGCCTCCTCCTGCGCCCGGTAGGCGAAGGTGATGCCGCCGCGGTTGACCATCGAGTTGACCACCGAGTTGGTGATGATCTCGCGGCGCAGCGGGTGCTCGCCGAGCTGGCCCGAGAAGCGCTCGCGGATCGGCGGCGGGAAGTACTCCGCCAGCGTCGCCTCGAAGTACGGGTCGTCGGGGATGGAGCTCGCGAGGATGTCCTCCTTGAGCGCGAGCTTGGCGTAGGCGACGAGCACCGAGAACTCGGGGCTCTTGAGGCCGAGGCCGGCGTTCTGCCGCTTCTCGAGCTCGCTGTCGACAGGGAGGAACTCAAGCCCCCGGTCGAGCAGCCCGCGGTCCTCGAGCCAGTGCATGAAGCGCTCGTGGACGCTGACCATCCCGTGCTCCTGCGCGCGGGCGTTTCCGAGCAGGACGTTCTGCTCGTAGTTGTCGCGCAGGACGTGCTCGGCGACGTCGTCGGTCATCGACGCGAGCAGCTCGTTGCGCTGCGCGATGTCCATGCCGCCGTCGCGGACGACCTCACCGAGGAGGATCTTGATGTTCACCTCGTGGTCGGAGGTGTCGACGCCCGCGGAGTTGTCGATCGCGTCGGTGTTGACGCGCACCCCGTGGAACGCCGCCTCGATCCGACCCAGCTGCGAGAGACCGAGGTTGCCGCCCTCGCCGACGACCTTGACCCGCAGCTCGTCGCCGTTGACGCGGATCGCGTCGTTGGCGCGGTCGCCGATCTCGAGGTGGTCCTCGGTCGAGGCCTTGACGTAGGTGCCGATGCCGCCGTTCCACAGCAGGTCGACCGGCGCGAGGAGGATCGCGTGGATGAGCTCGGCGGGCGTCATCGACCGCACGCCGTCGGCGAGGCCGAGGGCCTCGCGCATCTGCGGCGAGACCGGCACCGACTTGAGCGTGCGCGGGAAGATGCCGCCGCCCTCGGAGACGAGCGTGTGGTCGTAGTCGTCCCACGACGAGCGCGGCAGGTCGAACAGCCGCCGGCGCTCGGCGAACGAGGTGGCCGCGTCCGGGTTGGGGTCGACGAACACGTGCCGGTGGTCGAACGCCGCGACGAGCCGGATGTGCTCCGAGAGGAGCATCCCGTTGCCGAAGACGTCGCCGCTCATGTCGCCGACGCCGACGACCGTGAAGTCCTCGGTCTGGGTGTCGTGGCCCATCTCGCGGAAGTGCCGCTTGACCGACTCCCAGGCGCCGCGGGCGGTGATGCCCATCGCCTTGTGGTCGTAGCCGGCCGAGCCGCCGGAGGCGAAGGCGTCGTCGAGCCAGAACCCGTACGACTGCGCGACGCCGTTGGCGATGTCGGAGAAGGTCGCGGTGCCCTTGTCGGCCGCGACGACGAGGTAGGTGTCGTCGCCGTCGTGGCGCACGACGCGCTCGGGCGGGACGGCGGCGCCGGCGACGCGGTTGTCGGTGACGTCGAGCAGGCCCGAGATGAAGAGGCGGTAGGCCGCCTTGCCCTCCTCGAGCCACGCCTCGCGGTCGACGGCGGGGTCGGGCAGCTGCTTGGCGTAGAAGCCGCCCTTGGAGCCGGTCGGCACGATGACGGCGTTCTTGACCATCTGCGCCTTGACCAGGCCGAGCACCTCGGTGCGGAAGTCCTCGCGCCGGTCCGACCAGCGCAGGCCACCGCGGGCGACGGGACCGAAGCGCAGGTGCACGCCCTCGACCCGCGGGCTGTAGACGAAGATCTCGAACTGCGGTCTGGGAGCGGGCAGGTCGGGCACGGCGCGCGGGTCGAGCTTGACCGACACGTACGCGTGGTGGTCGGCGCCGTCACGGCCGCGCTGGTAGAAGTTCGTGCGCAGCCCGGCGCGGATGACGCCGAGGAAGGCACGGACGATGCGGTCGTGGTCGAGGCTCGAGACGTCGTCGAGGGCTTCGGTGACGCGCCGGGCGACCTCCTCCTCGGCCTCGTCGCGCGCCATCGTGCCGACCTCGTCGGCAGTGAACGCGTCGGGGTCGAAGCGGGTCTCCCACAGCTCGACGAGGTCGCGCGCGATGCCGGGGTGGGCGACGAGCGCGTCCTCGAGGTAGTCCTGCGAGTACGTGGCCCGGGTCTGGCGCAGGTACTTCGCGACGGTGCGCAGCACGACGACCTGGCGCCAGGTCAGCTGCGCGCCGAGGACGAGCTTGTTGAAGCCGTCCGACTCGGCCCGGCCGTCCCAGACCGCGGCCACGGCCTCCTCGAAGAGGTCGCGCAGCCGGTCGTGCGAGCAGGAGTCCCACATCTCGTGGTCGGGGACGCGCAGGCCGAAGTCGTACACGTGGAGGGACGAGCCGTCGCCGCGCTCGACCTGGAAGGGCTGCTCGTCGACGACCTCGACGCCCATGTGCGTGAAGATCGGCAGGATGTCGGTGAGCGACAGCGGCTCGACGCGGAAGAGCTTGAAGCGGCGGATGTCGTCCGGCGCACCGAGCGGCCGGTAGAGCGCGACGCTCGTGCCCCGGTCGGCGCCGAGCCGGTCGAGGTGGCTGATGTCGGCGATGCCCTGGACGACCGAGAACGACTCCTCGTAGGCGTTGGGGAACGCCCGGCCGAAGCGGCTCATCAGCCGGTCGCCGTCCTCCTCGCCGTACTTCGTGACGAGCGCGTCGCCGAGGCGGTCGGCCCAGGTGCGGCTGGTCTCGACGAGGCGCTGCTCGAGGGCATCGCGCTCGGCGCGGTCGAGGGTGCGGATGCGCTGGCCCTTCGCGACCCGGACGACGAACTGCAGTCGGGCGAGGGCGGACTCGCTGACCCGCGCCGAGAACTCGACCTCGACGCCACCGAAGGTGTCCTTGAGGATGTCCGCCATCCGCAGGCGCACGGCGGTGTTGTAGCGGTCGCGCGGGATGAACACGAGGCACGAGGCGTAGCGGCCGAAGTCGTCCTCGCGGATGAAGAGCTTGGTGCGGCGTCGCTCCTGCAGCTGCGTGACCGCGAGCGCCGTCTCGTAGAGGTTCTCGACGCCGGCCTGGAAGAGCTCGTCGCGCGGGTAGTTCTCGAGGACCTCGAGCAGGTCCTTGCCGGTGTGGCTGTCGGCGGCGAGCCCGGAGCGGTCGATGACCGCCTGCACCTTCTCGGCGACGAGCGGGACGCGCATCACCGACTCGGTGTACGCGGTGGACGCGTAGAGGCCGAGGAAGCGGCGCTCCCCCACGACCTCGCCGCGCTCGTCGAGCGTCTTGACGCCGACGTAGTCGAGGTGGGCGACGCGGTGGACCGTCGACTTCGAGTTGGCCTTCGTGAGGACGAGCAGCTCGCGGGTGTGCGCGATGTGCGACGCCTCGGGGCTGAGGAGGTCCGGGTCGGCGCCGAGCGGCGGGTCCGCCCTCAGGAGACCGAGACCCGTGCCGGTGACCGGTGCGATGACCTCGCCGCCACCGCGCTCGTCGAGCGTGTACTCGCGGTAGCCGAGGAAGGTGAAGTGGTCGTCGGCCATCCAGCGCAGGAAGCGGACGGCGAGCGCGACCTCCTCGGGGTCGACCCCGGTGGCCTGGCCGCCCTCGAGCTCGGCCGCCAGCACGAGGCAGCGGCTGCGCATCTTCGGCCAGTCCTCGACCGACTGCCGCACGTCCTCGAGCACCTCACGGATGGTGCGCTCGATCTCGGCGCGCCGCTCCTCGTCGCTCTCGCGGTCGATCGAGAGCAGCATCCAGGACTCGGCGAGCTCGCCGACGGCCCCGCTGCGGAAGCCCTTCGTGATGTCGCGGTCGGCGACCGAGGTCAGCTCGCCGACGGCGTCGCGGACGACAACCAGCTGCGGGTGGACGATCAGGTGGATGTCGATGCCGGCCTGGACGAGGGCGCCGGTGACGGAGTCGACGAGGAAGGGCATGTCGTCGGTGACGACCTGCACGATCGTGCGCGGGTTGGACCAGCCGTCGGTGTCGCTGCTCGGGTTGTAGACGCGGACGTTGGCGGTGCCCGGGGGGCGGGTGCGGGCGAGGCGCAGGTGGCTGTGGGCGACCCCCGCGAAGACGTCCGGCGTGCGCGAGGTCAGCTCGTCGAGGGGCGTGTGGCGGAAGTACCGCTCGAGGAAGTCGCGCCCCCAGCCGTCGGGTGCCAGCTCCTCGTACGCTGCCGCGATCGGCGCGAGGATCTCCTCGCGGTGGGTGGCCGGGGCGGTCGACATGGTGCGGTGGCACTCCTTCGTCGCGGGTGGCACCGCACGCGCGGTGGCCACGTCCTCGTGGGTGCCACCGAGCCTATCCACCCGCGCTCGCCGGGGCCGCCCGGGGTTGCGGCGCGGGTGTCTCGTCGGCGGGACGGTTCTTGCGCGGTCGTCGACCCCGGCTCAGTGGGCGACGACGTCGAGCGTGGCCAGGCTCGGGTCGGCGGCGTAGGCGATGCGGCTGCCCGCCGCGCGGGCGGCGCGCAGGGCGTCGAGGGACGCGACGGTGACGCGCTCGCCGGGCGCCAGCACCGGGACGCCGGGCGGGTAGGGGGCCACGAGCTCGGCGCTCACCCGGCCGACGGCGGCCTCCAGCGGCACGGTCTCGCGCGGGGCGAAGAAGGCCTCGCGCGGCGTGCTGGCGGTCTCCGGGTCGACCGCCCAGACGCCGCTCGGGGCAAGGGGGCGGGCCGGGCCGCGCCGACGCGCGAGGGACTCGAGCAGCGCGTCGGCGAGCGCGGCGACGCCGGCGGGTGTGTCGGCGAGCGTGACCATCGCGCAGAGGGTGTCGCGGTCGGCCATCTCGAGCGGCAGGCCGCGGCGCAGGAGGTCGGCCTCGACGGCGTTGCCGTCGACACCGGCGCCGGGCAGGACGAGGGTCAGCCGCAGGGGGTCGGTGCCCGGGCCGTCGAGGACGACGAGCCCGTCGACCTCGCCCAGCCGCGCGCGGGCGGCGTCGACCGCCTCGAGGACCGGCCCGAGCAGCGCCGCGCCGTCACGCTCCAGCAGGGCCCGCGCCGCGTCGACCGACGCGAGGATGCCGCCGGCCGGGCTCGTCGTGGCCGTCGCCTCCACGCCGGCGTCGAGGCGGCGGGGGTCGATGCGGCCGGACCTGGCCAGGACGAGGGCACCCTGCGAGACCGCCGGCAGCGCCTTGTGCGCGCTCGTGACGACGACGTCGGCGCCGAGGGCGAGGGCGTGCGGCGGCAGGTCGGGGTGGAAGCCGAGGTGGGCTCCCCACGCCGCGTCGACGACGAGCGGCACGTCGTGGGCGTGAGCAACGTCGGCGAGGCCGGCGACGTCGCCGACGGTGCCGACGTAGGAGGGGTCGCCGACGAGCACGGCCACGGCGCGGGGGTGCTCACGCAGGGCGGCGTCGACCGCCGTCGGGGCCACCCCCACCGGCAGCCCGTGGGCCGGGTCGACCTCGGGACGCACCCAGACCGGCACGAGCCCGGCGAGGACGAGCCCGAGGAGCATCGAGCGGTGCAGCGTCCGCGAGACGACGACCTCGTCACCGGGGCGCCCGAGCGCGAGGGCCACGGCCTGGTTGCCGTGCGTCGAACCACCGACCGAGAAGCGGCAGAGGTCGACACCCCAGGCCCGCGCCGCCCGCCGCTCGGCGTCGTGGAGCACGCCGCGCGACAGCTTCATCGTGTCGAGGCCGGCGTAGAGCGGGACGTCCCCGGCCACGACGTCGCCGACGAGGTCGTGACGCTGCTTGTGCCCGGGGATGGTGAACGGCGTCGGTGCGTCCTCGTGGAAACGCAGCCAGGCATCGAGCAGGGGGGCGTCCGAC
Organism: Phycicoccus sp. DTK01; assembly: GCF_017312765.1. Classification (NCBI taxonomy): domain Bacteria; kingdom Bacillati; phylum Actinomycetota; class Actinomycetes; order Micrococcales; family Intrasporangiaceae; genus Phycicoccus; species Phycicoccus sp. DTK01. Next base: position 181,342 of record NZ_BOPU01000003.1, on the reverse strand, counting down.
CGCAGCCCGCGCGGGTCAGTCGGCACGACCGCTCCCCCATGCCTCGGCCGCGGCCACGAGGGCGCGGGTGAAGCGGCGGACCTGCCCGAGGTCGACCCACTCGTCGGCGGCGTGGAGGCCCCCACCGGCCGGTCCGCACACGAGGGCCGGCACGCCCGCCGCCTGCCAGAGCGTCGCCTCCATCCAGTAGGGCGCGTCGAGGGGCGGGGGCTGCTCGACGCCCTCGGCGGCGAGCGCGGCGTCGAGGGAGTCGGCCAGCGCTGCGGCCGGCCCGGCGTCGTCGAGCCGCCAGGCCTCGCGGGCGACGACGAGCCGCACGCGGGCGTCGACCGTGGGGTCGTCCGCGCGCAGCCCGTCGAGGAGCTCGTCGAGCTCGGAGAGCACGCAGTCGGCGGCCTCGCCCGCCACCGTGCGTCGCTCGACGACCGCGCGGGCCGAGCGGCCGAGGACGAAGGGCGACTCGCCGCCCGAGGCCACGGTGACCATGAGCGAGCCGCCGGACGCCACGACGTGGTGGCCGCGCTCCTCGACCGCGGCCAGGAGGCGCCCGAGGTGGGCCACGGCGTTGACGCCCTCCTCCGGCTGGGACGAGTGCGCGGCCCGGCCGGTCAGCGTGACCTCGGCGACCGCGTAGCCGCGCAGGGAGGCGGTGCGGGACAGCCACGTCGGCTCGGCGACGAGCGCGGCGTCCGGGGCGAGGCCGAGGCGCGGGAGGGCCTCGAGGACGGACTCGGTGCCGAGGCTGAGGTCCTCCTCGTCGGCGACGAGCGCGAGGACGATGTGCACCGGCGCGGTGCGGCGCACGAGCTCCTCGGCGGCGACGACGACGGCCGCGACGCCGCCCTTCATGTCGCAGGCCCCGCGGCCGTCGAGGCGGTCGCCGTCGACCACGGGGGTGAACGGCGCGTCCATCCCGTCGGTGCCGACCGTGTCGACGTGGCCGGTGAGGACGAGGCACGGCGTCCCGGGCTCCCCCGGGCCGACGGCGAGCAGGCTCGGCCGGTCGGGGTGGCCGGACGGCGTGACGCGGTGGGTGTCGAAGCCGGATGCCGCCAGCCGCCGGTCCAGGAGGTCGACGACCGCGGCCTCGCCCGCGGCGCCCGGCACGAGGCCCGGGTTGACCGAGTCGGTGGCGACGAGCTCGGCGGTCAGGGCCGCGGCGTCGGCGCCGAGGTCGGGAGTGCTCACGCGGCGACGCTACGCGGCGCGGGGAGCCTGTGGGCAACTGCGCGGCCGGTGTGACCGATGTGGCTACCGTGGCGCTGTGCCCCTCGGTCCCGACCCCTCGCTCGCCCGGACCGCGCTCGACCGGCTCGACGCGCTGCGCGGCCTGCTGCCCGCGGCCGAGGACGACCTGCTCGCGTGCCTCGTCGTCACCGGCGAGCCGCGCCCGCAGCGCGTCCTGGACGACTGGCTCGACCAGGCCGCCGACACCCTGCGCGCGCTCGGCGAGGCCGCCGACGAGGTGGCCGCCGCGCTGGCACCGCACGCTGCTCCGACCCGGGCCGAGGCGCCCGGCGCGACCGCACCCGTCATCCCCCTGCCCGCGTGGCGCGACGACGAGGCCCGGCGATGAGCGTCGTCCCCGGTGACCCGGCCTCGCTCTCGGCCTGCGCCGCTGCGGTCGCCGACGTCGCGCGACGGCTGGCGGCATCGGGCCGTACGCTCGGCCCGCCGGTCGAGGAGCTCGGCGACGGCTGGCCCGGGCGCGCATCGGTCGCCACGCGGCGTCGCGGGGCCGAGGTCGCCGCGGCGGCCGTCACCACGGCCGAGGAACTCGAGCGGATGGGGCGCGAGCTGCAGGACCGGGCGACCGACCTCGCCGACCTCGTGGCGCGGGGCCGAAGGGTCGAGGAGCGCGCGGCGGCCGCCGGGCTCGTCGTGCGGGACGGACGCGTCGTGCCCGCGTGGGGCGTGCGCGGAGAGGCCGACGCGGGCGCGGTCGCCGACGGCGACGCGGCGGCCGAGCGCATCGCGGCCGAGCTCACCCTCGTGCTGCACCAGCACCGACGACGGCGCGACCTGCTCCTCGCCGACCTGCGTGCCTCGACCGACCGCCTCGCCGCGCTCTCCCACACGCTGCGGCGCGGGTGAGAGGATCGCCGGACCCGAGGCGGGCCCGGTGCGGCCCGCCCTCCTGCGACCTGCGAGGACGGACCGAGTGCGACTGACGAGGCGAGAGCAGCTGGACGCGACCCCCGAGGAGGTCTACGCCCTGCTCACCGACCGCGGCTTCCAGGAGGCCAAGTGCGAGGCGACGACCGGCGGTGGCGCGTGGAGCGCCGACGTCACGCAGAGCGCCGTCGGGCACCGGGTCGCGACGACGCGTGAGCTGCCCGCCGACGGGCTGCCCGACGTCGCCCGCTCCTTCGTCGGCGCGACGCTCACCGTCATCGAGAGCTACGACTGGGGTGCCCCGGCCGCCGACGGCTCCCGCGAGGCCGTCGTCGACCTGCACGTCAAGGGCGCGCCGCTGACGCTCAAGGGCACGCTGCGCCTCGAGCCGGACGGCAGCGGCTCGGCCGAGGTCCTCGACACCGAGCTCAAGGCCAACGTCCCCTTCGTCGGCGGCAAGATCGAGAAGGCGGCGGCGGACCCCATCAACGCCGCGGTCGACGTCGAGGTCGGCCTGCTGCGCGAGCGCCTCGGCCGCTGACGTCGCGGGCTACACCGCAGTAAGCGTCGTGATCACGACACCTACTGCGGTGTAGCGCGCCACGAGGAGGGTGAGGGTGCGGGGCGGCGCGAGACCCCGGAACGTCCACGAGACCCCGGCTCGGAGCCGGGGTCTCGTGGACATCTCGGGGTGACCCCGAAAAGGTGGGGCCGGGGGGTCAGCCCATGTGCGGGTAGCGGTGGTCGGTCGGCGGGACGAACGTCTCCTTGATCGAGCGCGTCGAGGTCCAGCGCATGAGGTTGGCCGCCGACCCCGCCTTGTCGTTCGTGCCGGACGCGCGCCCGCCGCCGAACGGCTGCTGGCCGACGACGGCGCCGGTCGGCTTGTCGTTGACGTAGAAGTTGCCGGCGGCGAAGCGCAGGCGGTGCATCGCGTCGGCGACCGCCGCGCGGTCCTGGGCGATGACGGCGCCGGTCAGCGCGTAGGGCGCCGCGGACTCCATCTGGTCGAGGACCTTGTCGTACTGGCGGTCCGGATAGACGTGGACCGCGAGGATCGGGCCGAAGTACTCGGTCGTGAACATCTCGTCGGTCGGGTCGCTGCTCTCGACGATCGTCGGGCGGACGAACCAGCCCTGCGAGTCGTCGTAGGTGCCGCCGGCGACGACGTCGAGGTGGCTCGTCGCGTGCGCGCGGTCGATGGCCGCGACGTGCTTGGCGTACGCGCGCTCGTCGATGACCGCGCCCATGAAGTTCGACAGGTCGGTGACGTCGCCCATCGGGATGCCGTCGGTCAGCTGGACGAGGTCGTCGCGCATCTTCTTCCACAGCGAGCGCGGCACGTAGGCGCGCGACGCGGCCGAGCACTTCTGGCCCTGGAACTCGAAGGCACCCCGGATGAGGGCGGTGCGCAGGACGTCGACGTCCGCGCTCGGGTGCGCCAGGACGAAGTCCTTGCCGCCGGTCTCACCGACGATGCGCGGGTAGTGGCGGTATCCGGTGAGGTTCTCGCCGATGGTGCGCCACAGCGACTGGAACGTGGCGGTCGATCCGGTGAAGTGCAGGCCGGCGAAGTCGGGGTGCGACAGGACGACGTCCGAGACCACGACGCCGTCGCCGGTCACGAGGTTGATGACGCCCGGGGGCATCCCCGCCTCCTCGAGCAGCTCCATCGTCAGCTGCGCGGCGAGCTGCTGCGTGGGCGACGGCTTCCAGACGACGGTGTTGCCCATGAGCGCCGGGGCGGTCGGGAGGTTGCCGGCGATGGCGGTGAAGTTGAACGGGGTCACCGCGTAGACGAAGCCCTCGAGCGAGCGGTGGTCGCTGCGGTTCCACACGCCGGCGCTGTTGGCCGGCGGCTGCTCGGCCATGATCTGGCGGGCGAAGTGGACGTTGAAGCGCCAGAAGTCGATCAGCTCGCACGCGGCGTCGATCTCGGCCTGGTAGGCGGTCTTGCTCTGGCCGAGCATCGTCGCGGCGTTGAGCCGCGCGCGCCACGGGCCGGCGAGCAGGTCGGCGGCCTTGAGGAGGATGGCGGCGCGGTCGTCGAAGGAGAGGTCGCGCCAGCCCGGGGCCGCGGCACGGGCGGCGTCCACGGCGGCGACGGCGTCGGCCTTCGTGGCGCCCTTGGAGACACCGAGGACGTGACGACGGTTGTGCGGCTGGCGGACCTCGAACTTCTTCCCCCCGCCCATGACGCGCTTGCCGCCGATGGTGTGCGGCAGCTCGTGGCGCTCGGCGGCGAGCTCGACGAGGGCCTGCTCGACGGCCGCGCGCTCGGGGCTGCCCGGCGCGTAGTCGCGGACGGGCTCGTTGGTGGGGGCGGGGACCTGGGTCACAGCGTCCATGGGGTGGGGCACCTCGTTCGGGTCACGATGTCGGGACGCCCCACTCTCGCGCCCGGCCTCGGGGGGACGCAACTCGCCCCGGGCGGGCCGGGCGGAGCCTCAGTCCCGGGCGAGGAGGTCGAGGACGTCGCCGAGCTCGGTGACGTCGAACCACAGCAGGTCGGCCGTGCCGGTGTCGCCGGCCGACTCGTCGACGTGGAAGGAGACGATCCGCGAGCGCGGCACGACGGCGAGCAGCTCGACGCGCGAAGGCACGTCGCCGTCGGACGGGACGGACACGACGCCGGCGTCGAGGTCGGCCGACGCGACGACGCGGCGCTCGTCGCGGTCGCGCAGCGCCTCGGCCTCGTCGGCCGCGGCCTCCCAGGCGAGGTGCTCGAGCTCCTCCTCGTCGGTGACGAGGCCGGGCGTGCCGAGCGCGGGCGTCACGCCGTGCGCGGGGACCGGGGGCGTGCCGAGGTCGCGTCCGTCGGCGAGCGCCTCGAGGTCGGCCGCGGTGAGCGGCAGGTAGACGCGGGTCAGGGCCATCGGGTCCTCCTCGTGGGGTCGCTCACGCGCGCCGGCGGCCGCGCGGGCGGGGGGCGTCGAGCAGCTCCTGGAGCGAGTCGACGATGCCGCGGCCGAGCACGTCGGCGTCCGGCATCGCGTCGCGGTCGGCGTACAGGCCGTAGTAGACGCCGCCGTCGTAGGAGGTCAGCCCGATGGAGAGCGCCTGCCCGGCGCCGAGCGGCGTCACGGGGTAGGTCGCGACCATCTGCGCGCCGTCGGCGTACAGGGGCGTCTGCGGGCCGGGGACGTTGGTGATGACGACGTTGTGCAGCCGGCGCGAGACCATCCCGCCGAGCCGCGCGCCGAGCGCGTGCAGCGTCGGCGGCGCGAAGCCGCCGACCCCGGCGAGCGCCTCGGCCGAGACCGCCCGGCGTCCCCCGCCCTCGGTCTGCTGGCGCATCGAGAAGGCGATCTGGTGCAGGCGCATCGAGGCCTTGGGCTCGCCGACGGGCAGGTCGACGAAGCAGGCGGTGACCTCGGCGCCGACGTGGGCCGGGGCGTCGTCGGCCGGGCGCACCGAGACCGGCACGAGCGCGCGGACGGTGGTGCCGGGGTAGACGGGCTCGCCACGGGTCAGCAGCCAGGACCGGAACGCACCGGCGACGGTGGCGAGGACGACGTCGTTGACCGTCACCTCGTCGGCGAAGGAGCCCTGGCCCAGGCGGGTGCGCACCGTGCGGTAGTCGTCGAGGTCGGTGCCGACCATGACGTAGCGGCGGGCGCGGCCGACGGAGGCGTTGAGCGGCGAGTCGGGCGCCGGGCGGGCGGAGACGCGGGCGAGGGTCGAGACGACCTCGCCGGCCACCGAGGCGACCTTGCCGGCGGTGCGGGCGACGTCGACGGCCCCGCTGCGGAGGGTGTCGACGAGCTGGCTGGGGGTGCGCACGACCTCGGCGAGGGCGCCGACGAGCAGCTCGGCCGATGTCGGCTCGGGGCGCGGCCGCCACGTCGCGAGGACACCGTCACCACCACCCGGGCGGCCGTCGACGATGACGCCGCCGATGTCGACGCCGTTGACGCCGTCGACGAGGCTGTGGTGGCTCTTGGTGATGATCGCGAAGCGGCCGTCGGCGAGCCCCTCGACGAGGTAGACCTCCCAGAGCGGGCGCGAGCGGTCCAGGGGGCGCGGCAGGATGCGGGCGACGAGCTCCTCGAGCTGCTCGTCGGAGCCGGGACGCGGCAGGGCGCTGCGGCGCACGTGGTAGCTGAGGTCGAACGAGCGGTCGTCGACCCACACCGGGTTGCCGAGGCCGGCGGGCACGGTCTTGATGCGCTGGCGGTAGCGCGGGACGTGGGCGATGCGCTCGCTGATGAGGTCGACGAGCGTCGCGTAGTCGAAGCCCTCGGCCGGCACGTCGAAGACCATGACCGAGCCGACGTGCATCGGGGTGGTCGCGTCCTCCAGGCGCAGGAAGGACGCGTCGAGCGCGCTGAGTCGGTCGGCCACGGCCCTATGGTGTCAGACCGCCGCCCGGCGCCGTCGGCCGTGACGGGCGGTGGTCGACGTGTCGGCGCAGCGGGGGTCGAGCGCGGCGGCGAGCGCCGTGAGGGCGAGCGTCAGCGCGCCACGGGGCCGGACCTCGGTGAGCGTGCGGCCGGTCAGCACCGACTCGTCGCAGTCGTCGGGCGCCCAGGGCAGCATCCGCACCTCCTCGAGGCCGGCGAAGCGCCCCAGCACGTCACGAATGGTGCGCTCGGGCCGCGGCCCGGCGGCCGAGGCCCGCAACTTGTTGACGACGACGAGGGGCGGGGGCGCGGCGACGAGCGCCACCTCCTGGACGGCGCGGACCAGCCGCTGGAGCCCGACGGGGTCCGCGGCGCCGACGACGACGAGGGCGTCGGCGGCCTCGAGGGCGGCCAGCGTCGCGGCGTTGCGGCGCGGGGCGGCCGTGTCGTAGCTCAGCTCCTCGTCGTCCTCGATCGCGAAGCCGGCATCGACGACCACGTGGTCGACGATCCCGCGGGCCAGGCGCAGGAGGTCCTCGACCGCGGCCGTCCGCAGCTCCGGCCACCGGTCGGCGCGGGGCAGCCCGGTGAGCACCCGCAGCCCCGGGAGCGCTTCGGGCGCCAGGCGGGCCAGCGCCGGGACGTCGAGGGTCCCCTGCTCGGAGGCGCGGGCGGCGGCCGCCACCCCGGGCGCCTCGTCGACGAGGCCCAGCACCTGCGCCACCGACGCCCCCCACGTGTCGAGGTCGACGAGGAGGGTGCGGACACCGTCGGCCGCGAGGGCCGCCGCCACCGTGACGGCGACGGTCGTGCGCCCCGGCGCGCCGGTCGGCCCCCAGACCACCGTCACGGGCGTCGGGCGTCCGGGCGCCTGAGGCACCGGGTCGTCCTGCGTCGGGTCCTCGTCGTCGGGCCGGCGCGAGGTCGTGGCGTCCGCGAGCGCCGACAGCGCCGCGTCGACCGCGTCGGGGCCGTCGTCGGGGTGCAGCAGCGTGGCGACCCCCAGCTGCCGCAGGCGGCGCTCCCCCTCCTCGTCGTCGGCGGCGACCAGCCCCGCGACCCGCACCCCGTGGCCGGCGAGGTGCCGCAGCGCGTCCCGGTCGAGCCCGCGCAGGTCGGGCGAGACCACGGCGACGCGCGCGACCCCGGCGGCCCCCGCCGACAGGAGCTCGGCGAGGTCGGCGCAGCGCCGGACGAGCGTCAGCCCGCGGGCGGCCCCGAGGACCTCGACGAAGTGGGCCTCGTGGCGATGCGTGAGCGCGGTGAGGAGGGTCGTCACGGGACGCCACCCGGCACCGGGACGAGCGTGATGCGGGCACCGTCGTCGACGGCGGACACGAGGTCGCGGACGTCGGCACTCGGCACCATCACCTGCACCGGCCGGGTCTGCTCGGCACCGGCGAGCACGCCGTCGTCCTCGGCGACCGCGGCGACCGACACGCGCTGGAGGACGCGCTCGGGCCCGGCGTAGCGTGTGACACCCACCCCGCCCGAACCGTCCTCGGGCCGGTTGACGTAGACGTCGACGAGCGACCCGCGCCGCAGGGCGGCCGCCGAGGTGCCGTCGACCCGCAGGGCCACCTGCTGCACGCCGACGGCGGACGCGTCGCCGACGGCGCTGCGGGGCAGCAGCTCGCCCGTCCGCAGCTCGCGCAGCGCGTAGGCGTCGGCCGCGAGGGGCCGGTCGGCGGCGACGTAGCCGGCCGCGCTGTCGCCGAGCTGGACCTGCACCACCGTGAGGTCGGAGGCGACGAGCCGCTGCCCGGGCGTGATGGCACGGGCCGCCGCCCACACGGGGACCCGGTCGTCCGCGCGCGCCACGACGAGCGAGCCGGCCACCGTCGAGAGGAGGACGAGCAGGACACCGACCAGCAACCGGGAGTCGCGCCACGACGGGGCCCGCAGGCGCGAGGCGGTGGGTGCGGGCAGATCGGTCATGCCGGGATCCTGCCCGAGCGGCGCGCGGCGCGCAGGTCCGTCGCGCCGACCTGTGGACGACGGGTCGCCGGAGGCGGCGCTGTGGAGGACGCTGCCGGAGCCGGGCCGGCCGGTGGCAGACTGGCCGCGTGCCGAAGCGTTTCATCCCGTTGACCGAGGTGTCGGAGATCCTCGACGTCTCCGCGGCCCAGGCCTACGCCCTCGTGCGCAGCGGTGACCTGCCGGCCATCAAGGTGGGCGGGCGCGGCCAGTGGCGGGTCGAGACGAGCGAGCTCGAGGCCTACATCGAGCGGATGTACGCGCAGACGCGTGACTTCGTCGCGACGCGCGGCGAGGCGGGCGAGGGAGCCCCCACCGAGGGCTGAGCGGCTCATCGGCGCGACTCGACGACGCGCAGCGCGGCGAACGGGACGACGCTCACGGCGCGGACGTTCTCGCGGCGGCGGGGCTCCCCGTCGGGGTGCTCGGCGAGCACGAGGTGGTCGGAGCCGACGACGTCGACCGTGCCGACCAGCGAGGTCCCGCCGGCCAGCGCGACTGCGACGGTCGCACGGTCGCGCGCGAGGACCCGGAGGGCGTGACCGAGCCCGAAGCGGCGGGCGGTGCGGCCCGGGTCCGCGTGCGGTGGCAGGCCGGTGAGGGTGACCACCGCGTGCAGCGGCAGGAGTCGCTCCCGCCCGCCGTCGCCGAGCAGCAACCATCCGTCACCGACGTCGCTCAGCGTGCCGGTGAGGCTCCGTCCGCCCTCGACGAGGAGCGACACCTCCGTCCCCACGCCGGCGAGGAGCCGGGCGGTGAGGTCGACGAGCGCCCGCTCACGCCGGGTCCGCTCGGCGACCTCGCTGTCGAGCTCGCGGCGCTCCTCGGCGGCCAGCTGGCCCTCGAGGTCCGCGAACAGCCCCTCCCACCTCATGGTCCCCCTCCGGGCCGGGCGACCTCCCGCAGAGGTCCACCCGGCGCTGGTCCGTCACCCGTGACATCCACAGGCTAGCGAGCCCCTCTTGCCGACGTCCGCAGCACGGTCTAGCGTCCATCGCATGCAGGGAGCACCAAACGACGTCAAACGACACCCAACTGGCATGATCGCCGCCGGTGCGGTCGCGACGGCCGCCACGCTGGGCGCCGCCGCCCTCGGCCGGCTCGCCCTCGGCACGGCCCGGGCCGGCCTCGCGGGGGTCCCGGTGGCGGTCGACGACGCCCTCGTGGCGACGGCCGCCGCGCTCGCCGCGCTCGGGCTCGCGTGGCTCGTCCTCACCCTCGTGCTCGCGGCGCTCGCCTCGGCGCCGGGTGCGCTCGGGCGCGGGGCGGCGCGACTCTCGGCAGAGGTGACGCCCCGGGCTGCCCGGCAGCTGGCTGCGCTCCTCCTCGGTGCCGGGGTCGCGACCGGTGCGGGGGCGGCGACCGCGAGCGCCGCCTCCGCCGACCCGCGGCTCCCCGACCCCGGGTGGAGCGCGACGGCGATCGTCGGGTCCCTGGTCGATGCGCCGGCGCACCCGGCAGGCGAAGGCCCCGCCCCCGACCCCGGCTGGACCCCGGACGCACCGCGCGTCAGGCCGCAGCCCGACGTCGGAGTCGTCAGCGGGCGCTTCTCCGTGACCGACCCCGACGTGGTCGTCGTGCACCGCGGCGACTCGCTGTGGACGCTCGCGGCCCGTCACCTCGGGCCGGGTGCGAGCGACGCCGAGGTCGCCCGGGCCTGGCCCCGGTGGTACGCCGCCAACCGGGCGGTCATCGGCGCCGACCCCGACCTCCTGCTCCCCGGCCAGGTCCTGCGCGCCCCCACCGTGGACGCGTCGTGAGCCGGGCGACGCCGCCGAGCCTGCTCCCGGCGCGTCCCCTCCCGCCCGCCCTGCCGCTGGGCGAGGCGCTGCGCCGGGCCCGGGCCGCGCGGCCCACCCCTGCGCGGGTGCCGGGGTACGTCCAGGACGCGCTCGCCGTCGACCTCTCCTGCGCCACCGACGAGCAGGTCTTCGGCCCGCAGCGCACCGCGCGGGCCGCCCTGCCCGACCCGGCCGCCTGGGGTGCCTACATCGTCCAGGCGCTCCTCGAGGTGATGGGTGGGCAGCGGCCCGCGCCCCAGGTCCTGCGCTGGACGACGCCGGAGGTGTACGCGGTGCTGGCCCGCCGGGGGGCCAGGGTCGCCCGGCGCGCGGCCGACGGGCGCCGCTCCCCCGCCCTGCGCACGCACGTGCGGCGGGTGCGGGTCTGCGAGCCCGCCGACGGGGTCGCCGAGGTCGCTGTCGTCGTCCAGCACGGTCCGCGGGTCCGGGCGGTCGCGGTGCGCCTCGTCGGCCAGGACGGCAAGTGGCGGGTCGCCGCCCTCCAGGTGGGCTGACGAGCCACGGGCCGCACCGGTCGGGGGTCGTCCCTGACCGGCCGCGAGCCGCACCGGTCGGGGGTCGTCCGGACGACGGCCGCGCCCACCCGGTGGGCGTCCTCGGCCGAGGCCTCGTCGCCGGCACGTGGTGCGGCTCGAGGCGTAGGAACGGGGGTGATCACCCCCGGTGTCGCGCCACCGGGTGCGCCATCATCCGCGCCACCGCCCGCCGGCGTCGAGACCCCGGTTCGTCCACGAGACCCCGGCTCCGAGCCGGGGTCTCGTGGACATTTCGGGGTGACCCCGAAATGTGGAGGCCTGAGGGGCGCGTGGGACGGACGGTGCCGGTCCACCGCAGGCCCGCCGTCAGGCACCCGGTCGTCGTGCGCGGGGTCGCTCAGCGGCGACCGTGGCACATCTTGAACTTCTTGCCCGAGCCGCAGGGGCACGGGTCGTTCTTGCGGGTCGTCGCGAGCTGCTCCTCGGTGAGGGTGGCACCCGTCCCGGCGCGGTCGTCGCGCACCTCGACCTCGCCGGTCTCGGTCGGCGCCGAGTAGTGCAGGGCACCGGTGCGGGGACGGCCGACGCCGACCCCGGAGACCTCGACGTGCGGGGCGTCCTCGACCGACCGCTCGCGCTCCTCGGCCGCCTCGGCCGGAGCCTCGTCGGTCGCGGCGCCGCCGCCCCCGGCCATCGCGCCGAGCATCTGCGAGACGTGGACCGGCTGGACGGCCGGCGCCTGCTGCGCCTCGTCGACCTGGACGTCGACGTGAAAGAGCAGCCCGACGGACTCCTCCTTGACGGCCTCGTTCATCGCCTGCCAGAGCTGGAAGCCCTCACGCTGGTACTCGACGAGGGGGTCGCGCTGGGCCATGGCCCGCAGGCCGATGCCCTCCTGGAGGTAGTCCATCTCGTAGAGGTGCTCGCGCCACTTGCGGTCCAGCACCGAGAGCATGACTCGCCGCTCGACCTCACGCATGACCTCGGACCCGAGCGCCGCCTCGCGCTCGTCGTAGGCACGGTGCGCGTCCGAGAGCAGCTCCTCCTTGAGGATCTCCGTCGTCAGCCCGGAGCGACCGCCCGCGGCCTCCTCGAGCTGCTCGGGCGTGACCGAGATCGGGTACAGCGCACGCAGCGCGGTCCACAGACGCTCGAGGTTCCAGTCCTCGGCGAAGCCCTCGGCGGTCTCGGCGTCGATGTAGCCCTCGACGACGTCGTTGACGAAGAAGCGCAGCTGCTCGTGCAGGTCCTCGCCCTCGAGGACGCGGCGGCGCTCCTCGTAGATGACGGTGCGCTGGCGGTTGAGGACGTCGTCGTACTTGAGGACGTTCTTGCGGATCTCGAAGTTCTGCGCCTCGACCTGCGCCTGCGCCGACTGGATCGAGCGCGAGACGAGCTTGGACTCGATCGGCTGGTCGTCGTCGAGCTTGGCGGTCGTCATCACCCGGTCGACGAGACCGGCGTTGAACAGCCGCATGAGGTGGTCCTCGAGCGAGAGGTAGAACCGCGACTCGCCCGGGTCGCCCTGGCGGCCGGAGCGGCCGCGCAGCTGGTTGTCGATGCGGCGCGACTCGTGCCGCTCGGTGCCGAGGACGTAGAGGCCGCCGAGCTCGGTGACCTCCTCGTGCTCGGTCTCGACCTGCGCCTCGGCCTGCTCGAGCGCCGCGTCCCAGGCGGCCTCGTACTCCTCGGGCGTCTCGTGCGGGTCGAGACCGCGGTCCTTGAGCGCGGCGACGGCGCGGAACTCGGGGTTGCCGCCGAGCATGATGTCGGTGCCTCGACCGGCCATGTTCGTCGCGACCGTCACGGCGCCCTTGCGGCCCGCGTCCGCGACGATCGAGGCCTCGCGCTCGTGGTGCTTGGCGTTGAGCACCTCGTGGCGGATGCCCCGGCGGCGCAGCTGCTCGGAGAGGTACTCCGACTTCTCGACGGACACGGTGCCGACGAGGACCGGCTGGCCGGCCTCGTGCTTCTCGGCGATGTCGTCGACGACGGCCTTGTACTTGGCCTCCTCGGTCCGGTAGACGAGGTCGGCCTGGTCCTGGCGGACCATCGGGCGGTTGGTCGGGATCGGGACGACGCCGAGCTTGTAGATCGAGTTGAGCTCGGCGGCCTCGGTCATCGCCGTACCGGTCATGCCCGAGAGCTTGTCGTACATGCGGAAGTAGTTCTGGAGGGTGATCGTCGCGAGGGTCTGGTTCTCGTTCTTGATCTCCACCCCCTCCTTGGCCTCGATGGCCTGGTGCATGCCCTCGTTGTAGCGACGGCCGGCGAGCATGCGCCCGGTGTGCTCGTCGACGATGAGGACCTCGCCGTTCATCACGACGTAGTCCTTGTCGCGCTGGAAGAGCTCCTTGGCCTTGATCGCGTTGTTGAGGTAGCCGATGAGCGGGGTGTTGGCCGACTCGTAGAGGTTGTCGATGCCGAGGTGGTCCTCGACCTTGTCGATGCCGCGCTCGAGGACGCCGACGGTCTTCTTCTTCTCGTCGACCTCGTAGTCGCCGCGTCCGGACTCCAGCTCGCCGCGCTCGAGGCGCTGGGCGATGCGGGCGAACTCGGTGTACCACTTGGTCGGCGCGTCGGCCGGGCCGGAGATGATGAGCGGCGTGCGCGCCTCGTCGATGAGGATCGAGTCCACCTCGTCGACGATGCAGAAGTTGTGACCCCGCTGGACGAGCTCCTCGGTCGACCACGCCATGTTGTCGCGCAGGTAGTCGAACCCGAACTCGTTGTTCGTGCCGTAGGTGATGTCCTTCGCGTACTCGACGCGCCGCTGCTCGGGCGTCATCGACGAGAGGATGCAGCCGGTCTCGAGGCCGAGGAAGCGGTGGACGCGGCCCATCAGCTCGGACTGGTACTCGGCGAGGTAGTCGTTGACCGTGATGACGTGGACGCCCTTGCCGCTCAGGGCGTTGAGGTAGCTGGGCAGCGTCGCGACGAGGGTCTTGCCCTCACCGGTGCGCATCTCGGCGACGTTGCCCATGTGCAGCGCGGCGCCACCCATGATCTGCACGTCGAAGTGCCGCTTGCCGATGGTGCGCTTGCCCGCCTCGCGGACCGCGGCGAACGCCTCGGGCAGGATGTCGTCGAGCGTCTCGCCGTCGGCGAGGCGCTGGCGGAAGGTGTCGGTCTCGCCGCGCAGCTCGGCGTCGGTGAGCTTGGCGAAGTCCTCCTCGATCGCGTTGACCTGCGCGGCGATGCTGTCGAGCTTCTTGAGGATGCGTCCCTCACCGGCACGCAGCAGCTTCTCGACGATCTTCACGAGTGGGACTCCCTGGTAGACGGACGGCGGCGGTCGGACGAGGCGGTGCCCGAGCGCCGGACCCGCCTAGGGTAGTCGAGGCCCCCGCGGCCGTCCCGCGGCGGCGCACCCGAGGGTCCAACGGGCGGTCGGCGCGCCCCGGTTCCCGGTCGGCGGGTCGCGGTGGTTGGGTGGGGGCCATGACCGAGGCCGTCTTCCCCGACTGCGTGCCGGTGCTCACCGACGGGCACGTGCGCCTGCGCGCGCACCGACCCGAGGACGTGCCGCGGCTCGTCGAGCAGTGCCGCGACCCGCAGGCCGTCCGCTGGACGACCGTCCCCCGCCCCTACGTCGAGGCCGACGCCGACCGCTTCCTCGCGCTCGTCGAGGCGGGCTGGAACGACGAGGGGGGCGACCGGCTCTGGGCTCTCGAGGACGCCACCGACCCCGGCCGCGGCTACCTCGGCACCGTCGACCTCCGTCCCCGGCTCGGCGGCGCCGTCGCCGAGCTCGGCTACCTCCTGCACCCCGACGCGCGCGGCCAGGGCTACATGGCCGCCGCAGTGCGCCTGGCCGTCGCCTGGTTCCTCGAGCGCGGCGGCCACCGCGTGCACTGGAAGGCCGAGCGCGGCAACTTCGCGTCGTGGCGCGTGGCGTGGGCGTGCGGGTTCACCCACCACGGCACCCTCCCCGGCTCGCTCGAGGCGGTGGGCGGCGGGGCGCCGCTCGACGCGTGGCAGGGCAGCATCGGCCCGGACGACGTCCTCGAGGCCCGCACCCCGTGGCCCGAGCCGCCCGTCCTGCGCACGGACGAGGCGGGCGGGCTCGTCCTGCGCCCGTGGCTCGACGAGGACGTCGACGCGCTCGAGCCCCGCGACCAGCCGGCCCACCACATGCCGGCGCGCGGCATCCTCGAGCCGGACACCTTCCCGGAGTGGCTGCTGACCCGTCGGGAGAAGATGGCGCTCGGGACGACCCTCAGCTGGTGCGTCGCCGACGCGGCGACCGGCCGGGCGCTCGGCGAGGCCCTCGTCTTCGTCCACGAGGGCACCCTCGACGACGACACCGCCGAGCTCGGCTACCAGGTCCTGCCGAGCGCCCGACGACGCGGCGTGGCGACGGCCGCGGCCCGGCTCGTCGCGCAGCACGCGCTCGCGCCGCGCGCCGACGGCGGGATGGGGCTGCGCCGGCTCGTCGCGCAGACGGCCGAGGACAACACCGGCAGCAACGCCGTGCTCGACGCGGCCGGCTTCGAGATCTGGGGCCGCGAGACCGAGGCCGACGTGCTGCCGGGCGGGCGGACGGTGGAGTCGCTGCACTGGGAGCGCCTGCGCCCCTGGACGCCCTGACGGCGCCGCGAGCGTCGCCGACGAGACCTCCGATCTCGAGCCGCCCTGCCGCGCAGGGCGGCTCAGCGAGGGTCGACCGCAACCCCGGCCAGGCCCAGCCAGCCGGCCAGGAGCAGGAGCTCGGCGTCGAGCTCGGTGCGGTCGAGCTCGTCACCGCGCCCGGGCTCCCAGGTGGTCCGCCGCACCCGGAGCAGGCCGGCGGCCCGGTCGCTCTTGAGGTCGACCCGCGCCACGAGCTCGTCCCCGAGGAGGAACGGCAGGACGTAGTAGCCGTGCACCCGCAGCTCCTCGGGCACGTAGATCTCGAGGCGGTAGTCGAACCCGAAGAGGGCGGCGACCCGGTCGCGCTGCCAGACCAGGGAGTCGAACGGCGAGAGCAGGGCCCGGGCGTGGACCCGTCGCGGCCGCCGCGCGTCCCGGTGCAGGTAGACCGGTCGCCTCCACCCCTCGACGACCCCGGGCAGGAGGACCCCGTCGGCGACGAGGGCGGCGATGGCCGGCCGCGCCTGCTCCGGGCGCAGCCGGAAGTAGTCACGCAGGCACTGCTCGCTGCCGACGCCGTGCGCCCGCGCGGCGATCTCGACGAGCCGCCGGAAGGCCTCCTCGTCGGTGGGTCGCGCGGCAGGGTCGAGCGCGGCCTCGCGCAGGGCCGGGGGCAGCACCCGCGCGGGGTGTGCGTAGCGCCGCTCGAACTGTGGCGTGCGCCCCGCGCTGCTCAGCCGCCCGGCCCAGAACAGGTGCTCGAGGGCGTTCTTGACGAGCGACCAGTTCCAGCCCCAGTGCTCCCGCTCGCGCGGCAGGTCGTGCGCCAGCGCCGCCTCCACCTCGCGGCTGGTCATCGGCCCGTGCGCGCTCACCTCGGCGAGCACGGTCTCGACGAGGCCCGGGTGGTCACGGGCGACCCGCTGCATCCCGCCCCACGACTCGTCGCGGGCCCGGCGCATCCGGAAGTCCAGGAGCGGCCAGGTCGAGGGCGGCACGAGGGACGCCTCGTGGGCCCAGTACTCGACCAGCCGCCGCGGCGCCCGGTCGCGGGCGCGGTCGAGCAGGCCGGTGTCGTACGGGCCGAGGCGCGAGAAGAAGGGCAGGTACTGGCTGCGGACGACGACGTTGACGCTGTCGATCTGCACGACGCCGACGGTGTCGACGACGCGCTGGAGGTCGCGCACCCCGGGCGCGAGGGGACGGGGCCGGGCGAAGCCCTGGGCCGCGAGCGCGATGCGGCGCGCGGCGGGGCGGGTGAGCCGGACCGGAGCCGGCTCAGGCATCCGGGGGGACGAGCCGCTGCTGGTGCGCGTAGACGGCCGCCTCGACCCGCGAGTGCAGGTGCAGCTTCTCGAGGATGCTGCGGACGTGGTTCTTCACGGTGTTCTCGGCGATGCCCAGCGCCTCGGCGACCTCGCGGTTGACCATGCCCCGGGCCACGTGGCGCAGCACCTCGACCTCGCGGTCGGTGAGGGTCGTCGGCTCGGGGCCCTCCGGCGGCGCGTCGGCCTGGCTGAGCCGGCTGAACTCCTGGAGCAGCGTCGCGGCCATCCCCGGCGGGATGATCGCCTGCCCGTCGTGGACCCGGCGGATGGCGTCGGCGACCTCCTCGCCGGGCAGGTCCTTGAGGAGGTAGCCGCTGGCGCCGGCCTTGATCGCCTCGAAGAGGTCCTCCTCGTCGTCGCTCATCGTCAGCATGAGGATGCGGATGCGCGGGTCGGCGGCATGGAGGCGAGCGGTCGCCTCGATGCCGCCGACCACGGGCATCCGCACGTCCATGAGGACGACGTCGGGGTGCAGGCGGGCGCAGAGCTCGACGACCTCGCTGCCGTTGCTCGCCTGGCCGACCACGGTGGCCGCCCCGTCGAGCTCGACGACGATCGCCATGCCCTGCCGGTAGAGCGCGTGGTCGTCGGCGATGACGACGCGGACGGGGCCGGAGGGCAGGCCGGAGACCTCGTCGGTCCCGTGCGCCTCTGGCACCCCACTCACCTCGTCCGTCACATCGTCATCGTGTCAGGTCCGCGGGCCGCCGTGCGGCCCCCACGCGCGGGAAGCCGCTACGACGCGGCCTCCTGGACCTCGCCGTCCGCCTCGAGGTCGAGGTGGAGGACGCCGTAGGACCAGCCGCGGCGCCGGTAGACGACGCTCGCGCGGTCGGTCTCGACGTCGTGGAAGAGGTAGAAGTCGTGGCCGACCGCCTCCATCTGGGCGAGCGCGTCGGTCAGGGTCATCGGCGTCGAGCGGTGCACCTTCTCGCGCACCTCGATCGGCGAGTCGCCGAACGGGTCGTCGGGCTGCTCCTCGCCCTCGGCCGGCGGGGCGTCCGGGGCCTGGATGCGGGAGGTCGCCATCGCGACGGACTCGGGCGTGCGACGGCCGCGGTGCACCCGCTTGCGGTCGCTCTGCCGCCTGAGGCGTTCCATGAGCCTGTCGACCACCACGTCGAGGGCCGCGTACTTGTCGTCGGCGCACGCCTCCGCGCGCACCACCGGGCCCTTCGCGTAGCAGGTGACCTCCACCCGGTCGCAGGCCTTGGCCTGGGAGCGGTTGGCCTCATGACTGACCATGACCTCGACCCGCCGGGTGCGTGGGGCGAGCTGGGTGATCTTGGCCAGCTTCTCCTCGATGTGGTCCCGGAATCGGTCGGAGACGGTCAGGTGCCGTCCGGTGACGACGATGTCCACGTGGTCCTCCTCGTGCTCGATGGTGTGGGGGCCGAACACTCAGCGACAGGGGCACCACCTCCGGAACACGGGGTCCATGCACAGACGCTAGCCGTCCCCGAGGGGCCTCACAACCACGACGGGAGAACCCGTCCCGTCGTGCTCGTCACGCGGACACCCTCGCCCCGGACCTCGTCGACGGCGTCGCCCCGACGACCGCCGCCCCGACGTGGACCGCGCCCGCCACCCGCAGCGCCCGGGCCGCCTCGGCGAGCGTGGCCCCGGTCGTCACGACGTCGTCGACGAGCAGGCAGACCGCCTGCTCGACGAGCCGCAGGTCAGCGGGCCGCACGGCCATCGACCCCGCGAGGTTCGCCGCCCGGGCCGCCCGGCCGAGGGCGGTCTGGTCGGCGACCGGTCGGGTGTGCCGCAGCACCGGTCGGCACGTGAGCGACGGGTCCCCGAGACGACGGGTGGCGGCGGCCCCGAGCGCCGCCACGGCGTCCTCGCCGCGCAGGCGCCCGGCACGGCGCGAGGTCGGGACCGGCACGACGAGCACCGGGCCGCGGCGCCACGCGTCCCGCAGGTCGGGGTCGGAGGCCAGGGCCCGGTGCATCGCCACCGCGAGGAGCCGCGCCAGCCCCGGTCGCAGGTCACCGCGCCCCGTGTCCTTGTGCGCCGTCACCACGGCCCGGACCGGGCCGGCGCAGACGGTGGCGGCCCACACCGGCGGATCGACCCCCGGGACCGGGCCGTCGTCCACGGGCGGGACGCGCGCCGCCCGGCGGCAGGCGGGGCACCAGCGCTCCCCCTGGACCGCGCAGCCACCGCAGCGCACCGGCAGGACGAGGCCGACCGCGTCGCGGACACCGTCGCGCACCGCCCCCGGCAGGTCCGTCCACGCCACCGCCGCGCCCGTCGCGTCATTGCGTCCGTTCACGCCACCACCCCCGCTCGCTCTGCGCCCACCCTGCCGCAGCGAGGGCGCAGCCGTCCGGCCGTCGTGCCCGAGCCCGGTCGGTCCTGTGGACGACGACGGACGGCGTGCCCCGTTGTGGACGGCGCCGGAGGTCAGCCGGCCGGGGCTGCGAGGTCGGAGGCCTGCCCGCTGTCGACCCAGCGCAGGCCGGAGCGTGACAGCAGCCGGTTCTCGCGGGTGACGAGGTAGAGGTCGCGCTCGACGCCGACCGTCGCGACGGCGCGGGCCCCGGCGGCCTCGGGCAGCGGCGAGACCGACGCGTCGACGGACACGAGGACCGGACGGACCGCCGCCCCGCCCACGGACGCCACCGTGGCGACCTGCTGCGCGTCGACCCACGTCAGCCCGCTCGCCCGGGTGACCCAGGTGCCGAGCCGCAGCGGGGCGGACAGCCGCTCGGGGCGCTGGCCCCCGCCGCGCACGACCCCGGCGAGGTCGAGCCGGACGTCGCGGCCGTCCGGCCGGGTGGACAGGACGACGACACGGTCGCCGTCCGCGGCGACCCGGGCCTCGACGACCCGCCGGCCCGCGAGCCACGACGCCTCGACGGGCTGGGCGCGGGCGGCCACGAGGTCCGCCGGGGACACGCGCGTGTCGACCGTGAACAGCCGGGCGTCCCCCGAGCCGACGGCGCCGGCCCAGAGGAAGCCGCGACGGTCGTACGCGGGGGCACCGACGTCGGCCCCGAAGGGCGGCACCTCGTAGCGGTTGGTCCCTCGCCAGCGCGAGAGGCCGTCGCCCGACGGGTCGACGGCGGCGGTCTCGGCGCCGTCGGCCGAGAGGGCCAGCCGGGTGAAGTCGGCCGGGACGTCCGGGTAGGCGCTCGGGCCGGCGGAGGCCCCCTTCTGACGGACGCTCCCGGTGGGGTCGAAGACGGCCACCGTCGCCCCGCGGCGCACGACGGGCGCGGCGCTGGCGGTGTCGGACTCCGGCGGGAAGCCGATGCGCTCGAGGGAGGAGACCGGTCCCTCGACGCCGTCGAGGTCGACCGGGACCCCGTCGATCTGCAGGGTCACCGCGGTGACGGTCGGGTCCTGCGTCAGGGTCGTGAGGAACTGGGCCCAGATGTTCTCGCGGGTGGTCTCCCCCGGCGCGAGGCGGCTGGCGATGAGGTTGACCGACACCACGCCCGAGGCGTCGACCGACACGGCGTCGCCGAGCAGCCGGGCCCCGGCCGGCACGGCGGTCGTCGCCGCCCCGAGGAGGTGGTCGGGGACGGGGGCGAGCTGGGCGTTGGCCAGCCGGGTGAGCAGGCGGTCCAGCGGGAACCACCGGACGTCGGGGACCGTGGCGCGGTGGCTCGCCGAGACGTAGTGCACGGCGAAGGGCTGGACCAGGCGGGGGACGTCGTCGGCGGCGATCCACCGCCCGAAGCCCTCGGGCATCCCGTCGATGCGCCACTGCCCACCGACCGAGGTGAGCGAGAACCGGGCCGAGGCCGAGCTGCCCGGCCGGGCCGCGGTGTAGCGCCCGTCGGCGTCGACCGTCCCGGCCACGGGGGCGGTGACCTGGACGGTGGCCGGGTCGAGCAGGCGGGTCGTCGGGGACTCGTTCCCCGAGAGCAGGACGATCGTCTCGTCCGGCTGCCACCGCTCGGCCATCCGGGAGGTGAGGAACTTGCGCGCGTTGTCGTACTTGCCGTCGCTCGAGGCCCCGGCGCGCAGGAAGCCGCTGACGATGCCCTGCTGCGTCTCCCGGGCGTCCGGGCCGGGGTAGACGAGGCCGATCTGGGGGGCGATGGGCGCCGAGACGTCGAGCCCCGGCTGCACCGGGCCCCCGCCGCTCAGGCCGCTGCACCCGGTGAGGAGGAGCGCACCGAGCAGGGCCGCGAGGAGGCGCGACGGCCTCACGGCTGCTCGTCCCGGGGGCTGAGCGGCAGCGGGGAGGAGTGCAGGCTGGTGCCGGCCTGGGCGGGCAGCGTGAGGCGGAAGCGCGACCCCTCCCCCGGCTCGCCCCACGCCTGGAGCCAGCCGTTGTGCAGCCGTGCGTCCTCGAGCGAGATCGAGAGCCCGAGACCGGTGCCGCCCGTCGTGCGGGCGCGCGCGGGGTCGGCCCGCCAGAAGCGCGTGAAGACGTTGGCGGCGTCGCCCGGCCGCAGGCCCACGCCGTGGTCCTCGACGACGACGGCGACGGCGTGGTCGTCGACCCCGATGCGGACCTCGACCGGCCGGCCCTCGCCGTGCTCGACCGCGTTGACGACGAGGTTGCGCAGGATGCGCTCGACCCGGCGCTCGTCGACCTCGGCCTCGGCCGGGCCGTCGGGGGCGACGACGGTGACGACGCTGCCGCGGCGCTCGGCCAGCGGCCGGGCCGCCTCGACGACCTTGGCGACGGTGCCGCGCAGGTCGACCGGCTCGAGGTCGAGCACCGCGCCGCCGGCGTCGAACCGGCTGATCTCGAGCAGGTCGGCGAGCAGCGCCTCGAACCGGTCGAGCTCGCCGGCGAGCAGCTCGGCGGAGCGCGCGACCGGGGCCTCGAACTCGTCGCGCGAGCCGTGGAGGACGTCGACGGCCATCCGGATCGTCGTCAGCGGCGTGCGCAGCTCGTGCGAGACGTCGGAGACGAACCGCTGCTGGACCGCGGAGAGCCCCTCGAGCTGGCGGATCTGGCTCTGGAGGCTGTCGGCCATGTTGTTGAACGAGGTGGCGAGCAGCGCGAGGTCGTCCTCGCCGCGCGCGGGCATCCGCTCGTTGAGCCGGCCGGCGGACAGCCGCTGGGCGACCTGCCCGGCCCGCCGCACGGGGGTGACCACCTGGCGGGTGACGACCCAGGCGACGGCGCCGACGAGGAGGGTGAGGATGACGCCGGCGACGAGGAACGCGTTGCCGATGAGGTCCATCGTCGCGACCTCCTGCTCCATCGGGAAGATGAAGTAGAGGTCGTAGAGGCCGGCGTTCTGGATCGTCACGACGCTGCCGACGACGACGGCCGGCACGTCACGGCCACCGAGCCGCAGCGTGCTCACCTGGGTGTGCTGCCGGCCGGGGTCGGCGGCGACGGCGGCACGCAGCTGCTGGCTCACGGCGTCGATGCCGACCGCGCGGTTGCTGCGCGCCTCGACGAGCACGACGTCGCTGTCGTTGTTCGTGGACCGGTTCATCACGACGTAGCGGCTGGGGTCCGGCCCGGGGGCGCTGAGGATGCGCGTCATGATGTCGGTCGCCGAGCGGTTGAGCTCGTCGACGGACGCCGACGTCGACGCGTTCCACTGCACCTGCGCTCGCGAGGTCAGCGACAGGGCCTCGTACTGCGAGTTGGTGATCCGGCTGCGCTCGAGCCCGGTCGCGATCTGCTCGTGGAGGACCGACCCCAGCACGCTGACGACGGCGAGGCCGAGCAGCATCGTCGTCGCGACGACCCGCAGGCGCAGTGACTGCCGCCAGCGTCGGCGCAGCCCGCGCAGGCGTCGTCCGGCGCCCGACGAGAGCCTCCGCAGCAGGACGAGCGCGGGTCGCTCGCGCGGGAGTGCGGGTGCCGCGGACGGGCCGACGACGACCCCACGGAGCGGCTCGCGGGCCGACGCGTCCCGACCCACGCCGACGTCGGCGGCCCCGGGCACCGTCAGGCCCGGCCGGCCTTGTAGCCGACGCCGCGGACCGTCACGACGATCTCGGGGTGCTCGGGGTCGTGCTCGATCTTGCTGCGCAGACGCTGCACGTGGACGTTGACGAGCCGGGTGTCGCCGGCGTGGCGGTAGCCCCACACCTGCTCGAGGAGCACCTCACGGGTGAAGACCTGCCACGGCTTGCGCGCGAGCGCGACGAGCAGGTCGAACTCGAGCGGGGTGAGCCCGAGCGGCCGGCCGTCGCGCACGACGGTGTGGCCGGCGACGTCGATGACGAGGTCGCCGATCGTCAGGCGCTCGGGGGCCGGCTCGTCGCCCCGGCGCAGCCGGGCCTTGATGCGGGCGATCAGCTCCTGCGGCTTGAACGGCTTGACGACGTAGTCGTCGGCCCCCGACTCCAGGCCGAGCACGACGTCGACCGTGTCGGTCTTCGCGGTGAGCATGACGATCGGGACGCCGGACTCGCCGCGGATCTGCCGGCAGACCTCGAGACCGTCGGTGCCGGGGAGCATGACGTCGAGCAGGACGAGGTCGGGCCGGTACTGCCTGAACACCTCGAGGGCACCGCCGCCCTCGGCGACGTGCTCCACCTCGAGCCCCTCGGCGCGCAGGACGATGCCGAGCATCTCCGCGAGCGCCAGGTCGTCGTCGACGACGAGCACACGACCCTTCACCTGACGTCCCCGTCCTTCCCCGAGCGTTGACTCCGTCTCCATGATCACACAGGGCCCTGCGAGAACTCCGAATGACAGGAGGGATCGGCGTCGCGCCCGTACCCTGTGAACCGTGGTCCGCCTGTTCCGGCTGGCGCGCATCGACGCGTCCGCCACCATCCGCCTCGCGTTCGCGGTGCTCAGCATCTTCCTCGCCGTGCTGGCGGGGAAGATCGTCGAGCTCGCGCCGTGGCTCCTCGCGGTCCTCGCGCTCGACCTCGTCGTCACCGCGCTCGACCGCCTGCCCATCTCCCGGCAGGGCCTCCTCGACACCGTCGTCCTCACCCTCCTGTGCCTCTCGGCCGGTGCCGCGGGAGCGGGCTACGACGCTGCCGCGCAGTCGGGTTCGCTGCTCCTCCTCGTCCCGGCGTACCACGCGGGCACGCGCTTCGGACGGGTCGGCTACCTCGGCACCTGCGTCGTCGGCAGCGCGGTCTACCTGCTGACCTCGGTGGGCCACAACGACGACAAGGGCTTCCGCATCGGCCTCGTCGCCTGGGTCGCCGCGGCCCTCGTGCTCGGCGCGCTCGGCGCGTGGAACCAGCGCCTCGCCGTCGAGAACGACTCCGAGAGCGCGGACCCCGCGGCGCGCGAGGCCATCCAGCTCATCCAGCGCCTGCACGACCTCTCCGAGGAGATGGCGACCGGGCTCGACGCTCCGGCCGGCGCCACGCTCGCCCTCGACCTGCTCTCGGCCGAGGTCCCCTCCTCCCGCAGCGCCGTCCTCGTCGCCTCCGACTCCGAGCACCTCGTCCCGGTCGCGCTGCGCGGCTCGACCCGCGCGCCCTGGTACCTCGCGGACGCCCTCTCCGACCTCCTCGCCCAGAACCCGGCGAGCTGGCGCCCGACCCAGATCCCCTTCGCCGACGAGCTCGGCCAGCGCAGCGCGCTCGTCGTGCCGTTCGCGTACGGGGTCGGCCCCACCACCGTCGTCGTCGTCGAGCGTGGGGTCGACCACCCCTTCACGCACGAGGAGCGGCGCGCCGTCTCCGAGGTGACGCGCCGGCTCGCGCCGACCGTCCAGGCGGGCCTGCTCTTCGGCAACCTGCGGCAGTACGCGAGCCTCGAGGAGCGCAACCGGATCGCCCGCGACATCCACGACGGCATCGCGCAGGAGCTCGCGGCCCTCGGCTACGCGGTCGACGCCCTGCGGATGCAGGCCGGCCCGCCCGGCCAGGGGATGCGCGACCAGCTCGACGGCCTGCGCGAGCAGCTGAGCGACGCGATGGCCGACCTGCGCACCCACATCACCGACCTGCGCGTGGCCGAGCGGCCGGGCAGCGGCCTCGGCGCGGTGCTCGGCGCGGCGGTCCAGAGCTTCGGCAGCATGACCGGCGTCCGCACGACGGTCACGGTGAGCGAGGGGCGCCGGCGCCTCGACCCGCGCGTCGAGATGTTCGTCCACCGCCTCGTCATGGACGTCCTCGCCGACGCGCAGGCCTCCGGGGCCCGCAACGCGTGGGTCAGCCTGAGCACCTCGGTCGTCGGTCCGGCCGTCGTCGAGGTCTCCCACGACGGCGACCCGCGGCGGGCGCGACGCTCCTACCGCAACACCACGCTCGACGAGCTGACCGGGACACTCGTCGTGCGCAACGAGCCGAACGGCCGCACCACCGTTAACCTGACCGTCGAGGAGCCGTCGCCTGCGGGGACGCTCCATCCTGCGAGCTGAACCAACCGAGGGAGAGACCGTGACGATCAGCGTGGTGCTCGTCGACGACCACGCGGTGGTCCGCGAGGCCGTGGCGGGGATGCTCAACGCCCAGGACGAGGTGAGCGTCGTCGGACAGGCGGGCTCGCTCGCCGAGGGACGTGCGCTCTTCGACCGTCTGCTCCGCACCCCACCGCCCGGCCGCGTCGTCGCCGTCATCGACGTGACGATGCCCGACGGCAGCGGGCTCTCGCTCGTGCGCGCCGTCCGCGAGCGCTCGAAGGACATCGGGCTCGTCGTCCTCACGATGCTCAACGACGACTCGACGCTCCTCGAGGCGCTCGACGCGGGGGCCTCGGCGCTCGTGCGCAAGAGCGCCCCGGCCGACCAGGTCCTCTCGGCGGTGCGCCGGGCCGCGGACTTCCCGCTCGAGTTCTCGGCCAGCGGTCTCGCGGAGGCGATGCGACGCCAGCACGAGACGCCGCAGACGACGCTCACCGGCCGCGAGACCGAGGTGCTCAAGCTGCTCGTCGAGGGCGCGTCCGTGGCGCAGGTCGGGCGTCAGCTCTTCATGAGCCCCTCGACCGTCAAGACGCACATCGGCAAGATCTACGAGAAGCTCGGCGCCCACAACCGGGCGAGCGCGGTCATCGCGGCCGTGCGTCTCGGGCTCGTCGCCGACGTCGACCGTACCTGACGTCCGCGGCGGGAGGACGGCTCCCGCCCCGCCGGCTGCCGCGTCGTCACGGTGACGGCGCGGAACCTCCGCCCGGGCGGGGATGCATCCCCGTCAGCAGAGAACATCCGGGTCGTCACCGTGACGACCCGGATGCTCCGTGATGTCCCAGCGCCCCGCAGACGTCACCCACCACGGAAAGCCCGCACGTGCCGGGATCTCGCGCCCCGCACACGTCACCATCCACGAAAAGCCCGCACGTGCCGGGATCTCGCGCCCCGCACACGTCACCCACCACGAAAAGCCCGCACGTGCCGGGATCTGCGCCACGCACACGTCACCATCCACGAGAAGCCCGCACGTGCCGGGTCGTCGCGCCCCGCACACGTCACCATCCACGAAAAGCCCGCACGTGCCGGGATCTCGCGCCCCGCGCACGTCACCATCCACGAAAAGCCCGCACGTGAGGGCTCGTGCCGGCCGAGGAGCTCCGACCCCCGGCGTCGTCACGGTGACGGCGCGGAACCTCCGCCCGGGCGGGGATGCATCCCCGCCAGCACCGAGCATCCGCGTCGTCACCGTGACGGCGCGGATGCTCGGTGCTGGGGCGCGGGCGCACGCGGCCGGCCCGCCCGGGGTCAGAGGGCGCTGAAGGAGTCGATGATCGTGATGACGCCCGGCCCGATGATGACGATGAACAGCGCCGGGAAGATGCACAGCAGCAGCGGGAAGAGGATCTTCACCGTGACCTTCTGGGCCTGCTCCTCCGCGCGCTGACGGCGCACGACGCGCATCTCCTTCGTCTGCTCGCGCAGGACGGCGGCGATGGGCAGGCCGAGCCGGTCGGCCTGGACGAGCGTGCTGACGAAGTTCTTCATCTCGGGCGCCGTCGTGCGCTCGCCGAGCGACGAGAACGCCTCGCCGCGCGACTTGCCGATCTGCATCTCCGAGAGGACGCGGGCGAACTCGCCGGCGATCGGGCCGTGCACGGTCCGGGCCACCTGGAGGATGGCGGCGTCGAAGCCCTGGCCGGCCTCGACGCAGACGGTGAGCATGTCGAGCGAGTCGGCGAGCCCCTTGCGCAGGTCCTGCTGGCGCTTGAGCCCGGCGTTGTAGACGAGCAGGTCGGGCACGAAGAACGCGACCGCACCGGCGGCGAGGGCCGCGAGCAGCGACGTCAGCGACAGACCCATGAGGGCCAGGACGAGCACGACACCGAGGATGAGGCCGAGCCCCTTGGCGCCCATGACCCGCTCGACGGTCCACATCGACGGGTTGCCGGCGCGCTCGAGGTTGCGGGCGATGCGCCCGCCGGTGCCGGCCGGCGAGAGCCGGTCGGCGATGCCGCGCAGCCGGTCGAGGGCCGGGGCGAGCAGCCGTTCCTGCATCCCGAGCTCGTTGGTCGCGACCTCGCGGACCGTCGGCTTGTGCTGGAGCAGCTCGAGCGAGCGGGCGACGCCCGTCGTCGAGCCGGCGCCCATCCCCACCGCGAGGACGAGCAGGACGATGGCCACGGCGACGAGGCCGGCGGCGGTGAGCAGGACGATCACGTCACACCTCGATCTTCACGAGCTTGCGCATCCAGACGATGCCGAGCCCCATCGCCACGATCCCCGCGCCGAGCATCAGCCACCCGAGGGGCCGGGTCCAGAGCAGGCTGACGTAGGCGTGGTTGGCGACCGTGCTGTAGAGGAACAGGCCGATGGGCAGGGCGATGAGGGCGTAGGCCGAGAGGCGACCCTCGGCCGAGAGCGCCTTGACCTGGCGACGGAGCATCTCGCGCTCACGGAGGGTCGCGGCCGTCGTGCGGAGGGTCTCGGCGAGGTTGCCGCCGACCTCGCGCTGGATGCGGATGGCCATCGTCGTCCAGCGCATGTTCGGGCTGTCCATCCGCACGGCCATCTTGTCGAGCGCGTCGCTGACGTCGGAGCCGATGCGGGCCTCGGCGAGGGCCCGGCTGAACTCCTTGGCCGCGGGCTCGCCGGCGTCCTGCGCGACCGAGTCCAGCGCCTGGAGGAGGCTGAAGCCCGAGGCGAGCGAGGTCGCGACGAGCATCATGACGTCGGGCAGCAGCCCCTCGAACTTGCGCGCCCGCCGCTTGGCGAGGGTGCGCAGGAGGATCGGCGGCACGACGAGGCCCACGAGGGCGCCGAGCACACCGCCGAGCAGCGGGATCGAGCCGACGAGGAGGATGCCGCCGGCGATGCCGATGACGACGGCCACGAGGCGCAGCACGAGCCACTCCCCCGCACGCCACGGCAGGTCGGCGCGCACGAGCAGCTCCATCGTGCGGGTCGTCGAGTCGCGGCCCTCCATGAACGACTCGCCCATCGAGACGATGGACTCGCTGATGGCGGCGGCCGTGGGCGCCTGACGGGCCTGGGCCCGGGCCCGGCCGATGCCGTACCCCTCGATGGCCTCGATCCGCTCGGAGCGGCGGCTGCGGAAGACCGGCGCGGCGAACGCGACGGCGAGGCCGAAGACCCCGAGGAAGACGACGGCCACGGCGGGCACGAGGAAGGCCGGGGCGACCGCGGTGATCGTCGCGAGGGCCGCCGGGTCGGTCTGCACGACGGGGGCGACGACCGGGCCGTCGTCCTCCGGCGCCTCGACCGGCGCGACGTCGCCGAGGTCGAGCCGCGAGCTGTTGATGAAGCCGCGCCCGGAGGCGGTGCCGTCGATGGTCAGCAGCTGGTCCCCGCCGACGTCGGCCGGCTTGGTGATGGTGAGGACGACCTGCGAGTCGAGGGCGACCGCGGCCGCGTCGAAGGCGGAGGCGACGGCCGCACGGTCGGCGGCGTCGGCCACCGAACCGCCTCCGGCAGCGGCGAACTCGCGCAGCACCTGCACGTTCGCCTCGCCGGAGTTGAACGACACGACCTCGGCACGGACCTTGGCCCGCTCGAGGGCGCGCAGCGCCTTGCGCTGCTCGGAGGCCTCGGCGGCGTCACCGCCGTCGAGCCCGGCCACGGTGTCGCCGCCGTCGCTGAGCAGGAGGATGCTGCGCTCGCCGTCGGTCCCGAGGCCGCGGACGGCGTCCTGGACGGCCCGGTAGAGCGAGGTCTCCCCGCCCGAGCGCAGCGCGCCGACCGCGCGGCGCACCGCTCCGCGGTCGGTGGTCGGTGCGACGTCGATGCCGGAGGTGGACGCGAACGAGACCACACCGACCTTGACGTCGGAGGGCACGGCGGACAGGAAGCGGTCGACGCCGTCGCGGACGACCGCCATCCCGGCCGCGCCCATCGAGCCGCTCGTGTCGATGACGAGCATCGTCGAGCGGGCCTGCTTGGTCGGGGCGGACACGGCGACCGGGACGACGCGCGAGCCGAACGTGGCCGTGACGCTCTTCCAGTCGACGTCGACCTTGCTCCCCGGCCGCAGGACGAGGGTCGCGGTGACCTTGTCGCCCTTGACCCGGATGTCGCTGAGGGTGGACGGGATGCCGTCGGCCGCGTGCGCCCGCGGCGCGGCGAGCACCGGGACGAGGAGCGCGAGCAGCACGACGAGCGCCACGACCGCCACCGGCAGGACGGCCGTCCGGTGGCGAGGGGGCAGCAGGTGGGGGCTCACGTCAGCCGTGCCCCGTTGATGAAGAGCTGCGGTGACACCTCGATGCCGAGGTCGTGCAGCTCGGTGAGGAACTTCGGGCGCAGGCCCGTGGAGACGAGGGTCCCCCGGAAGCGGCCGTTCTCGTCCCGGCCCGCGGCCCAGTCGAAGGTGAAGATGTCCTGGAGCGTGACGACGTCGCCCTCCATCCCGACGACCTCGGTGATGGCGACGATGCGGCGCGAGCCGTCCTTGAGGCGGGACTGCTGGACGATGAGCTGCACCGCGCCGGCCACCTGCTCGCGGATGGCCCGGACCGGCAGGTCGACGCCGGCCATGAGCACCATCGTCTCGAGGCGGGCGAGGGAGTCGCGCGGGGTGTTGGCGTGGACGGTCGTGATCGAGCCGTCGTGGCCGGTGTTCATCGCCTGGAGCATGTCGAGCGCGGCGCCGTCGCGGACCTCGCCGACGACGATGCGGTCGGGGCGCATGCGGAGCGAGTTCTTCACGAGGTCGCGGATGGCGATCGCGCCCTTGCCCTCGATGTTCGCCGGGCGGGACTCCAGGCGCAGGACGTGGTCCTGGTGCAGCTGGAGCTCGGCGGCGTCCTCGATCGTCACGATCCGCTCGTCCTCGGGGATGAACGAGGAGATGACGTTGAGCGTCGTCGTCTTGCCGGAGCCGGTGCCGCCGGAGATGACGATGTTGCGCCGGCCCATGACGCAGGCCTTGAGGAAGTCGCGCACGCTCGGGGTGATCGTGCCGAACGCGATGAGGTCGGCGTCGGTGTACGGGTCCTGCGAGAACTTGCGGATCGTCAGCATCGCGCCGTCGAGGGCGATGGGCGAGATGACCGCGTTGACGCGCGAGCCGTCGGGCAGGCGCGCGTCGCAGAGGGGGCTCGCCTCGTCGACGCGGCGGCCGACGCGGCCGACGATCTTGTCGATGACCCGGCGCAGGTGCGCCTCGTTCGAGAAGTGGGTCTCGACCGAGTACAGCTTGCCGCTGCGCTCGACGTAGATGCTGTCCGGGCCGTTGACCATGATCTCGGAGATCTCGGGGTCGCGCAGCAGCGGCTCGAGCGGGCCGTGCCCGAGGATCTCGTCGGACACCTCCTGCGCGATGCGGGTGCGGTCCGCGTGCGAGAGCGGGGTCTGCTCGGCGTCGATCGTCTGCTGGAGCGTGGTGCGGACCTGCTGGGCCAGCTCGGCCTCGGGCAGGTGGGGGTCGTACAGGCGCGGGCCGAGGCTCTCGATGAGGGCCTGGTGGACCCGGCCCTTGACCTCGCCGAAGGGGTCGAGCACCCGGCGGCGGGGCACCGTCCCCGGGCGGGGGCCGGCACCGCCGGCGGTCGTCGGCTGCTGGGCCTGGGAGACCGCGGCCTGGGCGCGGCGGACGCTGTCGAGACGGTCGGCGAGGCTCATCGACGGCTCCTGAAGAGACCTCGGCGTGCGTGGGCGTCGACGGGCTCGACGTCCTCGCCCGCGGAGCGGGGGCGGATGTGGTGGTCGACGAGGTCGCGGATGGCGACGCTGACGGGCAGCTTGGGCTCGTCGAGGACGATCGGGACACCCCGGTTGACCGACGCGGGGACGGTCAGCGAGCTCGGGATGTTGACGGCGATCGCGGTCTTGATGGCGGACTCGACGTCCTCGGGGCGCAGGCCCACCTTGGCGTCGGCGCGGTTGAGGACGATGACGCGGGAGTCCTTCGGGCTGCCGATCATGTCGAGGGTGTCGATGGCGACGCGGAGGTTCTTGACCGCCGGGATGTCGAGCGTCGCGATGAGGACGAGGATGTCGGAGAGGTCGACCGAGGCGAGCACGTGCTCGGTGAAGCTCGGCGGGGTGTCGACGACGACGAAGTCGTAGGTGCGGCGGGCGACCTTGATCAGCTCGGCGACCGTCGAGACCGGGATGCGGTCGGCGTCGCCCGGGTCGTTCGGCGCGCAGATGACGTCGAGGCCGCTCGACTCGTGCGTCGTCACCAGGCTGCGCACGCCCTCGTCGTCGATCGTGCCGGCCATGGCGACGGCGTCGAACACCGAGCGGTCCGGCACGAGCTGGAGGCTGATCGCGACGTCGCCGAAGGAGAGGTCGAGGTCGATGAGGAGCGTCTTGTGCCCGAGCCGGGCCAGCTGGCAGGCCGTGTTCGTCGAGACGGTCGTCTTGCCGACCCCTCCCTTGGCCGAGAAGACCGTGATGATCTTGCCGTCCTTGGAGCTGCCGCCGCCGGCGTGCCCGACGAGCCGGGAGGTGAGCTCACGGCTGCGGCGCAGGGCGTCGGCGAGGCCGGTGTGGTCGTCGGCGCCGACCACCTCGCGGATGCCGGAGCGCAGCGCCTGCGAGAGGGTCGTCACGTCGATGCGCGAGCGCAGGAGGATGACGCCGACCTCGGGGCGGTCGAGGCGGGCGCCCTCGGCGAGGGTGCAGGCGTCGTCGAGCGGGACGTCGGCCCCGATGACGACCTGGTCGACCAGCGGGTCGTCGTGCAGCGTGCGGGCCACGACGATCGAGGAGTCGAGGGCCGTCGTGTCCGGTCCGAGGGCGAAGCGGTAGCGCTCCACCGCGGTGGGGTCGGTGTCCCAGAGGATGTTCACCGGGCCACGACCTTCGTGATGTTGAGGTCGTCCGCCTCGAGGGTCGGGCTGATCTTCAGCTCCGATCCGCGCAGGGCGGCGTAGAGGGTGCTGCCGTTGATCGCGTGGACGAGGCGCACGGCGTCCTCCGGGGTCACCTGCAGCGTCACGAGGAAGCTCGCGCTCTGGGCGGCGGCCTCGCCGTCGGTCGTCTGCGCGGGGGTGAGCGAGGCGTCGCCCATCGCGATGACCTTGACGTTGTCGAGGAGGACCGAGGTCTTCTGGATGCCGGTCGTGGCCGCGGCGGCGTCGCCGCCGCTCGAGGCGCCCTTCTCCGCGTAGGTCATGAAGACCGTCAGGTAGGAGCCGGGGGTGACGAAGTTGCCGACCCGCGCCGGGTCCTGGAGCTGCACCGACACGGCGAGCTTGCCCGGGTCGATCTGCAGCTTCTTCTCGCCGACCGGGGTGTCGCCGAACGCGGCCCCGAGCACGTACTGCCCGGGCTGCACGTCGGTGAGGGCGACGAGGTCGCTGTTGTTCTCGTCGACCTTCTCGAGCGCGCCGAGCGGCTTGGCCCGGGCGGCGACGTCGGTCTGGACCAGCTGTCCGAGGCGGACCGCGTCCTTGAG
Organism: Phycicoccus sp. DTK01; assembly: GCF_017312765.1. Classification (NCBI taxonomy): domain Bacteria; kingdom Bacillati; phylum Actinomycetota; class Actinomycetes; order Micrococcales; family Intrasporangiaceae; genus Phycicoccus; species Phycicoccus sp. DTK01. The sequence goes on along the minus strand of NZ_BOPU01000003.1, from coordinate 149,051 downwards.
CGAGGTGCCGGCCGGGATCACCGTGTTGGACACGTAGACCTTGGTCGGGCTGGCGGCGGCCACGGCGCGGGCGTCCGCCCCACGGGCGTACACGAGGACGAGGACGGCACCGACGAGCGCGATCACGGCGGCCGTGAGGATGGCGAGGATACGACGACCCATGGGGATGGTGTCCTTACAGAGGTGAGTTCAGGAGCGTGTGCCGACCCGCCGCGGTGGGCGGGTGTCGTGCGGTCGGTCCGGTGTCGCCGTCAGAAGCTCGTGGCGGCGGTCTGGAAGATGGAGCTGAGGTTGCGTCCGAGGACGGTCACCGCCGCGACGATGACGATGGCCACGAAGCCGATCATCAGGGCGTACTCCACGGCGGTGGCGCCTCGCTCGCCTCGGGCGACGGGCGTCCGGGCGAGGAGGGTGGCCGATCGGGCGAGGGTCCGGCGGAGGAGCGTGGTCATCACGTCACCTGCTTTCGTCCGATGTGGGTCGGGGCGCCGGCCGCGTCGGTGCTCCGACGGCGACCGACGCCCCGACGTGTCGTCCTGGTTCGCTCAGACGCTGTTGGCGACCGAGTTGAACATCGACTTGAGGTTCGTGCCGAGCAGCGCGACGGCGACGATGATGACGACCGCGATGAGGGCGACCATGAGGCCGTACTCCACGGCGGTCGCACCCTTCTCGGAGCGGAGGTCGTTGAACTTCATCTGGAGCTTGACGAGGGCCTTGGTCATGACGGGTGTTGCCTTTCGGTACGAAGGGGTGCTGTCGAGCAGTCACCACGCTGTCAGGTCCGGCCCCGGAGCGGCATGGACCGATGGGCCCGAACACCGCCCCCCGTACGGTGCAGCCGGGTCAACCGTTCGGCCGATCGCTCACCGGGACCGCGCGCCGGCCGTGACATGCTCGTCCACGACCACCCACCGCCACGAGGCCAGCGAGATGTCCACGACTCCCGAGCAGGATCGCGAAACCCGAAGTGCCAGAACGCCTCTGGTGATCGCTTGGGGTGTCTGTGCGGTGCTCGCGGGTCTCCTCCTGCGGCTGCGCACGGCTCCGGACGTCGACCTGTGGCTGCACCTGCGCATCGGGCGGTCGCTGCGCGACGGCGAGTGGTTCGGCACGCTCCCCGACCCCCTCTCGGCCCTCGCGGACCGTCCGTACGTGCCGACCCAGTGGCTCGCGCAGGTCGGGATGAGCGTCGTCGACGACGTCGCCGGCGTCACCGGGCTCCACGCCGTCCGGGCGCTCCTGCTCGTCGCCCTCGCGGCGCTGCTCGCCGCGACCGCGCGCCGGTGGGCCGGCCCGCTCGCCGCGGTGGTGGTCGCGACCGCGGCGCTCGTCGCGACGTCGGCGGCGTGGGGAGAGCGGCCGCAGCTGCTCGGCCTCGTCCTCGCCGCGTGGTCGCTGCACCTGTGGGCCGGGACGCTCGTCGACGGGCGCCCACGGTGGTCGCTGCTCGCCGTCGCCTGGCTGTGGTCCGCGGTGCACGGGTCGTGGCCGCTCGGCGTCGGGTTCGGGGTGCTCGTGCTGCTCGCGCTCGCGCTCGCGCTCGCGCCCCGCCCCGCCCCGGTCCAATGGGGCCGGCTCGTGGTCCTGCTGGCCGGCACCGCCCTCGTCCCCGTGCTGGGGCCCCTCGGCCCCCGGGCGCTCGTCGAGCCGTTCGCGGTCGGGATGGCGGCCCGCTCCACGGTCAACGAGTGGAAGCCGCCGGCCCCGGGCAACCCGCTCCTCCTGCTCGTCCTGCTGCTGGCCCTCGTCGTGCTCGTGCGCCTGGTGCGCGCGCGGCGGCTCGACCTCCCGTCGCTCCTCCTCGCCGGCGCCGGCGTCGTCCTCGCGGCCTCCTCGGTCCGCACCATCGCGGTCGGCGCGCTCCTCGTGGCACCCGCCCTGGCCCGCACCCTCCGCGCCGGGGCCGCTCCGGCACGGCGGGAGCGGCTGCCCGGGCTCGTCGTGGCGGGGGTCTTCCTGCTCGTCCCCGGCGTGGTGCTCGGGGGGCCGGAGGCCGGGCCGCTGCCGCGGACCGTCGGCGCGGCGGTCGAGCGGCTGCCGGCCGGGACGCCGACGGTCGTCGACGCCTACGCCTCCGGCTGGGTGCTGTGGGCCCACCCGCAGGTCCGGGTGCTGCGCGACCTGCGCGCCGAGGTCTACTCCCCCGCGACCGCCGCCGCCTACGAGACGTTCTCGGCGACCGGCCCCGGCTGGGAGGCCTACGCCGACGAGCACGGCGTCGACGCCGTCCTCACCCGGGTCGGGGAGCCCCTCGACCGGGGGCTGTCCGGTGCCGCCGGCTGGTCACGGGCCGCGGGCGAGGGCGAGTGGGTGCTCTGGCGGCGCGGGTGACTCAGCCGTCGCGCTCGAGGACGGCGTAGCCACCGACCTCGCGCACGACCCGCCAGCCCGCGGCGACCACGGGCGCCGTCGCGTCCTGCTCGACGACGACGACCCCGATGTCGGCTCCGGCGGGCACGGTGCCGTCGTGGAGGAAGTCGAGGAGGTCGCTCTGCACGTCGCGCGGGAACGCGTCGATCGGGTTGGCGGCCCAGACCCGGACGCCCTCGCGGGCCAGCGTCTCGGCGAACGGCTCGACGGCCAGCACCGGACGCCCGGCGGCGGCCTCGCGCACGGCGCCGACGGCCGACTGCCCGGGGGCGCCCACCGACGTGCCACGGCCGGCGAGCACGACCCCCGAGACGCCGGCGGCCGCGGCGAGGGCCACCACGGGCACGAGGGACGGACGGCCTGCGGACGACCCCCGCCCGGTGGCCACGCACGGACGCATCGCGGCGGCGGCGAGGAAGAGCAGCAGCCACACGCCGTTGCGGGCCGCCGACGCCGTGCCGACCGCCAGCCCCGCCGTGGCGACCCACTCCCACACCGACATCCGTGCCCGGGCCGCGAGTGCGAGGAGGAGCGCGGCGGCCACGAGCATCGCCACGTCGAGCGGGTGCCCGAGGTTCGGGCGGGCCCAGAGGTCCGTCCCGCGGGCTGCGGCCTCGTTCGCCAGGGCCTGGACGTAGTAGGCGGGCGTCCCGAGCCCGGCGGAGGTGAGCAGGAGGGCCAGCGCGGAGCCCGCACCGACCCCGACGCGGCGCCTCCACGGCCCGCCGCCCGGTGACAGGACGAGGAACACCCCGAGGACCGCGAGCCCCACGAGCACCGCGCCGTGGAGGTTGCCCCAGAGCACGAACAGCGGCACGAGCCACCAGAGGCCGCGGTCCGGGTGCTCGTGCTGCCGGCGCATCAGCGCGACCGCGAGCGCGAACGGCACGAGCGAGAGCGACGGCAGGCGGGTCACCGCGAAGGCGGCCGCCGCACCGACCACGACGAGGGTCGCGACGAGCGCGCCCCGCACCTCGGACCCGCCGGCGCGCCGGCCGTCGGCGAGGACGACGAGCAGCGTGACGGCGACGAGCACCAGCTGGAGCCCGGCGAGGGCCGGCGTGCCCAGACCGGCGACGACCGACAGCAGCAGCTCCGCGAGGACGATCGGGTTGTGCCACCCCTCCTGCGGCGCGGACGCGAAGGGGATCCCGTCGGGCACGGAGCCGGTCGCCCGCACCGTGTCGCCGAGCGCGACGACCCACAGCAGGTCGGACCCGAGCAGGACGAAGAACGAGAGGGCCACGACCCACGCGGCGACGGCGAGCGAGGCGACCGGGACACCACGACGGGGCCGGACCGCCGGGGTGGGATCGGCCTGCGACATGACGGGATTCCTCGAGCTGCCGGGGTCGGAGCGGGGGCTCGACCATAATCGACGCTCATGGCCACCGGGAGCACGACACGACCCCGACGCGCCCGTGAGGCCTCCTGGATGGTCGCCACGGTGCTCGTCGCCCTCGGCGTCGGCGCGTGGTCGCTCCGCCTCTGGCAGTGGGACCCGTCGGACCCGATCGCCCTCGGGTGGGACCACACCCAGATCCTGTCGTCGCTGCGCGACATCCACGACCACGGCTGGTACTGGCACAACCCCGACCTCGGCTTCCCCTTCGGCCAGGACGCCTCGTTCTTCCCCGAGCTCAACGTCCTGCACGTCCTCGCCGTCAAGGCGATCGACCTCGTCGTGCCGGGGGTCTACACGGCCGGGGGCGTGTACTTCGTCCTGTCCTTCCCCCTCACCGGCGCCACCGGGTACCTCCTGGCCCGCAGCCAGGGGCTCGGGCGGCCGGCCGGCTTCGTCCTCGGGGTGCTCCTCGCGAACGCCCCGGGGCACGCCGAGCGGTTCGGCCACCTCTACCTCGCGCAGTACTGGGTGGTGCCGGTCGCGCTGTGGCTCGTGCTCGAGGTGGCCCGTGGCCGGGCCCTGCTGTCCCCCCGGAGCGGACCGGTCCCGTGGTGGCGCGGCGGCCGGACGCTCGTCACCGTCGCGGCCGTCGTCGTCGTGGGCGGCAGCGGCGTCTACTACGTGGCCTTCACGCTCGTCCTGCTGGCGGTCGCGGCGCTCGCGCGGCGGGTGGCCGGGGTGCCGGCCGACCTCCTGCGCGGCCTCGCGGTGATGGTCGGCATCGGCCTGGTCATCGCCGTGCCGCTGGCCGTGGCGCGCCTCGGGATGCGCGGCGTCCTCGTCACCGGCCGGGTGCCGGCCGGTCGCAACCCGGCCGAGTCGGAGCTGTTCGCCGGCAAGCTCATGGACCTGCTGCTCCCGTGGCCCGACCACCGGGTCGAGGCCTTCCGGTACCTCACCCTCGCCTACCGGTCGGCGACGCGGGCGACCGTGGAGACCTCGGCGCTCGGCGTGGTCGGCGTCGCGGGGATGACCGGCCTGGCCGTCATCGGGCTGCTCGCCCTCCTCTCCGGCCGGCGCGCCGACGCCGAGCACCTGCGCTGGTCCGGGCTGATGCTCGTGTCGTTCCTCCTCTTCACGGTCGGCGGCCTCGGCTCGTTCGTCGCCGTCTTCGCCACCCCGCAGGTGCGGACCTGGTCGCGGGTCTCGCTCTACATCCTCACCCTCGCCCTGCTCGCGGTCGGGGCCTGGCTCACGCGCCTGGAACGACGCCGCGGGATGCTCACCGCCGGCCTCGTCGCGGGCGCGCTCGTCGTCGTCGGCAGCCTCGACCAGACCAACCCCGCGGTCGCGCCCGACCACCGCGCCATCGCCCGCGAGATGGCCGGGCTGCGCGCCTACACCTCGTCGCTGCAGGACCGGGTCGGAGCCGGGTGCGGCGTCTTCCAGGTCCCGGTGCTGCCCTACCCCGAGACGCTCGGGCCGGGCACGATGCAGGGGTACGACCAGCTCAAGCCGTACCTCGCCTCGGACGACCTGCGCTTCAGCGCGGCGGCGATGCGCGGCACGGAGGCCGCGACGTGGCAGTCGGCGGTCGACCCCTCCGACCTCGCGGCGCTGGCGGCCGACCTGCGCTCGGCCGGCTTCTGCGCGCTCGAGGTCGACACGGAGGGCTTCTCCGACGCCCAGGACCCGTCGGACCGCCTCACCGCGGCGTGGGGCGAGCCGGTGGCCCGGACCGCCGACGGCACCTTCGTCGCCTGGGACCTGCGCCGGGTCGGCGCGGCCGGTGAGGGCGACCTCGCGCGGCGCGCCCTTGTCCTCGCCCCGGTGCTCGCGTCGGTGGGCGGCTTCGAGCCCGAGACCGTGGACGGCACCTACGGTCAGTACGTCGGCCCGTACGCCGGTGTGTCGCTGGCGAACCCGGGCGAGCCCACGCGGGTCACCGTCTCGATGGACGTCCGGGGCGTCGGCGCCGAGCGGCGGGAGGTCGTGGTCACCGACGGGGACCGGGAGGTCGCCCGCGCCGTCGTGTCCGACGCCTCCGCCACCCGGGTCTCCTTCGCCGTCGAGGCCGCGCGCGGGGCGACCGACCTCTCCGTCACCGTCTCGGGAGCCACCGACAAGGACATCGAGACCGAGCGCGTCACGACGGCGTTCGTCAGCGACCTCACGGTGACGGCGGAGGGCGGACGCCGCGCGGTCGCCCTCACGGACCGGACGAGGACCGGCTGGGTCCTGCCCTGACCGCTGCCCCGCGCGGGGCCGGGTGGCTCAGGAGGCGGTGCGCCGGAAGGTCACGCGCAGGTGGCCGACGAAGCTGAGCAGGACGACCCCGACGAGGACGAGCAGCTGCGCCACGAAGGGTCGCAGCCCGGCCACCTCGACGAGGGCGGGGACCCCCACGAGGCTCAGCGCGGCACCCGTCCACCACACGCCGAGGAACGCGACGAGCTGCCGCCCGAGCGGGCCCTCGGTGCGGAAGACCTGACCACGGTAGGCGGGGAACGCGAAGGTCATCGCCGCCAGCTGGGCGGCCCCGAGCGCCACGAGGTAGTGCGCCCCGGTGGCCAGGGTCGCGGCGAGGACCGACAGGTACACGACTTGGGTGACGCCGCCGACGACGCCGTAACGCACGACGACGGGCAGGTCGGCCCACCGACGGCGCACCCGTCGCGCGGGCGCCGCGGTCTGGGACGCCGGGGCGAGGGTCGTCTCAGCCACGCGCCGGCCCGATGACGGTGACGGCGGGCACGCAGGCGTAGCGACGACGGACCTCCGCCTCGGGGCGGTCGCTGAGGACGGTGGGGTCCGCCGCCGCGCGCAGCAGGTCGCACTCCTGCGCCACCGTGAGCCCGCCCTGGGGGGTGTCGCGACGGCCGGCCTCCGGGCGGTCACCGTCGAGCAGGATGCGCGTCGCGACGTCCGTCACGAGCGGCCCCCCGGACCAGACGACCTGGGCGCGCTCGGCGCCGGGCACGTCGAGGAGGCGCAGCACGGTGGCCCCGTCGACCGTCGACCACGCGCCCCCGAAGGCGGCCACGGGCGTCACGACGGCGCCGAGCGCGACGACGGCGGCCGTCACCGCGAGGACGCCCCGCCCGACGAGCGTGGGCAGGCGTTGCGCCCGGGCCCGGACGACCGCGAGGAAGGCGACGACGGTGACCATCGACACACCGAGGATCGTGCTGTGCCACAGCAGCTTTGCCGGGTAGTAACGGGTGACGGGGATGCCGAGCCGCACGGCCAGACCGAGCGCGGTGAGCGCCGGCAGGACGGAGAGGGCGAGGACGACGAGGAGGGCGCGGTCGTGACGTCGCACGACCGCGAGCACCGCGGTCGCGGCGAGGCCGAGGACGAGCAGCCACAGCGGGACGGGTGCCTCGACGTCGGCGACGACCGCGTGCCCGACCCCGACGGCGCCGACGACCGCGGTCATGGCGGGGAGCGAGGCGGCGGCCACGACGACGCCGAGCCCGGCCGCCCCGGCGAGTCGACGAGCGCGTCGTCCCGGCGCCGCGGCGCGGACCCGGGCGACGGTGGCGACGAGCGCGAGCGCACCCGAGACCGGCAGCAGGAGCTGCCAGGTGTGGGCCATGACGAGCAGACCGGCCCACGCGGTGAGCGACGCGGTGACCGACACGGGCCGCACGAGGACCTCGCGGAGAGGGACGGCGACGACGAGGGCGGCCACCAGCGAGCCCTCGAAGCCGAGCGCCTGGTAGTTGCCGAGGAAGGCCGGCCACAGGGTCGCCGCGCCGGCGGTCGCGGCCGCCCCGGCCGCCGTCCACGGGGCCAGGCCGGCCCGGGTGGCCAGCGCCGAGGTGAGCGAGGCCGTCGCCAGGGCGACGGCGGCGAAGAGCAGCCAGACCATCCCCGCCATCAGGTCGACCAGGCCGACGAGGTCGGCGCGCCCCGGGGGCGGACCGGTCAGGCTCCGGACGAGCGCGACCGTCGTGTGCCAGGCCCGTGGGTAGCCCCGGACCGAGTAGTCCAGGGCGCCGTGGGCCCGCTCGTCGGCGACGAGGACGAGGTGGCGGACGTGGTCGCCGTTGACGAACCACTCGACCCGCAGGGCGTGCGGCAGCGTCAGCGACCACAGGAGGACGGCCACGAGCACGAGGGCCGGCGCCGCGACGAGCAGCGTCCGCGCCGGGGCCCCCCGGTCGCGGGCCAGAGGCCGCTCCGGCCGACGCCGCAGGTGCAGGCCCAGGGCCCCGAGCGGGACGAGCACGAGGGCCGCCGCCGCGATGCTGCCGGCGCGCGTGGCCAGGGGCCGGAGCCCGAGGACCTGCGCCCCCGTCGCGACGACGACGACGCCGGCGAGGACGAGGACGAGCACGACGAGAGCGTCGGCGAGCGGGCCGGCGGCGTCGCGCGGGCGCGGCCGCGGCGACCCGGCGGTCGGCGCGGTCACCCGGACCGTCGCGGTGCTCATCGCGGCGAGCATGGCACGCGGCGGCGCCGGCGGGCGCGGCTCCGGAGCCGCATCCGCCGGCCGGGTCGGGTCGCGCCTCCACCGTTCGGCCAGTCGTCGCGGACATCCGGCCCGGGCCCGGGCCCGCGTCCTGTACGACGTGCGCAGGCCCGCACTAGCGTCGAGGAGCGCCCCGGCCCGCGGGGCCCCGAGCAGCGGTGGAGGTGCTGTGACCGGCATGCTGCGCACCCTCGTGGTCATCCCCGCGCTCGACGAGGAGCACACCGTCGCGGCCGTCGTCGCCGGCGTGCGTCGCGACCTCCCGGGCGCTGACGTGCTCGTCGTCGACGACCACTCCTCCGACGCCACGGGCGCCCGCGCCGCTGCCGCCGGGGCCGTCGTGGCGCGGCTCCCGTTCCGGCTCGGGGTCGGCGGCGCGGTCCGCACCGGCTTCACCCACGCCGTCCGCGAGGGCTACGACGTCGTCGTCCAGGTCGACGGCGACGGCCAGCACGACACCCGGCACCTACCCGAGCTCGTCGCCGCCCTGGAGGCGGGAGCCGACGTGGTCGTCGGCGCGCGCTTCGCCGGAGCCGACCCCTACGGCGTCTCGCGGACCCGCCGGGCCGTCATGGCGATCCTCGCGCGGCTCGTGTCCGCGATCGTCGGGTCGCACCTGACCGACGTCACCTCCGGCTACCGCGCTGCCGGCCCGCGCGCGGTCCGCGTCTTCGCCGAGCACTACCCGGCCGAGTACCTCGGCGACACCCTCGAGACCCTCGTCATCGCGCGGCGCTGCCGCCTCGTCGTGCGCCAGGTCCCGGTGCGGATGACGGCACGCGAGCACGGCCGCCCCAGCCAGGGCGTCGTCGGGTCCGTCGTCTACCTCTCGCGCGCCGTGGCCGCCATCGGGCTCGGGATGGTGCGCCGCTGGTCCGTGCCGGTCCCGGTGGAGGGCGCCCCGTGAGGCCCGACGGCTACTGGCTCGGCCTCGTCGGGGGCGTCATCGTCCTCCTCCTCAGCCTCGAGCTCGTCCGCCGGCGCCAGGTGCGGGGGCGGCTCGCCCTCGCCTGGGTGGTCCTCGGCGCGGCCGCGGTCGTCCTCGCCCTCTTCCCCGACCTGCTCGGTGACCTCTCGGCGGCGGTCAACGTCCAGGTGCCGCTCAACCTCGTGCTCTTCTCCGGCGTCCTCTTCCTCCTCGTCGTCTCGATGCAGCTGGCCAGCGAGGTCGGTCGCCTCGAGTCGCGCACCCGCCGGCTCGCCGAGGAGGTCGCCCTGCTGCGCGCCCACCTGCCCGCCGCGGGTGGGTCGCCCGCCGTGGACCCGTCGGCCCCGGCCGCCGCGGACACCGCCGGCGCCGCCCGACCGACGACCCCCCGGGCGTCGTGAGGACCTCCGTCGTCGTCGTCGGCCACGGGCCCGAGGCGGGCCTCGAGGCGTGCCTCGCGTCGGTGACCGCGCAGCTGGAACCCGGCGACGAGGCCGTGCTCGTCGACAACGGGCTGACCCGCAGCGTCGACGTGCCCGGCGTGCGCCGGCTCGACGCCGGGGGCAACACCGGCTTCGCGGGCGGCGCGGTGACCGGGGTGGCAGCGACGAGCGGCGACGTCCTCGTGTTCGTCAACAGCGACGCCACGATCCTGCCGGGGGCGCTCGACGCCCTGCGGTCCGCGCTCGGCGATGACTCGGTCGGGATGGCTTGCGGCAGAGTCGTTCTCGAAGACCGCCCCGACACCGTCAACGCCGCGGGGAACCCGGTGCACGTCACCGGCCTCTGCTGGGCCGGGGGCCTCGGCGAGCCCACCACGCGGCACGCCACCCAGCGCGACGTCGCCGCCGTCACGGGCGCCTTCTTCGCGATGCGCCGGGCGACGTGGGACCGCCTCGGGGGCCTCGACGCCGACTTCTTCATGTACTACGAGGACACCGACCTCAGCCTGCGCTGCCACCTCGCGGGGCTGCGCGTCGTCGTCGTCCCGGAGGCCGGCGCGACCCACGCCTACGCCTTCAACCACAACCCGCGCACGATGCACCTCCTCCAGCGCAACCGCCTGACGAGCGTCCTCACGACCTACCCCGCTCCGCTCCTGCGGTGGGCGCTCCCGCTCCTGCTCGCGAGCGAGGTCGCCCTCGTGGCCGTCGCCGCCCGCGACCGGTGGCTGCGCGAGCACCTCGGCGCGCTCGCCTGGCTCGCGCGCCACCCCCGCCACCTGGTCCGCCGCCGGCGGCGGGTGCAGTCGCTCGTCACCCACCCGGACGCGCTCCACGACGTCCTGACGACGACCCTCTCCGCGGTACAGGTGCGCCCCGCCCCGGGGCAGGCGCTCCTCGACCGGCTCGTGGCCGGCTACTGGCGGCGCGCGGTCGTGGGCTCGCGGGCCGCATCGCCCCGGGCGGCACGCCCGCTCGCCGAGAGCGTCCGATGACGTCGTTCGCCGGCCGTCCGGGCGCCGTCGTCCTCGCGGCGTACCGCCCCGACCCCGACCTGTTCACGGTGCAGCTGCGCTCGATCCGCGACCAGACGCTCGGCTCCTTCCGCTGCCTGCTCGGCGCGGACGGCGGCCGGGACGAGGTCCGGCGGCTCGTCGTGGCCGCCGTCGGTGACGACCCGCGCTTCGAGGTCGTGGGGTGGGACGACAACGTCGGGCTCTACCTCAACGTCGAACGTCTGCTGGGCTCGCTCCCCGCCGACGCCGCGTGGGTCGCCCTCGCCGACCAGGACGACCGCTGGTACCCCGAGAAGCTCGAGCGACTCGTCCCCCACCTCGACGAGGTGGCGCTGGTCTCGGGACAGGCGCGCGTCGTCACCGCGACCGGCCGGGTGCTCGCCGCCCGGACCGACCGGCGCGTCGTCGCCCCGGGCAGCCTGCTCCTCGCCAACCAGGTCTCCGGGTCCTTCTCGGTGCTGCGCCGCGAGGTCCTCGACACCGCGCTCCCCTTCCCCCGTCTCGCGGTGGCGACCCAGATGCACGACCACTGGCTCGGCCTGTGCGCCGCCGTCGGCGCCGGGTACACCGTCGTCGACGAGCCGCTGCAGGACTACGTGCAGCACGGTGGCAACCTCGTCGGTGAGGTCGAGCGCCGTCACCCCCGGACGCCGTGGGGGGCGCTCCGCCTCCTGAGCCGCCTCGCCGCCGACCACGCTGGCACGACGGGTGCCGCCCGCATGGTGCGCGCCGCGGCCGCGAACGGCCTGGGGTGGCGCCGCCTCGTCGCGGCCGAGCTGGTGACCCGTCGCCCCGGTCGGCGCTCCGACGAGCTGCCGGCCGCGATCGGGACCGCGCCCCGGCGCAGCGCCCTCGCGCTGCTGCGGGCCGTCGGCTCGGGCGCCCTGCCGCGACCGACCGCCCTCACCCTCCTCGCCGGTCTGCCCGGCGACCTCGTCGGGCGGGGCGCCATCCCGCTGTCGACAGTCGGGCCGACCCCGTCGCAGCAGCAGGCCGTGACGCCGTGCACCTTCGTCGTCGTGCTCTACCGGACCGCACCGGGCGACTCGCTGACGCTGCGCACCCTGACCGAGGCCCTCGGACCCGCGCATCCCCACCAGGTCGTCGTCGTCGACAACGGGCCCGTCCCGGACCCGGAGGGTGCTCGAGCCGTCCCGGGCGTCGACGTCGTCCACGCGTTCCCCGACAACCCGGGACTGGCGGCGGCCTACCGCCTCGCCGGCGAGCACGCACGCGGGCTGGGGCACGAGTGGGTCGTCCCGCTGGACCAGGACACCCGGGTCACGCGCGCGTACCTCGACGCGCTCGAGGGGACCCTGTCCTCCCCGGGGCTCCCCGCCTCGGTCGCCGTCGTGGCGCCGGTGCTCGTCAGCGGCCGACGGTCGCTCTCGCCGCACGGCCCGGTCCGGCTCGAGGCCCGGGCCTGGCGGACCGCCTCCCTCCTCCCGGCCGCCGCGGGTTGGCACCACTACAACAGCGCCGCGGCCGTCCGGCTCTCCTCGCTCGACACGGTGGGGGGATTCCCCGCGGACTTCCCGGTCGACGGCCTGGACCACGCCGTCGGGGCGCGGCTGCGACGCGCCGGCTTCGCCCTCCAGGTCCTCCCGGTGGAGCTCGAGCACCATCCCTCCTGGCGCGAGCCCCGCTCCGTGGCGCCGGCCCGCTTCGCCGCGATCCTGCGCACCCAGGAGCGGCTCGCGCTCGACGGACCGCGGTCGGAGGGCGCCTGGCTGCTCGTGCGCCGGCTGCTGCGGGTGGGGCTGCTGCTGGTGGGCCTGCGCCGCACGCCGTCGTGGTCGGCCGAGCTCGCCGGGCTCGCCCGCGCCGGCCGGGTCGCGTGCGGGGTCCGATGACCACGCTCGTGCGCGACCCCCGGCTGACCGAGTCCGACCGGCGGCTCCTGCGCAGCGCGGCCCCGACGCTCCTCGCCGGGGCCGTCACGCTGCTCGTCCCCGTCATCGCCCGGCGCTTCCTCGACGACCGGGACTATGCGCTCTGGGCGCTCATGACCACCGTCACCGTGTCGACGCTCCTCCTGGACCTCGGCGCCTCCGTGTACGTCCAGTCCTCCGGCTACGGCCGCTGGCCGCGACGGGACGTGTACGCACGGGCGGTCGCCATGTCCACGGCGGGCAGCGTGGTGGCCACGGTCCTCGCCCTCGGGACCTCGCTCCTCGTCCGGTCCTCCGCCCCGCTCTCCGACCTCACGACGGGGAGCATCGTCGCGCTCGTGCTCGCCACCGGGGCTGCGTCCGCCGTCCGTGGCGCGTTCACCGTCCTCGCGGCCCGGCTCCAGGTGGCCGAGGCCTTCCGTTTGCGCACCGTCGCCACGATGGTCCAGGTGGGCACGCAGGTCGCGCTGGTCGTCGCGGGCCTGGCGCTGGGTGCCGGGGTGTGGACGCTGCCGTGCGCCCTCGCCGTCTCCTCGGCCCTCGCCCTCGGGGGCGGCCACGCCGTGCTCCGTCGCCGGGTGGTCGTCCACCCACCCGCGGCGCCCGCGGCGTCGCCGGTGCGCTTCGCCGTGGGTCGCACGGCGGCCGCGCTCGTGGCGGTCGTGGCGAGCCAGGCGGACCGCTGGGTGCTCGTGACGGTGGCCGACCCCGCCTTCGTCGCCGACTACGACCTCGCGCTGAGGTTCGCCGCCCTGCCGCTCGGTCTCGTCGTCGTCCTCGCGGCGGGGCTGGTCCCCGAGAGCGCCTCGCTCCCGGACGGACCGAGCCGCCGGGCCCACGTCCGGCGGGCGACGCGGCTGTGCCTGCGGGCCGTCGTCCCGCTCTCCCTCGCCGTCCTCGTGGGCGTGCTGGTCGTGGGCCTGCTGGGGCTGGTGCCGCTCTCCGCCCGCACGGTGCTGCTCCTCGGGCTGGGCCTCGTGTGGTGCGGGGTCAGCGCGCTCACCGCACCGACGACGCAGACGCTCGTGGGCGTCGGACGACCGCAGGCGGAGCTCTGGTACGCCGTGCCCTCCGTGCTGCTGGCGGGAGCCGGGTGGCTCGTCGCGGTCGCCGCGCAGTCACCCCTCGGCGTCCCCCTCGCGACGGGCACCGCGACCGTCGTGTGCTCGGCTGCCTTCACGGTGTACGGGCTCCGGTTCGCCCGGTACGAGCCGGGCTCCCGGCCCACGACCCACCCCCGATGACCTCCGTCGCCCTCCGGCCGGCCCGGCCCGCCGTCGCCGTCGCCACCCGGCTCGACGCGGTGGTCGCCGTCGCGGTGTTCCTCGTCGCGCGGGCCGTCTCGGCGGTCTTCCTCGTGGTCAGCGCACCCGACCAGATCGCCCTCACCGACTCACCCACGTACCACGTCGAGGGCACCTCCCCCGCGGCGCCGGGGTACTGGCAGGTCATCACCAACTGGGACGGCCAGTGGTACGAGACCATCGCCCGCCACGGGTACCCGGACGACCCGTCGGTCCTCGGCCCACCCGCCGAGCGCAACCCCTACGCCTTCTCGCCCCTCTACCCGTTCCTCTGCCGCGCGGTCATGGCCGTCACCGGGGCTGGGTTCGGCGTCGCCGGGGGCCTCGTGAGCCTCGTGGCCGGAGCCGTCGGCTGCGCGCTGCTGGCGCGCTGGCTCGTGGTCACCCGGGGCCGGATGACGGCCCACCTCGCCGTCGCCGGGCTCGTGTGCTTCCCCACGGCGGTCCTCTTCCAGGCGACCTACACGGAGTCGCTCGCCCTCGCCGTCCTCGTCCCGACCCTGCGCGCGATCCACGAGGAACGCTGGCGCCCCGCGGCCGGGCTGCTCGTCGTGCTCGCCGTCACCCGCCCGATCCTCGCGCCGCTCGCGCTGCTCCTCGGCCTCGCGCTGCTGCTCGCGCTGCGACACCGTGACGACCCGGCCGCCCGGGTCCGGGTGCGGCCGCTGGCCCTCCTCACGGTCCTCGCGGGGGTCTGCACGCTGGCCTGGCCGGTCGTCGTGGCCGTCATGACGGGCGTGCCGACGGCCTACTTCGACACCATGCGCGCCTGGGTGCGTGCGGGTGGGCTCGGCGGCGGATGGGTGGGCGGCCTGGCCCAGCTCGTCGGACCCGTGCTCGTCGCCCTCCTCGTCGCGACCGCGCTGGCGTTCGCCGTCGTCCGGCTGCGCCGCCCGGACCGGTTCCGGTCACCGGACGGCCTCGGCACCTGGGGGACGAGCTACCTCGGCTACGTCCTGATGACGACCACGGTCAACCCCAGCCTGGCCCGCTACGCCCTCCTGACGCTCGTCCCGGTCGAGCCCCTGCGTCGGGCGCTCACGGGGCCGCTCGACCGGGCCGTCCGCAGCCAGAGCCGCGTCCTGGCCGGCGCCGGCCTGCTGCTCGGCGTCGAGCTCGCCGTGCAGCTGTGGTGGGTGCGGACGCTGTTCGTGGTGACCAGCCCCGTGGCGCTGCCCCCGTGACCGGCACCCCGCCCTCCGGCGTCGGCCGCCCGACGGCGCGCCGCGAGTGGTCGACGCCCCCGTGGACCCGCGTCGCGCCCGTGGCGCTGCTCCTCGTCGTCGTGACCGTGCGCACCCTCCGGCCGATCGAGGACCCCGACACCTGGTGGCACCTGCGCGCCGGGCAGGAGCTCGCGCAGCGGTTCGAGCTCGTCGGGCCCGACCCCTGGAGCCCCTTCACCACCCACGCGTGGATCCGTCACCAGTGGCTCGGCGAGCTCCTGCTCGCGGGCGTCCACGCGGTCGGCGGCGTCGGCGCCGTGGCGTGGCTGGTCACCGTGTTCGCCCTCGTCACCGTCCTCGCCTGCTACGCGGTCGCGCGCCGGCAGGCGTCCGTGCTCGTCTCCACCGCGGTCGCCCTCGCCGCCTTCGTCGGGGCCTCGATGACGGTGACGGCCCGCCCGCAGTCGCTCTCCCTCTCGCTCGCCGTCGTCGCCGCGCACGGCTGGACCGCCACCGCCCGGGACGGCCGCGTGCGCTGGTGGCTCGTGCCGCTCACCTGGGTCTGGGCTTGCTGCCACGGCTTCTGGTTCGTCTCCCCCGTCCTCGGCGGAGTCGTCGTCGTCGGGCTGCTCCTCGAGCGGGCGCCGCGCACCCTCCTCGCGAGGACGGGAGCGGCGACCGTGGCGTGCCTCGCCGTGGCCGCGCTGACGCCGGTGGGCCCGCGCCTGCTCGCCGCCCCCTTCGAGGTCGGCCGCATCACCGCGCTCATCGAGGAGTGGCAGCCCCCCACGCGCGACCTGCCGGCCTTCGTCGTCACCGTCGGGATGGCGCTCCTGCTCGTCGCCCTGCGCTCACGCGGGCCGCTGCCCTCGTGGCCGGAGATCGGCGTGCTCGGGCTCGCCTCCTACCTCGTCGTCAGCCACGGGCGGACGGTGTCGCTCGCGGCGGTGCTGCTCGTGCCCCTCCTCGCTCCGGCGCTCGAGCGCCTCGTCCCCTTCGCGCGGGAGCGTGTCGCCCGCCCGGAGGTGCTGGCCCTCGCGGTGGCCGCGGTCCTCGCGGCGGGCGCCTCGGCGATCTCGGTCACCGGAGCCGTGACCCGCCCCGCGGGCTTCCCGACGGCCCTCGCGGCCCCCCTCACCGCGCTGCCCCGCGGCAGCGTCGTGTGCAACGACTACGACGCGGGCGGATGGCTCTGGTGGGCGCACCCGGCGCTCGTCCCGGTGGTCGACGGCCGGACCGAGCTGTACGACGCCCGCGACGTCGAGGACTACGCCCGGTTCGCGGCGGGCGGCCCGGGCACGACGGCCCTCGCGGAGCGCCGCGGGTGCGCGGTGGCCCTCGTCCGCACGGCGTCTCCCGCGGAGCAGACCCTCGTGGCCTCCGGGTGGGGGGCGTCGGCGCGGGCCGACGGATGGGTCCTCCTGCGCCGTCCGGCGGCGTCCGCCGTCCCCTGACGGGCCGTGCAGACGCCGAGGGCCGCCCGGACGGTGTCCGGACGGCCCTCGTGGGTGTCGGTCGGGGACGACCGACGACCTCAGTAGCGGTAGTGCTCCGGCTTGTACGGGCCGGCGACGTCGACGCCGAGGTACTCGGCCTGCTCCTTGGTCAGCTCGGTGAGCTCGACCCCGAGCGCCTCGAGGTGCAGCTCGGCGACCTTCTCGTCGAGGTGCTTCGGGAGGGTCTTGACCTCCGGCTTGCCGTCCTCGTCGAAGTACTCGTCGGTCTTGCCGAACAGCTCGATCTGGGCGATCGTCTGGTTCGAGAACGAGTTCGACATGACGAAGCTCGGGTGGCCCGTCGCGTTGCCGAGGTTCATGAGGCGCCCCTCGGACAGGACGATGATCGAGTCGCCGTCGTCGAACGTCCACTCGTGGACCTGCGGCTTGATCTCCTGCTTCTGCACGCCCGGGACCTTCGCGAGACCGGCCATGTCGATCTCGTTGTCGAAGTGGCCGATGTTGGCGAGGATCGCCTTGTTCTTCATCTGCTGCATGTGCTCGGCGGTGACGACGTTGAAGCAGCCGGTCGAGGTGACGACGATGTCGGCCTGGTCGACGACGTTCTCGAGCTTGGCGACCTGGTAGCCGTCCATCGCGGCCTGGAGCGCGCAGATCGGGTCGATCTCGGTGACGATGACGCGCGCGCCCTGACCCCGGAGGGACTCGGCGCAGCCCTTGCCCACGTCGCCGTAGCCGGCGACGACGGCGACCTTGCCGCCGATGAGGACGTCGGTGGCGCGGTTGAGGCCGTCGATGAGCGAGTGGCGGCAGCCGTACTTGTTGTCGAACTTGCTCTTGGTGACCGAGTCGTTGACGTTGATCGCCGGGAAGAGCAGCTCGCCGGCCTCGGCCAGCTGGTAGAGGCGGTGGACACCGGTCGTGGTCTCCTCGGTGACGCCCTTGATCTCGGCGGCGACCGTCGTCCACTTCTGCGGGTCCTGGCCCATCGTGCGGCGCACGAGCGCCTTGAAGACGCCGAACTCCTCGGTGTCCTCCTCGGTCGTGGGGGGCACCTGGCCGGCGGTCTCCCACTCCTTGCCCTTGTGGACGAGCATCGTGGCGTCGCCACCGTCGTCGAGGATCATGTTGGCGCCCTGGCCGCCCGGCCAGGTGAGGATCTGCTCGGTGCAGTCCCAGTACTCCTCGAGGGTCTCGCCCTTCCAGGCGAAGACCGGGACGCCCTGGGGGTCCTCGGGGGTGCCGTGCGGGCCGACGACGATGGCCGCGGCGGCCTCGTCCTGCGTCGAGTAGATGTTGCAGGAGGCCCAGCGGACCTCGGCACCGAGCGCGGTGAGCGTCTCGATGAGCACCGCGGTCTGCACGGTCATGTGCAGCGAGCCGGCGATGCGGGCGCCCTTGAGCGGCTGGCTGTCGCCGAACTCCGCGCGCAGGGACATCAGGCCGGGCATCTCGTGCTCGGCGAGGCGGATCTGGTGGCGACCGGACTCGGCGAGCGAGAGGTCGCGGACCTTGTGGTCAACGGGCATGCGTGAGCTCCTCAGGAGGTCGTTGCGATTCGGTTGACCGGCATCGCCCATCTGGGCCGCGCGTTGCGAGGGTCATCACCCGGGCCGGTGCAGCGCCTCTCAGGATACCGCAGCGGGCGTGCGCCCTCCCAGCCGTCGCCCCGGGCTTCGACGCAGCCCCCCGGCCCCCGCCCCCACGACGTCGCCCGGTCCCCGCCGCAGCCGGGGCACGGCGGCCAGGAGCAGGAGCACCCCCGAGGACCACAGCGGCATCGCGAACACCATCGCGACCGGGACGAGCCACCGCCGGCCGCTGCGCGCCGCCCAGGCCACGAGGAGGACGGCGAGGACCAGGCGCAGCGGCAGCGGCAGGTAGCGCACGCGGGTGGTCCCGCTGCTGTCGGCGAGGAAGGCGACCCACCGCTCCCAGAGGGACGGGTCGAGCACCGCGGAGGCCGCGACGAGCGCGAGGGTCGCGCCGAGGGCCAGGGCGCAGCGGCGCCACTCGCCGCGCACGGCGAACCACACCGGTCCCAGCCCCGGCGTCACCTTCGTGAGCAGCGGGAAGGCCCAGGCGGCGGGGCGCTGCATCCCGACGACGGCCGCCACCGCGAGCAGCGGCTCGATGTTGCCGATGGCCACCGCGGCGGGCACCGTGTAGCCGAGCGCCAGCCAGCGCCACGCGCCGTCCAGGGGGCGCAGCAGCCACCAGAGGGCCGCGCCGAGGACGAGCGACCACACGGCGAGGAACACCGGCCACGGCAGCAGCGTCAGCGGGCGCAGGACCTGCGCGAACAGCGGGGAGTAGCTGTAGGCGTCGGGGCTGCCCGGGCCGGGGCCGTAGAGGTCCTGCTGCCAGGCGTGCCAGTAGGCGTGCGCCGAGTCGGTGCCGAGCGCGCCCCACCAGGGGGCCAGGACGAGCCAGGCCGCGGGGAGCAGGCCGACCCACAGCGCGTCGCGGGTCGCGCGCACCGCCGTGGGCCGGTCGATCGTCATGCCCACGTGTCTACCGGCCTCGCCCCCGTCGGGGGGCGTGTTCCGGGTGCGGTCGACCCGTTCGGCCCAGCCGGCGGTCAGCCGCGCGAGGCGTCCTCGACGGCGCTCTCCCGCGGGTCGGCCGAGACCTCGCCGGGGCCGTCGACGCTCGGGCTGCCGGGGGCGGTGTCGACGTCCGGCTCGAGGTAGATGACCAGGCGCACCTCGGGGACGCTGTCGCGGGCCGCTTGCTCGGCCTCGTTGATGGCGGCGATGACCTCGGCGGCGCTGTCGGTCTCGCCGACGGCGAGCTTCGCGGCGACGAGGACCTGGTCCGGGCCGAGGTGCAGGGTGCGGCTGTTGATGACCCGGTCGACCGCCTCGGGCGACTCCAGGGCGGCGAGGATGCGCTCGCGGGCCCGGGGCGAGGCGGCCTCGCCGACGAGGAGCGAGCCCATCTCGACCGCGAGCACGGCGGCGAAGACGACGAGCAGCACGCCGATCGCCCCCGACCCGATGCCGTCCCAGACCGGGTTGGCCGTCACGAGCGTCAGCCCGACGCCGGCCATCGCGAACCCGAGGCCGATGAGCGCGCCGAAGTCCTCGAGGAGCACGACGGGCAGCTCGGGCGACTTCGTCGTGCGGATGAACCGGACCCAGCCGCGGCCCCGGCGGACCTTGTTCGACTCGCGGATCGCGGTGCGGAAGCTCAGGCCCTCCATGACCATCGCCGCCACCAGCACGGCCAGCGGGACCCACCACCACCGGGACTCGAACGGGTCGTAGTCCTCCTCGCCGAGCGACTCGCGGATCTTCTCGTAGGCCTCGTAGAGGGCGAAGAGCCCACCGAGGACGAAGAGCATGATCGCGACGAGGAACGAGTAGACGTAGCGCTGCTGCCCGAAGCCGAAGGGGTGCTCCTGGTCCGGCGCCCGCCCGGCGCGCTTGCTCCCGACGAGCAGCAGCACCTGGTTGCCGGTGTCGGCGACCGAGTGGATGGACTCCGCGAGCATCGACGAGAAGCCGGTCAGGAGGAAGGCGACGAACTTCGTGACGGCCACCCCGAGGTTGGCGAGCAGCGCCGCGACGACCGCCGCCGAGCTCTCGCCCGACGACCCCCCGGATGACCCGCCGCTCTTCGTCTCGCTCATGGGGCGATCCTAGGGAGGCCCGGGCCCGTACCGTCGTCGCATGCCCAGCGCACGTGGAACCCTCGACTGGATGCCCGCCGCCGAGCACCCGGAGCTGCTCGCCCCACCGGTCGCCGCGGCGGTCGGCGAGGTCGACGGCGCGCTCGTCGCGGCCATCGACGCCGACCTCGCGGACACCGCCGCGTTCTGCGACGCCTACGACGTCGCGCTCGGGGCGAGCGCCAACTGCGTCGTCGTCGCCGGCCGCCGCGGGGGCGAGACCCGGTACGCCGCCGTCATGGTGCTCGCCACGGACCGCGCCGACGTCAACGGCGTCGTCCGCCGCCACCTCGACGCCCGCAAGATCTCCTTCGCCCCGCACGACGAGGCGGTGGGCCTCACGGGGATGGAGTTCGGCGGGATCACGCCGGTCGGCCTGCCCGAGGAGTGGCCGGTGCTCGTCGACGACGCCGTCGTCGAGGCCGGTGAGGTCGTCATCGGCAGCGGGACCCGCGGCGGCAAGCTGCTCGTCACCGGCGTCGACCTGCTCGCGCTGCCCGGGGCCGAGCGGCTCGCGCTCACCCGCCGCCCGGACTGACCCCGCCGCAGGCGCCGTGGGCGGCGGGGTCCGGCACGAGGACGCGCACGGTGAGGGCGGTGACGACCGGCTCCCCGTGGCTGGGGTGGAAGCGGTGGACCTCCCGGTAGCCCCGGGCGGGGTCGAGGCCCACCGCCGACGCCGCCGGGACGACGCCCAGCGGGTTGTCCGGGTCGGCGACGAGGACGACGGCGGAGCACAGGTCCCGCCGGTCCTCCTGCCCGAGGGTGAGGGCCGCCCCCCGGTCGGCGCCCCGGAAGGTCCCGAAGAAGGACGCGCGCCCCAGCGGACGGGTCCCGAGGAGCAGCTGGTAGCCGGCGCCGAACCCGGTGAGGTCGACCGACGGACGCCCGGCCAGGTGCTCGCGCTGCCGCGCACCGGTCAGCCCGCGCACCAGCGCGGTCGTGTCCCGGTCCAGGCCGAGGGTGCCGCCCAGCACCGGCGTCGTGGACCTCGCCCCGAGCACCCCACGGCCCTCGACGGCGTCACCCAGCCAGAGCACCTGCGTGAGGACCGTCGTCGTCACCAGCGTGAGCGCGACCGGCACCGCGAGCCGGTCGGTGCGGGGCCACCGCGCCCGCACGAGGGCGAGCCCCGTCGTCACGGCGAGGGCCCAGCAGGCGGCCGCCTGGGTCATCGTCGCCGAGAACCCGGTGTTCGTGCCCACGGCGACGGTCCAGGGCAGCACGACGAGCACGCCGGTCAGGACCACGGGTGGGCGGGGGGCGCGGGACGCGGCGAGGGCGAGGAGGCCCAGGGCACCGAGCCCCCAGGGCAGGAGCAGCTGCGCGGACTGGGCGCCGTAGCCCTGCGCCGACAGGAGCCACGCGCCGAGCACCGCCACGCCGACCGGGACGACGACGCCGACGACCGTCGCCAGGCCCGTCGGCCACCGCGGCACCGCGCTGGAGCGCACGTCGTGGAGGGCGAGCAGCAGGGGCAGGAGGACGAGCGGGCCGAGGACGAGGAGCACCCGCGCGGGCACCGGGGCGACGCCGAGCATCGCGAGCCACGACGAGTGCGTCGCTGCCGCCTCGTCGACCTCCAGCCCGCCCGCGAGGTGCCGGACGAGACCGGACGGCGAGAGGCCGGCCACGACGAGGACGGCGGCGCCGGCCCCCACCGCACCGACGAGGGCGCAGGCCACCGTCGGCAGGACCTGGCGACGGCCGGCGCACAGGGCGGCGAGGAGCACGAGCGCGAGGGCGGCCGCGGTGGTCGGCTTCCCCGTGAAGGCGAGGACGCCCGCCGCACCGGCGAGCGCTCCCCACGCCGGGCGGCGCGTCGTCCAGACCCGGGCGAGGGCGACGACGAGCCAGAGGGCACCGAGCAGCGCGACCACGCGGTAGCCGGGGACGCGGCCCACCCCGACGTAGGCCGTGGCGGTGGAGGCCGCGACGACCGCCGTCGTGAGGAGCGACCGGCGACGCGTCACCTCGACCCCCTCGGCGCGCAGCAGCGCCGACACCGACAGGGCGGCCGCGGCCGCGGTCACGAGGAGCGCGCCGAAGCCCACCGCCTCGAGGAGGGCGACGTCCCGTCCGACGAGCACCCACACCGGGTGCAGCAGGTACTGGACGGTGACGACCTCTCGGTCGAGCGCGACCCCGGGGTGCTCGGCGAGGACGAGGGTCCAGGCGCCGTCCCAGAAGTCGAGGCCGCGTCGGAACGAGGCCAGCTCGAGGACGACGGAGGCCGCCGCGAGCGCGACGACGACGGCCGTCGCGGCACGGTCGGTCGAGCGGGCCATGACGCGCTCCCTCCCCACCGTGCCGGACGGCCGCCACCCTAGGGGCGCCCGTCAGGCCGGCGAGGTGCCGCCGGGGCGGGCCCGGCCGAACGGACGAGTCGGTCCCGGCCCAGGAGGTGCGCTCAGGAGGTGCGGTCGCGCAGGTCCGTGACGTGCCGCGACACCGACGGGTCGAACCCGAGCCCGAGGGCGAGGTAGGTGGCCGCGAAGTCGGTGAGGGCGACGAGCGACGCCAGCCGCTCGAGCGGGTGGCCGGCGCGGGCCTCCTGCTGGAGGACGACCGCACCCGCGTCCTCGGCGGAGGCCACGACGGCGTCGGCGAGGCCGGCCGCGGCCGGGTCGAGGGTGGGGTCGCGCAGGACGAGCAGGCCGAGGCGGGGCATCGCGGGCCCGTCGAGGTAGGGGTCGGCGAAGATGTCGCGCCCGCCGCCCGCTCCCCCGCCGTCGCGGGCCCCGAGGCCCGCCGCGAAGGGCCCGTCCAGCGCGGCGACGGCGGCGCTCGCGGCGTCCGGCAGGCGGCCGTGCGTCGCCGGGACGCGGGCGGTGCGCGAGAGCATCTGCGCGGCCCGGCAGGCGGCGACCCCCGTGAGGGCGCCGTCGCCGAGGACGACCGGCACCGTGCCGTCGAGCGAGGTGGCGAGCACCTTGGCCGGGTTGACGAAGGCGTCGGACGACGGCCGGCACTCCTCGGCCACCTCGTCGAGGACCCGGGCGACCCGCTGCAGCGCGTCGTCCGGGGCGTCGGCGAGCCCGAGGCGGTCGGCGGCGACGAGGACGGGGACGAGCAGCGACCAGAGCGCCGTGCGCGAGGACGGCGCCGGCAGGGCGACCTCGACGTGGACGCCGCGGGCCCGGGCGGTGACGTCGGCCAGCGGCGAGTCGGCCGCCCCGACGGTGAGCAGCGACGCCCCGCGGCGGCCGGCCTCGGCCGCGAGGGCGAGCGGGCCGGCGGCGCGCCCGGACTGCGAGACGGCGACGACGAGGTCGAGGGGGCCGACCCAGCCGGGCAGCGGCCCGTCGGCGCGCAGCATCACCGGGACGGGTGAGCCGGGGTCGGTCAGGCAGTCGAGGACGTCGCCGACGACGGCCGAGCCGCCGAGGGCGGCGACGAGCACGGAGCGCGGGCGCTCACCACCGGCGACGCGCGCGATGCCCGCCTCCTCGGCGGACACGAGGGAGCGCCGTACCTGGGCCCCGGCCTGCGCGAGCGAGCGCAGCGTGTCGCGGGAGTCGAGCGCCGCGAGGGCCTCGACGTCGTCGAGCCGTGCCTCGTCGACCCACCCCATCGCGGCGTCCGCCTCAGGCCGGGTGCCGGGCCTCGTCGACGAGGAGCACCGGCACTCCCTCGTCGATGCGGTAGGCGAGGCCGCAGGCGCCGTTCGTGCAGACGAGCTCGGGACCGGAGGGACCGGTGTCGTCGCGCAGCTCGCTCCGGCACGCCGGGCAGCGCAGGATCTCGCGCAGCCAGGGCTCGAGGTGGGCGCTGGTGCCGGCCGGCTCGCTCATGGGGTCCTCTCCGGGGTGTCTGGACGTCGTCGCCGATCCTCCCACACCGGCGCACCGCCCGGCCCGGCCGCGCGGCGCGCCCGGGGACGACCGTGGCCGTCCCACGGTGTGTCCGGTGTTGTGACCTGCGGGGACGGTCTCTAGGGTCGGGAGGAGACGACGCCGCAGGGACGACGCGTGGGAGGAGGCGTTGTGTACCTGGAGGTCCTCGGACGGCTGCGCCTCACGGGCCCCTCGGGCCCGCTGCGCCTCACCGAGCTCGAGAGCGGCCTCCTCGCCCTCGCCGCCCTGCGCGACCAGGTCGACGTCGACTCCCTCGGCACCTGGCTCTGGGACGGTGAGCCGCCCGCGTCGGCCCGCAACCGGGTGCAGGCCCTCGTGTCGGGCATCCGCCGCAAGGCCGAGGGCATCCAGGTCCTCGTGACCGACGGTCGCGGCTACCGGCTGGCCGACCGCGTCGAGCGCGACGTCGCCGTGTGGGCCGACCGGCTGGCGGCGGCCCGGCGGGCGCGGGCCACCGACCCCGTGACGGCCCTCGAGCTCTACGACCGGGCCCTGGCGACCTTCGTGCACGAGCCCCTCCTCGGGCCCCCCGCCACCGCGGCCGTCGAGGTCGAGCGCAACCGGCTCGTCCAGGAGCGGCTCTCGGTGCTCGAGGAGCGCCACGAGACCGCCCTGCGCGCGGGGGTGCTCCAGGGCCTCGTCGCGGAGCTCGACGCACTCTCCGCGCGCCACCCCTTCCACGAGGGGTTCACCGCGCTGCTCGTCCAGGCGCTCGCGGCCACCGGCCAGCAGCGCCGCGCCCTGCAGGTCTTCCACGCGGCCCGCGAGCGGCTCGACCGCGAGCTCGGGGTGCGGCCCTCCGACGCCCTGGCCGGCGCGCTCCAGGCCGTGCTCACCGGCTCGCGCCGCCCGGCGTCCCGGCCGGGGTCGCTCCCCGCCGACGACGCGCCCGCGCCCCCCGCGGCGCTGCCGGTCCCCCGCACGCTCCCGCGGCGGCCCGACGTCGTCGTGGGCCGCGCGGCCGAGGTCGACCGGGTGCTGCGCGCCGCCGCCGGCCTCGAGCACGCCGCCGTCGTCGTGTCCGTCACCGGGCTGCCGGGCACCGGGAAGTCGACCCTGGCCCTCGAGGCCGGCCACGCGCTGCGCGACCGCTTCCCCGGCGGGACGCTCCACCACGACGGCGGCAACCTCCCGGGCGGCACCCCCGTCGAGACCCTCGTGACCACGTTCCTGCCCCTCCTCGGGGTCCACCCCGAGGGCGTCCCGGCGTCGACGCGGGCCCGGGTGGGGCTGCTGCGCTCGCTGCTCGACGCCCGGCGCGTCCTGCTCGTGCTCGACAACGTCGCCGGGGACGAGGACGTGGCGCGCCTGGCGGACCTGCTGCCCGCGGGCGCCGGCTCGATGGCCCTCATCACCTCGCGCCGTCCGCTCCCGGGGCTCGCGGCCGGGCACCACGTCCGCCTCGGCAGCCTCGACCCCGCGTCCTCCCGCCGCCTGCTCGAGGAGCTCGTCGGCACCCTGCGCACCGACGAGGCGCCCGAGGCCACCGACGAGGTGGTCCGGCTGACCGGGGGCCTGCCCCTCGCGCTCCGGCTCGCCGCCGGCCGGCTGGCGCAGCGCCCCGACCTCGGCTTCGACGACCTCGCCGCCCGGCTGCGCGGCAGCACCTCCTCGGGCCACGACCTCGCGGTGGTCCACGAGAGCCTCGAGGGGCTCGTCTCCGGTCTGCTCCCGCCGTCGCGGTCGGCGCTCGAGGCGCTGGCCCACCTGCCGGTCGACGCCTTCAGCGGCTGGGTCGTCGGCGGGGTGCTCGGCGACCCGACCGCGGGCGAGGCCGCCCTCGACGCGCTGCTGGAGGCCGGCCTCGTCGAGCCCGTCGTCCGCGAGGGGCACGACACGCAGTACCGCCTGCACGACCTCGTCCGCGCGCACGTGCGCCACACGACCCGGGGCGACCGCCCCGGAGGCGCCGGGCCGAGCCCGTCCGAGGTCGAGCTGCTGGGCTCGGCGGCGGTGGCCCGCGCGGACGCCTTCCTCGTCGACCGGCCCTACCGCCTGGTCCCGGTCCCGCAGCTCCCCGCTGCGGTCGCGCCTCCCGCCCCCGCCCCCGTGGTCCGCCGACGCTCGCGCCGCTTCTTCCGCACCGAGACACCCCTGTTCGTCGCGCTCTCGCGACGTCTCACGCCGGTCCGGTCGGACCTCGCGTGGCGCCTCCTCGCCCAGACCGCCCTGGGGACGGATGCCTCCAGCGACCTCCACGCGTGGTTCGAGGCCGACCGCGAGGTCCGGGGCGCCCTGGTCGGGGCCGACGACGACAGCCGTCTCGGGGTCGCCCACCTGCTGCTGTGCCGCGCCTGGCTCCTCCAGGACCGGCGCTCGGCGTCAGCGCAGGCGCGGGAGCTCGCGGAGGCCGCCCGGCGGCGTCTCCACCTGCTCGGGGCGCACGACGCCGCCGCTGCCGCCTCGATCGTCGCCGCGCTGGCCTCGGTGTCGCTGGGGCACCGGGCCGACGCGGAACGGGCGGTCCACGCCGCGGAGACGTCGATCGGTCGCGGCGGTGACGCGACGCTCGCGGGCTGGGCGGCCGTCGTCCGCGGGACCCTGCACAACGACTACGACGAGCTCGGCCCCGCTGCCCGGGAGTTCACCCGGGCCCGCCGGCTCCTCGAGGACTCGCCCCGCACCGTCGCCTACGCGCTCGCGACGCTCGAGCTCTCGCGGGTGCACCGCCGCACCGGGGAGCTCGGCCCCGCCGTGCTGCTCATCGACGAGGCGCTCGACCTGCTCGCGAGCATCGAGGCCGTCCACATGTACTCGTACGCCCTCGACGCCCGCGCCGAGGTGGCGCTCGCGAACGGCCGTCCGCAGGAAGCCCTCGACGACGCGCAGACGGCGCTCGACCGGGCGCTGACCTCGCACGACGCCTTCCTCGCGGCCCGGTCGCGCCGGACCCTGGCCCGCGCGCGGCTCGCCCTCGGCGACCTCGCCGGCGCGGAGTCCGACCTGCGCACCGTCATCGAGGAGTTCACGGCGCTCGAGAGACCGCTCAGCGTGGCCTTCGCCTACCAGGTCCTCGCCGACGTGCTCGACGCCACCGGCGACCGGGTCGGGGCCGGCGAGGCGCTCCGGCTCGAGGAGCAGGCGGTCCGACGGGCCACGCAGGCCCGGGTCGTGGCGCCGCGCCGCAGCAGCCCCGGCCCCGCCTGAGCCGGTCGCGCCGGCCCCGGCCGTCAGCCGGCGCGGACCACCGCGAGCACGGCGTCGCGCACCCGCGCCATCGTCGGGACGTCGGCGGCCTCGACGTTGAGGCGCAGCAGCGGCTCGGTGTTCGAGGCCCGCAGGTTGAGCCACCACATCGGGTCGCCGTCACCACCCCGGTGGGTCAGCGTCAGCCCGTCGAGCCGGTCGACCTCCACGCCCTCGGCCTCGCCCCACGCGAGCACCCGCTCCGTGGCCGCGGCCGCGTCGTCGACGGTCGAGTTGACCTCCCCCGAGGCGGAGTAGCGCGACAGGTCGGCCATGAGCACGCTGAGCGGCTGGTCCTGCTCCCCGAGGGCCGCGAGCGTGTGCAGCGCGGCGAGCATCCCGGTGTCGGCGAACCAGAAGTCGCGGAAGTAGTAGTGGGCGCTGTGCTCGCCGCCGAAGACCGCACCGTGCCGCGCCATCTCGGCCTTGATGAACGAGTGGCCGACGCGGGTGCGGACGGCCCGGGCCCCGGTGGCCGCGATGACCTCGGGCACCTGCGCCGAGGTGATGACGTTGTGCACGACCGCGACGTCGGCCGCGTCGGCCCCCTCGGCGACGGCGCGGGCCACCTCGCGGCGGGCGATGAGAGCGGTGATCGCGCTGGGGCTCACCGGCTCCCCGCGCTCGTCGACGACGAAGCAGCGGTCGGCGTCACCGTCGAACGCGAGCCCGAGGTCGGCGCCGTGCGCGACGACGGCGGCCTGGAGGTCGCGCAGGTTCTCGGGCTCGAGGGGGTTCGCCTCGTGGTTCGGGAAGGTGCCGTCGAGCTCGAAGTACAGCGGCTCGACCTCGACCGGCAGCGCCGGCAGGCCTGCCTGCGTGCCCAGCACGGCGGGCACGGTGAACCCGCCCATCCCGTTGCCCGCGTCGACGACGACGCGCAACGGCCGGATGCCGGAGAGGTCGACGAGCCCTCGCAGGAAGCCGGCGTAGTCGGCGAGGACGTCGCGCTCGGTGAGCGTCCCCTGCGGCCCGTCGGGGTCCGCGACCTCGCCGGCGAGGATGCGCTCGGCCAGCACGCGGACGTCGGCGAGGCCGGAGTCCTGCCCGACGGGCCGGGCGCCGCTGCGGCACAGCTTGATCCCGTTGTACTGCGCCGGGTTGTGGCTCGCGGTGAACATCGCGCCCGGCCGGTCGAGCGCCCCGCTCGCGTAGTAGAGGCCGTCGGTGCTGCACAGCCCGATGAGGACGACGTCGCGCCCCCGGCTGCGGACGCCCTCGGCGAAGGCCGTGACGAGCGCCGGCCCGCTGTCGCGCATGTCGTGGCCCACGACGCACGCCGGCGCGTCGTCCGCGGCGAGGACGACCTCGGCGAAGGCGGCCCCGAGGGCGCGCGCGACCTCCGGGTCGAGCTGGTCGGGGACGGTTCCGCGCACGTCGTAGGCCTTGACGAGGTCGCTGAGGGATCGCGTGGTCACGGCGCCCGAGCCTACGTGAGCACGCCCCGCGGGAAGGCCGCGGGCGAGGTCACTCCACCAGGCGGATGGGGTCGCCGTCGAGCGTGGCGCTCCACGACGTCGTGTCGGCGGGCTGCGAGCCCGCGCCGTAGTTGAACTCCAGGCGCACCCAGCACCCGCTCGACGAGGAGTCGGTGCACGAGTACGTCGACGGGATCGGGACCGTGATCGTCTGCCAGCGACCGTTGTAGATGCTGCTCACCGCGATGGTGCAGTCGACGAGGTTGCCGTTGGTGATGCCCTTGCCCTTGCAGCCGCTGAAGCTGCCGCCGGTCTCGCTCGGCGGCACCACCTTGACGGTGCTCCCGGCCACGGCGCCGTCACCGATGTCGAAGAGGTTGACGTTGAAGAACTGGCCGCTCGAGTTGCTCGGCACGCGGGCGAGGAAGAACTTCGAGGTGGTGCTCGGGATGTTGGCGTACAGGACCATCTGCGAGTAGCCCGCGACGGCGATGTTGTCCTTGTCGGAGCCGCCCGCGCCGTAGGCCCGCAGCGAGAACCGGTTGTGGCCGCTCTGGGTGTCGGTGCCGAGCCCGTTCGTGTGGACCTGGATGGAGTAGGTCCCCGGCTGGACCGTGCCCGGGATGGTGCACAGCGTGACCCAGCGACGGAAGGTCTCGGCGATCTCCGGGTTGGCGAGGTTCTGCGCCGAGTTCTTCTTGAGGGCGAGGGAGAGGTCCTCGTTGTAGCCGCCGAAGGTGCGCGGCTTGCAGCTCGCGGTGTTGAGGGTCGGCCACGCCGTCGGCTCCCAGGGGTTGCCGGCCGGTCCCTTGATGACGAACTCGGTCTTGGGCTTCGCGCCGGTGGTGAACGGCTGGTCGCCGGTGCACCACGGGGACGTGTTGCCCTTCGCGTACCGCTGCGCGGGGTTGCTGACGTAGGTGTCCGCCGCGGCCAGCGCCGCGGCCTGCGGCAGCTTCGCCGTCGAGAGGTCACAGAGGTCACCGACGGCGACGAAGGCCGGGTCGAAGGCCTGGATCGTCAGGTTGGTCACCGGCTGGCGGACGGTGACGGTGAAGACGTGCCCGTTGGGCTCGTAGTCGGCGTTGTCGCCGTTGGTGCAGCCGTCCGAGGTGGAGCTGGTGCAGTAGTCGTTCTGGAAGGCGTCGCCGCTCTGCTTGTTGGCCGGGATGCTGCCGACGTTGGCCCAGAAGGCGCCGGTGTTGTCGCAGTTGCTGCTGGCGGTCGAGCCGACCTCGGGGTCGTCCCCGAAGTGGTTGCAGGGGCTGCCGAGCGGCACCGGCCCGGCGAACTCCGCCGTCGCGTGGCGCGACACCTTCGTCGCCCCCAGCCCGAGGAAGCCACCGAAGAAGTTGGTGACGGTCGAGTCGACGTCGACGCGCAGGCGGGTCGAGCCACCGGCCAGCGACGGGGAGACCACGGCCCGGTTGACCCCGTTGGTGAACCCGTTGGTGGCGGCGTAGCGCTGCGCCTCCGCGTAGGCGCCGTACCGGTCGTCGGGGAGCTTGGTGACGCCGGCGAGCGCGGCGGCGTCGGCGGCCCGCTGGGCGCGCTGGCCCTCGAGGTACCAGTGGCCGACGTCGACCGCGAAGGCCGAGAACCCGAGCAGGACGATGAGCATGAGCCCCGAGACGACGGCGACGTAGCCGCGCTCGTCGCGCTGACGTCGGCGCAGCGGCCGGGACATCACTCGCACCCCTGCGTCTGGGGCATGGGCTCGAAGCGCAGCACGGCCGACTCCTCGATGGTGATGGAGCTGAAGACGAACTTCGTGAACGCGTTGTGCCGCGTCTTGAGGTACACCCCGATGCGGTCGGGTGGGTTGTAGGAGCACGCCTTCTGGTTGATGGCCGCCCAGTTGGAGTAGGTCGGTGCGAAGCGGGTGCCGTTCCAGCGGAACTTGACGCAGGTCGTGCACCCGCCGGCGAAGCTGCTCGTGCCGGCCGGGTACTGGTTGGCGGTGTTCGCCTTGTAGACCCAGAGCTCCTGCACCTGGCCGCGGTTGAAGGCCGTGCCCTCGGCCGCGACGCTGTCGGCGGCGTCCTGGGCGTAGGTGCTGATCCGCGGCTCGGCCGACGCGGTGCGCACGCCGGCCCGCACGGCGTCCGCGACGGAGAGGTAGTCCTTGAAGAACATCCCGAACTCGATGATGCCGACGACGAGGAGGATGAACATCGGCGTGACGAGCGCCGCCTCGACCGCCACCGCACCGCGCTCGCCGCGCGGCCGTCGGCGCATCACGGCCCCGTCCCGATGCACGGCTGCGTCGAGGGGATCTGCTCCAGGCGCATGACGACGTCCTCGGTGATCAGCGCGTTGTTGGCGAACATCACCGACGCCTTGTGCCGGTAGACGACCCGCACCCCGACGCTGTCGACGGCGACGAGCGCGCCCGAGCAGGCGTTGCGGGTGGGCCACGTCCCGGTCCCGGCGCTCGGCGTGCCGGGACCGGTGAGGGTGAACTTCACGCAGTTGACGGCGCACACCGCCGGCGTCGCGAGGACCGAGGTCGTGCCGACGTTGGCCTTGTAGACCCAGATCTCCGTGACGTCCTGCCAGCGCAGGTCGGTGAGCGCCGAGGCGGCCTGCGTGGCCGCGGAGCGCGTGAACGTCGCGTTGAGGGGGTCGGCGGACGCCATCCGGGCCCCGGCCCGCGCGCCCGTCGAGACCGAGTAGGCGTCCTTGAAGTACATCGACAGGTCGATGACGCCGGCGAGGATGGCGAAGAGGAAGAGGAAGACGATGGCGGCCTCGAGGGCGACCGCACCGCGCTCGTCCCGGGCGTCGGGGCCCGGTCCGGGGCAGCCTCGAGCGAGGCGGAGGCGCGGGCGTGCCACAGAGGGCCCCTTTCCCTGCGAGCGGTGTGGGCGCTGCCGACGCTAGGCGCGCTCGGCGGCGACCGGAACGGCTCCGGGGGCGGGAGGGGCCGAACGGCCGAGGAGGTCGGACCGGCCGGGTGAGGACGCGGCGCGCACCGGCGTCCCCGAGCGGCTCAGGCCTCGGCGCTGCCCCGCAGCATCCGCAGGTGGCCGCGCCGCGCGACCTCACCGGTGACGGGCGCCTCAGGGGTCACCGGGGCGGCCGCGGGCCGCGGACGACCGGCCTCCCGGACCGCGTCGGCCAGGGCGAGGAGGTCGTCCGACGACGGCTCGGGGTCGGGGTACTCCGTGGCCAGGCGCAGGACCTCCCAGCCCCGGGGGGCGGTGAGGCGGGTCGCGTGCTCGGCGCACAGGTCGTAGGTGTGCGGCTCGGCGTAGGTGGCGAGCGGGCCGAGGACGGCGGCGCGGTCGGAGTAGGCGTAGGTGAGCGTCGCGACCGCCGGCTGGCGGCAGCCGGTCTTCGTGCACTTCCGCGACAGGTTCACACCGAGACTCTAACCGTGCCTGCCACCCGCCCGCGGAGGCACGCCGTAGCATCGACCGGGTGAGCCCACGCCGCCGCGACCGCCACGGGCGGGGCCCCCGGGGCCCCCTCGCCTGGCCGACCGTCCCCGTGATGGCCAGCCGCCGCGAGCGCTTCGACGACCTCGTCCTCGACGCCGCGGACCGCCTGCGCCCCCACCTGGGGAACCGCTACGCGGGAACGGAGTTCGCGGTGCAGGAGGTCCCCCCGACCGACCCCGCGCCGTGGGACGAGCAGGTGGCCCCGCTCGGCCGGCTCCTGCGGGCCACGGCCGCGCGCACCGACCGCGTCGTCGTCTACCGCCGACCCGTCGAGGCCCGGGCCCACGACGACCTCGAGCTCGCCGACATCGTGCGCGAGGTCGTCACCGAGCAGGTGGCGGCGCTCCTCGGCGTGCCGGCGCACGAGCTCGACCCGGAGGTCGACCCCGACGCCTGACCGGTCAGGGCAGCGGGAAGGCGCGGCTGACGGGTGAGGTGACGTCGGTCGGCGCCAGGGGCACCTCCGAGAGCAGCTGCTGGGCGCCGGAGCCGGAGGTCGACACCACGCCGCCGCGCAGCGCCCCGGACCCGTCCGTCCGCTCGACCCAGACCGACGCGGCGCCGGCGAGGTCGACGTCGGCGGACCGGTCGGCGAGGAGCGAGACGGTCCGGGTGCGCGACTCGCCGTCGACGACGACGGTGACGTCGGCGGTGCTCGCGCCGCCGGTGCTCACGAGGTGCAGGGTGCGGGACACCCCGGGCGTCGGCGGCAGGGCCAGTCCCGCGACCTCGTCGACGACCGGCCCCGAGACCGCCCAGCCGATGTCGCCGGCGCCCTCCGGGTCCCCGACCCGGGTGAGCACCCCGGCGACGACCGGCACGTCGGAGCGGACGACCACCGCGTACGTGCCCGCCGGCACCGCCGGCAGGGGCAGCTCGGCCACGCCCTCGGCGCCGACGGTGAGGACGGTGTCGGCGCTCGTCGTCACGGGCCCGTCACGGCCGAGGAGGGTGACGCTGGCCACCGCCTCGTCCCCGCCGGGGGTGGCGACGCGCAGCGTGGCCCGGCCCCCGAGCAGCGCGGCGGGCACGACCTGCACGGTCGAGGGGTCGGCCGTGGGCACGGTGGTCTCGGCGCCGAGCGCGGTCGTCCCCTCGATCCACGTGTCGGACAGGAAGGCCGTGAGCCCGCCACCATCGGCGACGACGTGCACGGCGGGGGTCTTCTCGTCCGCGGCGACGGCGTCGAGGAGGAGGGTCGTGCGACCGCCCGGGGGCACCGTCTCGGTGCGTGCCGGGCCGACCGGCCCGTCGGCGCCGTGGACGGTGACGTCGGCGGTCACGGGGTTGCCGCCGGGGTTGGCGAGGACGAGCCGCTCGAGGCGCCCGGGTCCGGCGCCGCCGCCGAGCAGCCAGAGGTCCGTGGCGGCGGTGCGGCACGGCGTGGTCACCAGGCCGCGCAGGTCGGCGCTGGCGCTCGACCACTCCTGCGTCGCGGTGACCGCCGGCGCGAGCGAGCCCTGGGCCCGCAGGGCCACGGGACCGCTGCGGGGCAG
Source organism: Phycicoccus sp. DTK01 (assembly GCF_017312765.1). Taxonomy (NCBI): domain Bacteria; kingdom Bacillati; phylum Actinomycetota; class Actinomycetes; order Micrococcales; family Intrasporangiaceae; genus Phycicoccus; species Phycicoccus sp. DTK01. The sequence continues at coordinate 115,577 of NZ_BOPU01000003.1, read as the reverse complement.
GGCGCCGGTGCTGCGCGAGGAGCGTCCCGAGAGGGTCGCGATCGGGACCGACCCGCCGGTCGCGCGGGCGCTGCCGGCCCCGGTCGCGGGCACGGGCAGCAGCTCGGCCGGTCCCGCGACGGCGCTCACCCGGCCCGCGGGGCGGACGTCGGCGACGCCGGCGACGCCGGTCAGCTCGGGCCCGGGGCACATCGCGTCGACGCTCGTCGCGAGGCTGGTCGGGGCGACGGGGGCCTCGGCGACCCCGCTGGCCTGCGCGAGGTCGAGCGTGTCCGGACGCGCCGTGGCGCCCCACACGAGGCCGGCCGCTGCCCCGGCCGCGAGCAGGACGCGCACCGTGCCGGGGACGGCGGGGCGCAGCGCCGAGAGGCGGCTCATCGCTCCCCCACCCGGCTCTCGCGCCGGCCGAAGGGCACGGCGAGGAAGGCGAGCACGGCGACCGCGAGCAGCTGCCCGAGGTGCCACCAGCGTTGCGGGTCGGTGAGGGTGATGGTCAGCTCCCCGCGGCCGGCCGGCAGGTCGTAGGTGGGGGTCGGCTCGCCGTCGACCGCGGTGAGGACGCGGCCGTCGACCTCGACGACCGCGTGCTCGGCCCAGCCGGTCGGCTCGGCGACGACGAGGCGGCTGCCCTTCGGGGCGTCGAGCGTCGTCACGGTCGCGCCGTGGGCGCCGGTGGCGACGACGAGGCGGACGTCGTCGGGGGTCTCCATCCGCAGCCGCGGCGGCGCGACGAGGGCCTCCGAGTCGGTGCCGGAGGGGCTGAGCCGCCACAGCTCCCAGCCCGCCCGCGGCGAGATCCGCTGGAGGCCGTCGGTGGCGTCGAGGCGGCGCGCGACCTCCGGGACCTGCTCGCCCCGGACCGCGAGGAGGTCGGCCGCGGTGTCGCGGACGAGGGCCTCGCTGCCGGGGACGGCCCCGAGGAGGGCGGTGACGTCGCCGGAGACGGCGGCGTCGGCGGAGGAGGCGACGGGCAGGCCGCGCACGAGCGTGGCGTCCTCACGGCCGACGAAGCGGTAGCCGGCCCCGCGGTCGCCCGGCACGACGAAGAGCGAGCGGGTCGCGAAGGCTCCCTCGGACTGGTCGACGGCCACGGCGGGGCGGGGGTCGCTCCAGGGGCCGAGGAGGCGCCCCAGCCCGCCGGCGACGAGCCCACCGGCCAGGAGCGCGACCGTCGCGACGCCGGCCCCGAGGACCGTCCAGGCCCCGGCCCGGCGCGCACCCTGCAGGCCGCGCAGCGGCAGGCCGTCGAGGCCGCGGACGAGCGCGAGGACCAGCACGAGGACGAGCGGCAGCAGCAGCGTCCCGGCCCACGGGGTGATGGGCTGCCCCGCGGCCGGCAGCCCGGCGGGGACCGTGCCCAGCCGCACCCGGGGCGCGGCGAGGGCCACCGCGAGCAGCAGCGGGACGAGCAGCGCGAGCGTGGCGGCGCCACCGCGGCGGCGCCGGCCGGCCCCGAGGGCGAGCACCGCGACGGCGACGAAGGGGGCGGCCGTCCACCACAGGGGGGCGCCGGCGCCGCCGGCGTCGAGCAGGGCGGTGCGCCACGCGGGGAGCGGCTCCCCGCCCCACGCGGCGAGCCCGGAGCCGGCCACGACGGCCGGCCACGAGACGGCGCCGGCCGCGGCCACCCACGGCGCGAGCACCGCCGCCGGGACGAGTGCCGTGACGAGCGCCGCGGTGCGCGAGCCCCGGCGCACGAGCGCGAGGACGAGCGCGGCGAGCACCCCGAGCGCGGCGAGCACCGGCGCGAACGCGCCGAGGACGACGAGCGCGAGCGCCGTGGCGAAGGCGCTCGTGGCGGTGGCACGGCGGGCGGCGAGCAGGGCCAGCCCACCGGCGACCGCCGGGAGGAGGACGAGGGCGACGGCGGCGCCGAGCCGGCCCTGGGCGACGCCCGCCGCGGCGGGGCCGGAGGTGGCCCAGGCCAGCGCGCCGAGGGTCCGCAGCCAGCGCCGGGAGGTGACCGGGCGCAGCATCAGGTAGGCGGAGAGGGCGCCGAGCGGCATCGCGAGGAGCAGGACGAGGCCGACGACGAGCCCGGCGGGCGAGGCGGGCACGGGGACCATCGGCAGGTGCGCGACGAGCCACGCGGGCCCGGCGAGCAGCGCCGCGGCCGGGCCGGCCTGGTCGGGGCCGCCGAGGCCGCTGCCGCTCCAGCCGTCGCGCCAGGAGTGCCACAGGCCGGCTGCGGTCGCCCGGGCGCCGACGAGCTCGCCACCGGACAGCCCGGAGCCCAGGCCGGTGACGACGCCGAGACCGAGGGTGCGCCCGGCCGCCACGGTGACGGCCAGTGCGGCGAGGACGGCGACGACGGCCGGGTGGCGCAGGACGCGGACCAGCCACGAGCGGGGGTTGAGGTCGGCGGCGGCGTCCCCGATGGGGGCCTGTGGCGGGAGCAGGGCGTGGTGGACGCTGTCGCCCCACGAGGTGAGGACGGCCCGCCGCGGCTCGAAGACCGCGGCGAGGTCGCGGCGCCGGACCGCGGCGCGGTGGCGGGTGCGCCACTTCGAGCGCAGGCCGCGCACCGGGTCGAGCGAGGTGAGGGCGCCGAGCTCGGCCCACGCGCTGCGCGGCCGCTTGAGGAGCAGCAGCCCGACGGCGGCGACGACGGAGGTCAGGGCCACCCAGACGACGAGGACCGGCGACCACCACCAGGGCGCGCGGGCCAGCGCGACGCGGCGGGCCGCGCGGCGGCGGGCGGCGGTGGAGGCGGTGGCGACCGCGACGCCGGGGGCCGAGCGCATCCGGGAGGTGGGGACGACGACGACCCGGCGGCCGCTCAGCTGGGCGCGCCAGCCGAGGTCGAGGTCGGCCCCGACGTCACCGAACGAGGTCTCCCAGCCGCGCAGGTCGACGAGGAGCTCGCGCTCGACGAGGGATCCGGCGAACGGGACGGCGAGGACGTCGCTCGTCGTGTCGTACTGTCCCTGGTCGGGCTCGCCGGGCAGCGGGCGCGCGAGCAGGCGCCCGCCGCGGGTCGTGCGGATGGACAGCGCGCGCAGGCGGTGCGGCGCCTCGGCGTCGACGTGCTTGGGGCCGACGATGCCGGTCGAGGGCGAGCGGCGCCAGGCGTCGACGAGGCGGACGAGGGCCGCGGGCTCGGGGGTGGTCCCCACCGGCAGCAGCCAGAGCAGGTGCGAGCGGTCGCCGAGGGTGTCGAGGACGGCGCGGTGCACGACCCGGCGCACGGGCGCCCGGCCGTCGGCGGCGACGACCCGGACCGCGACGTCGTGGCGCGAGCGCAGCCGGTCGACGAGGGAGGTGACCGTGACGTCGCCGACGCCGTCGGGGTCGGGGACGGAGGCGCCGCCCGTGCGGTCGACGAGGAGGACGTCGTCCGGGCGCTGGGTCTGCGCGAGGAGGGCGTCGAGGAGGCGGCCGAGACCCGAGGGGTCGCGGTGGGTCACGACGACCGCCGTGACGACGGGGCGCACCGCACCGGCGCCGGCGGGCGGGGCGGTGTCCACGGGACGGGGTGGGGCGAGCGTCATCCGAGCGGGGCCTGCGACGAGGGGAGACCCCTCGTCAGACGGCGCGCTTCTTCAGCTTGCGGCGTTCGCGCTCGGACAGGCCGCCCCAGATGCCGAAGCGCTCGTCGTTGCCGAGCGCGTACTCGAGGCACTCGGAGCGCACCTCGCACGAGACGCAGACCTTCTTGGCCTCGCGGGTGGAGCCGCCCTTCTCGGGGAAGAACGCCTCGGGGTCGGTCTGGGCGCAGAGCGACCGCTCCTGCCACGACAGGGCCCCCTCGTCCGGCTCCGGTGAGCCGAGCATCCCCTCGACCAGAAAGAGCTCGTGCATCATGCTTCCTCCTCGACCTCGACCCGTGCACCCCGGCCGGTCACCCCGGAGTACATGCATGGAATTACACGCGTGTCATGCCACGCACGTCAAGCCAAACGGTGTTATCGAGTGGATTTCCCGTGATCCGGTGCCTGTGGTACGGGAGTGACGCGGCGAAAGGCGCGTGACGTCCGCGACCGCCCCGTGCACGACCGGTCGTGGTCCGCCGCCGGTCCGGCGGCGACGGGCTGAGAGACTGGCGCCCATGCGCATCACGGCTCTCGCCGGTGGCGTCGGCGGGGCCCGGTTCGTCCGGGGCCTGCGGCACCACCTCGACACCACCCCCGGCCTCGAGGACACCGAGGTCACCGTCGTCGCCAACACCGGGGACGACATCACCCTCTTCGGGCTGCGGGTCTCCCCCGACGTCGACACCCTCCTCTACACGCTCGGCGGCGGCATCGACGAGGCGCAGGGGTGGGGACGCGCCGACGAGAGCCACCGCGTGCAGTCCGAGCTCGCCGCCTACGGTGCGCAGCCGCAGTGGTTCGCGCTCGGCGACCGCGACTTCGGGACGCACGTCGTCCGCTCGCAGTGGCTGGGCCAGGGCCTGAGCCTGTCCGAGGTCACCGCGCGGCTCGCCGCGCGCTGGGGGCTGCCCGAGCAGCGCATCACGCTCCTGCCGATGACCGACACCCCGGTCGAGACGCACGTCGTCGTCGACGAGGGTGACGGCGAGCGCGCGATCCACTTCCAGGAGTGGTGGGTCCGCCACCAGGCGTCGGTGCCGGCTCGCCGCTTCGTCGTCGCGGGGCTGGACCGCGCCGCGGCCGCGCCGGGGGTCCTCGACGCCATCCGGCAGGCCGACGTCGTGCTCTTGCCGCCGAGCAACCCCGTGGTCTCGATCGGCATCGTCCTCGGCGTGCCCGGTGTGCGGGACGCCCTGCGCGGCACCACCGCCCCCGTCGTCGGCGTCTCGCCGCTCATCTCCGGCCGCCCCGTGCGGGGTCACGCCGACGCGTGCCTCGAGGCCATCGGCGTGCCGGCCACCGCCGCGGCCGTCGGCGGCCTCTACGAGGACTTCCTCGACGCCTGGCTCGTCGACCCCGCCGACGCCGGCACCACGCTGGCCCGTGCGCGGGTCGAGGTCTTCGACGGGCCGCTCCTCATGTCCGACGTCGACGCGACGGCGCGCATCGCGGCGCACGCGCTGCGGCTCGCGTCCTCGGTCACGGCGTGAGCGAGGGGGCCGTCGAGGTCCACCCGCTCGCCGGGCTCCCCGAGGTCCGGGCGGGTGACGACCTCGCGGCGCTGCTCCTCGCGGCGCTCGCGGCGTCCGGGCTGGTGCTGTCGGACGGTGACTGCCTCGTCGTCTCGAGCAAGGTCGTCTCCAAGGCCACCGGCCTGACGTGGCCCGGTGAGCGGGCCGACGCGGTCGCCGCGCACACCCGGCGGGTCGTCGCCGAGCGGGCCGGGGCCACCGGGGTCACCCGGGTCGTCGAGTCCGCGGCCGGGCCGGTCATGGCGGCGGCCGGGGTGGACGCCTCCAACACCGGGCCGACCGGTGCGGTGCTGCTGCTCCCGGAGCAGCCGGACGCCGAGGCGACCCGGCTCCGCGACGCGCTGCTCGCGGCGGCCGGTGGCACCCTCCCCCGACGCGCGCTGGGGATCGTATTGTCCGACACCGCCGGTCGCCCGTGGCGCGCCGGCCAGACGGACTTCGCGCTCGGCGCGGCCGGCCTCGCCGTCCTCGACGACCTGCGCGGCGGGGTCGACCACGACGGCCGCCCGCTCGCCGTCACGGCCCGCGCGGTGGCCGACGAGGTCGCCGCGGCCGCGGACCTCGTCAAGGGCAAGGCCGACGGCGTGCCCGCGGCGCTCGTGCGCGGGCTCCCGGCCTCGTGGTTCACGGCGGCCGGCGACGGCGCTGAGGCACTCGTCCGCACCGGCCCGGGCGACTGGTTCGCCCTCGGCCACGTCGAGGCCGTGCGGGCCGCGCTGGGGGTCGCCCCCGGGTCGCGCGACTCCACGGACGTCGGGCTGCGCTCCGTCGCACCGGAGCCGCTCGCCGACCGGGTCGGTCGCGTCGTGGCGCTCGCGCTGCACGACGTCGAGGACGGCTCGGCCGACGTCGACGTCACCGACGAGGCCGCGGAGCTCGTCCTCGCCGCGCCCGACCCCTACGACCTCGGCCGGCTGGTCACCCGCGCGCAGGTCGCCGCGGCGAGCGAGGACCTGCGCGCCGAGGTCGTCGCCCGCGGCCCGTCCTCGACCACCCTGCGCCTCACCTGACGACGCCCGCCCCGCTCAGCGGCCCCTGGTGGGCAGGTGGGTCGGCAGCGTCATCCGCGGCCCACGGCGCGGCCGGTGGTGGCCGCCGAGCTCGAGGAGGCGCTGGACCCGGTAGCGGTGCCCGCGCCACGGCTCGAGCAGCTCGGCGAGGGCGTCGTCGTCCTGCGGGGTGCCGGTCAGCGCCCAGGTCATGTCCTTGGCGACGTGGTAGTCGCCGAAGCTCACCTCGTCCGGCAGGCCGAGCGCCCGTTGCGCGACCTCGGCCCACGTCCACCGGCCGATGCCCGGCAGCGCCGTGATGCGGGCGCGCGCCGCCTCGACCGGCATCCCGACGCACTCCTCGAGCCGGCCGGCGTAGCGGACGGCCGCCGAGACCGTCCGCGAGCGCTGGGGGTCGACGCCGGCGGCCAGCCACTCCCACGACGGCACCGACGCCCAGCCGGCCGGCGTCGGGGCGACGGCCAGGCCCAGCTCCTCACCCGGGCCGGGCGCAGGCTCACCGAAGCGGCGGACCAGCCGGCGGTACCCCGCGAAGGCCTCCTTGCCGGTGACCTTCTGCTCGATGACCGACGGCACGAGGTTCTGCACGACCAGGCCCGAGCGGGGCACGCGCCACCCGGGCCGGCGTCGCCACTCCTGCGCGACGAGCGGGTGGAGCGAGGCGTCGAAGCCCGCCACGTCGTCGTCCTCGCCGAGCAGCGCCGGCACCTGCTCGAGCATCCAGCCCGCGCCGCTCCCCCACGCCCGCGCGGTCACCTCGTCGGACGCGCCGCCGGGAGCGGTGAGCCGCAGCGTGACCGGGCCGTCGGGGGTGCGCCAGGCGAACCACCAGCCTCCGTCGTCGCGACGGCTCGTGGGGTCGCCCCCACCGCGCCGGAAGATGCCGACGACCGCACCGAGCGGCACCGGCCGTGCGGTGCGCACGACCCGGAGCGCGCCCTCGGCAGACATCAGCCCACGTGGCGCGGCGCCACGCGCAGCGGGGGTCCGGCCGGCCGCGCGGCGCCCTTGAAGGCCGCCCAGACGTACGTGGGGACCAGCGGCAGGGCGGCGGCGAGGACGGGCTCGGGCACACGGGCGGCCCATCCGGGCACGTTGTCGCCGGCGGAGAAGGCAGCGGGGTCGGCGAGGACCGGCAGTGTGTAGTCCCAGACGTCGTAGGCCGCGAAGAGGCGGCGCAGCCCGGCCGGCGAGTAGTAGTGCTCGTAGTACGTCTCGCCCTTGCCGGTGAGGCGCATGTAGCGGTCGGCGGCCCGCTGCGGCAGCCAGGAGAGGAACGGCAGCCGGTGGTGCGGCTCGACGACCTGCCAGCGGTGCCCGATGCCGAGGTAGAGCAGCCCGCCGGGACGCAGCACGCGGTGGATGTCGGCGACGACCGCCTCGGGGTCGACGACGTGCTCGTAGATGTGGTTGAGGACGACGACGTCGACCGAGCCGTCGTCGAACGGCAGGTCCTCGCCGCGCGCGAGGCGGAAGTCGACGCGCTCGCCGAAGCGGGCGCGCGCCTTCTCGAGGCCCGGCTCGTCGATGTCGACGCCGCTCGTCGTGGCGCCGGCCAGCGCCAGCTCGTCGGCGATGAAGCCGGCCGAGCAGCCGACGTCGACGGCGCTCAGGCCCTCGAGCGTGTCGACCCCGAGGGCGTGCCGGACGACGGCGATCAGCTTGGCCGCCTTCTGGCGGCGCGCCTGCTCGTCGAGCATCTTCGCCATGGACTCCGAGTAGGCGAGCTGCTCCTCGCGCTCCGGTCGCTCGCTCATCCCGCAGATCCTAGGAGGTGCTGCCGACGTCCCCACGCCCAGCCGCCGCCCGCGACGAGGAGGTCGGCCACGATGGCGAGGAAGCGAGCCACGACGACGACCGCCGTCGCGGCCGACAGGGGCATGAAGGTGACGAGGAGGAGGGCCAGCACGCCGTCGCGCACCCCGACCCCCGCCGGGACGAGCACGGACAGCTGGCCGGCGGCCGACGCGAGGGCGAAGCCGCACACGCCGGCGACGGCGAGGTCGGTGAGCGAGGCCGCGGGCTGGAGGGAGCGGACGAGCACCGCGACCCCGACGCCGGCCGAGACCCACGCGCCCGTGAACCACGCGGCCGTGGCGAGGACGGCCCGGCCCCCGAGCCCGTGCTCGAGCGGCTCGCGGCGCAGCACCCGCAGGCCGAGCGCGACCATCGCGTTGAGCAGGCGCGGCCAGAACAGCACGGCGCCGACGACCACCGCCGCGACGACGACCCAGGCCGTGACGGGCGAGCTGCCGCGCGCGAGCAGGCGCGGCAGGGCGACCACCCCGAGGAGGCTGCCGCAGAGGATGGCCAGCCCGATGGAGAGCAGGCCGGTGACGGCCATCCGGCGGCGCGGCACCCCGAGCTTGGCCCCCATCTCGGCCTGCGCGAGGACGGTCCACACCGACCCCGGCACGTACTTGCCGAGCTGGCCGACGAAGAAGACGCTCGCCGCCGGGGCGAGCGGCAGCCGCGTGCCGAGGTCGGCGAGGAGGATGCGCCAGCCGACGAGCGTGCACAGCGGCGCCCCGAGCGTGAGGACGAGCGCGAGCACGATGGCGGGTGCGCTCATCCGGCCGAGCTCGCGGGAGACCTCGTCCCAGCTGCCGGCCAGCGCCCAGACGACGGCGGCGAGGACGAGGACGAGCAGGCCGTAGCGGACGACGACGAGGACGCGCGCGCGGTTCACGGGGTCACTTCCGCCGGAAGGTCAGGCGCAGCACCGCGTAGGCGGGAGCCCCGTTGTCGCCGAACGCGACCCGTGCGTCGCGCATCTGCGAGAGCACCTCGCCGTCGGCGTCGCCGACGAGGGCCAGGCCGAGGTCGTCGGCGCGCGCGACGATGCCGCGCACGTCGGCCGCGCGCACCGCGAAGTCGGGGTCGTCGTCCCCGATGGGCAGCGTGAGCAGCAGGAGCCCGCCGGAGCGCAGCGACCACGACGCCTGCCCGACGACGTGCTGGACGTCGTTGGCGGTGCAGCCCCCGGGGTGCAGGCGGGCCACGACGTCGAGGCTCGCGGTGTCGACGTCGAGCGCCTCGACGGCCGCGCGCCGCCCGGTGAGCTCCAGCTCGACCGGGGCGAAGCCGAGCGCCCGCGCCCAGCGCGAGAACGGGCTCGACGAGCCGGACTCGTCGACGATGACGGCCGTGCGCGAGCGGTCGTCGAGGACCCGCACGAGCGAGGCGACGGCGCCGAGGGCGGCCCACGCGGCGACGGGGTCCTTGGCGCGCGGCAGCCCGAGCTCGCGGGCCACCTCCGCGGCCCGGACGGCGTCGGCGTCGACGGCGAGGAGGTCGGTGGCGCGGACGTCCTCGGGGAGGTCGAGCGGCCCGATGGTCAGGACCGGCTGCCGACGGGCGCGCAGGCCGGCGACGGCGGCCTTCGCCCGGGCGACCGGACCGACGGGGACGACGGACGGCTCGGGCTCGTCGACGGGGACGGCCGGCGGCGCGGCGAGCGCCTCGAGGGCGCCGACGTAGTGCGCCCAGGGGCCGGACAGGTCGGGCTCGCGGACGGCGTCGGCGAGCCGGTCGGCGGTGCCCGGCTCGGCGAGCGTGCGCAGCGCCGCCACGAGCGCCTCGCGGTCCGCCGGCGGCACGAGGAGGCCGTCGACCCCGTCGCGCACCTGCGCCGGGAAGGTGCCGACGCTCGTCGCGAGCACCGGCCGGCCGTGGCGGCGGGCCAGGAGGACGTTCTGCGAGGCCGTCGCCGACCGGTAGGGCAGGACGACGACGTCGTGGCGGGCCATCAGGCCGGCGATGCGGTCGGCCGGCACGTAGCCGCCGTGGACCTCGACGCGGCCGCGCAGCCGGGGGTCCGCCGCGAGCTCGCGCACGCGGCGGCCGGCATCCCCCCAGAGCTCGCCGGCGACGGTCAGCGTCGGGCCGTCGACCTCGCGCAGCGCCTCGAGGAGCAGGTCGATGCCCTTGTAGTCGCGGACGATGCCGAGGGAGAGCAGGCGCACGGGTCCGTCGTGCTCCGGACGGGGCTCGGGCGGGCCGCCGGGCAGGTGCGGCGGCAGGTCGACCTCGCGGACGCGGGGCGCGCCGAGCTCGGCCGCGAGGGCCGCCTGCTCGTCGGAGTGCACGAGCACCGCGTCGGCACGGCGCAGGAGGGAGCCGACGAGCGGCCGGTCCCCCGGCCCCGGCTCGTGCGGCAGGACGTTGTGCGCGACGACCACGACGCGCGGGCCGCGACCGCTCCCGGCGCCCGCGGCGCGCAGGAGGGCGAGGTGGGCCGGCACGACCGCCGGCACGACGTGGACGACGACGACGACGTCGACGTCGCGCAGCCGGCGCCCGGCGCGCAGCCAGGTGTCGGGGCGGGCCCACGACAGGACGCGCAGCGTCCGCGGGAAGGGCTCGACGTCCGGGGCGCCGCCGGGGACGGCCTGCTCGCCCGGGTAGAGGAACGCCGGGTACAGGTGGCTCCACGACACGAGGGTGACCTCGTGCCCGGCGTCCGCGAGCTCGTGGGCGAGGCTCGTCGTGTGCGCCGCGACACCGCCCTTGAACGGGTGCGTCGGCCCGACGAGGGCGACCCGCAGCGCGCTGTCCGACACCTCAGACACCGTCGCGCGAGCGCACGACGAGGTCGGAGAGCAGGGCCAGGGAGGCGATCATGATGCCGCTGACGACGAGCAGCACCGTGCTCGCCGGGAAGTAGAACGGGTGGCGCACCATGTCGACGACGGCCTTGACGAGACCGAGCGCCACCATCCACAGGGCCGGCGGCATGAGGACCTTGAGCGGGTCGAAGTACATGACCATCCGCAGCACCTGGAGGATGTAGCGGTAGGCGTCGCCGACGAAGTGGAACTTGCTGACGCCGGCGCGCTTGGCGTAGCTCGTCTCGACGTACTTGATGTCGTGCTGGTTGGACAGGAACGCGATGGTGATCGTCGTGACGCACGAGAAGCCGGCCGGCAGCAGGCGCAGGTAGGGCAGCGAGACCTCGCGGCGGAACGCGCGCAGGCCCGAGTTGAGGTCGGGGATGCGGGTCTTGGTCAGCCACTCCGCGATCTTGCGGATGAGCCACTTCGCGGGCACGCGGGCCCACTTGTGCGTGCCCTCCTCGGTCGTGCGCGCGCCGACGACCTGGTCGTAGGTCGGGTCGTCGCGCAGGATCCGCACGAGCTCGGGGATGCGCTCGTTCTCGTAGGTCATGTCGGCGTCGGTCCACACGACGATCTCGCCGCGGGCCTGCTGGGTGCCGATGCGCCGCGCGGTGCCGGAGCCGCCGTTGCGCCGGAAGGGCAGGACGCGGATGTGCGGGTAGCGCCGCTGGGCGCCGCGCAGCACCTCGAGGGTGTCGTCGGTGCTCGCGTCGTCGATGCAGAGGATCTCGTAGGTGTGCTCGGAGTCCTCGAGCACGGCGGAGATGCGGTCGATCTCCTCGAGCACGTGCGCGCCCTCGTTGTAGCAGGGCAGGACGACCGTGACGTACGGCGCCGGGCCGGGGCCGTCGGGCCCGTCCTCGATGACGTAGCCGCCGCTGGTCCGGGTGGCCCGGCCGCCGGCCGCGGGGTCGTTGCCGCGGCCGGCCATCTCACCGGTGCGGACGTCGATCTGCTCGGTGGGGGCCGCGTGGAGGACGTCGTGGGTGGGGTCGCCCTCGGGCGCCGCGGGGTGCTCGTTCATCGCCCGCGAGCCTACCGGCGCGGCGCGGCTGCGTTCGTCCCGCCGCTCCCGGGGGTGCGCCGTGGGGCGGGTCAGGCGCCGTCGATGAGGCGTGCGACGGCCTTCTCGATCGCCGCCTGCCGCTTGGCGTCGTCCGGGTAGGAGCGCCGCAGCGTCCCCGCGATCGTCACGCCGTCCTCGTACTGGTCGATGACGCGCGGGTCGATGTAGGACTTGCGGGCGATCGTCGGGGTGTTGCCGAGGTAGGCCGACACCTCCTCGACGGCGGCCTTGACCGCGCGCCGGCGGGAGGCGGCGGTGTCGCCCTTCTCCGGCGACTCGGCGAGCGCGACGGCGGCGAGCACGGTCGCGTGCCAGGTGCGGAAGTCCTTGGCGGTCAGGTCCTCCGCGACCATCGTCGAGATGTACTCGTTGACCGCCGACGCCTGCAGGTCGGCCCACTTCGCCTCGCCGCGGTAGGCGAGCAGCCGCTTGGAGCCGCCGCGCCGCTTGCGCATGTAGTTGAGCGACTCGATGACCTGGGGGTCGCTGACCGAGATCGAGTGCTCGATGCCCGACTTCCCGACGAAGCTGAAGACGAGGTCCGAGCCGCGGCGGCGCACGTGCCGGCGCTCGAGCGTGGTCAGCCCGAAGGACCCGTTGGCGTCGGTGTAGGCGTCGGAGCCGATCCGGAAGTAGCCGAGGTCGAGCAGGCGCGTGGCCGTCGCCGCGGCGCGCGCCAGGGGCATCCCCTCGGCGGCGAGGTCGCCGACGATCGACTCGCGCGCCTTGGCCAGCCGGGTGCCGGCGACCTTGACCCGGTCGAACTTCAGCTCGTCGCGGGCGGTGCGCCAGTCCGGGTGGTAGAGGTACTGGCGCCGGCCCGCGGCATCCGTGCCGACCGCCTGGATGTGGCCGTTCTCGCGGGGGCAGATCCACACGTCCTGCCACGCCGGCGGGATGGCGAGGGCCCGGATGCGCTCGACCGACTCCTTGGGCAGCGGCTCCCCCGCGGCGTCGCGGTAGGAGAAGCCCTTGCCCGCCCGCTTGCGCGTCCACCCCGCCGACCGCGGGGACACCCGCCGCAACCTCGCCATGGCGCGACCCTACCCACGCGAGGCCCGCCCCACGCGCGTGACCTGCGCGGACGTGCCGCTCAGCCGAGGAGGCGCACCAGCAGCACCGGCACGCACGCGACGAGCGCGAACACCGGCAGCACGAGGAGCCCGAGGAGCCGCCCGCCACCGCCGCTCGCCCGCTCGCCGGGCGCGGTGACGAGGTCGGCGGGGGCGCGGGCGAGCAGCACCGACCCGGCGAGCACCGCGGCCGCCCCGGCCACGAGGACGAGGGGCGCGGACACCCGCACGAGGACCTGCGGGAGCAGCAGCACGAGCCCGGCTCCGAGGGCCACGAGGGCCGGCGCGAGCAGGAAGGACACCCACCGGCGGCAGACGAGCAGCGCGAGCAGCGGCGCACCCGGCAGCACGAGGCCCGCGACCGCCCCGCCCAGCAGCACGGCGGCGAGCACCCCGCCGAGCGTCACGGTGACGCGGGTGCCGTCGAGCACGGCCCCGAGCGCCGCCGGCACCAGCACGACCCCGACCAGGGCGAGCACGGCCATCGCGACCGTCGAGCGGTCGACCGCGGCGGCCGGGCCACCCCCCGGCGCGAGCGAGCGGGCGTACTCGCGGGGGTCGCCGAAGGCCTCGTCGACCGCCTCGCCCGACTCGCGCAGGTGCGTGTCGACGACGACGAGGTGGTCGCCGATCTCGTCACCGGGGACGCCGAGCAGCCGCAGCTCGACGACGAAGGCGTCGACCCAGGCCGGGTCCGCCGCCGTGGCGAGCTCGCGGGGGTGGCGCGTGGACGGGGTCTCGCTCATCGGGGGGTCCTCTCGGAGGCGGTGGACGGGGACAGCACGACGCCGGTGGTGCGGCAGAAGGCGGCCCACCGCTCGCCCTGCTCGGCGAGGTGGCGGCGACCGGTGGCGGTGAGGCGGAAGACCTTGCGGCCGGGGCCGGCGGTGCCGGGCTTCCACTCGCCCTCGACCCAGCCGGCGTCCTGCAGCCGCCCCAGCAGCGGGTAGAGGGTGCCGCCGCGGACCTCGCCGAGGCCGCGCTCGGCGAGTCGCTGCGCCACCGCGTAGCCGTGGGCGGGCGAGTCCTCGAGCACACCAAGGACGGCGAGGCCGAGCACGGCCCGCAGCCACTCGGTGGGCCACTCCTCCGTCGTCATGGCTACATCGTGGCACTACCTAGGTGGTCTGTCTATCTACCTCGACCGACGATCTAGTGGACGGCCGGCCGGGCGGGTCCGAGACCCCGGTTCGTCCGCGAGACCCCGGCTCCGAACCGGGGTCTCGTGCACATTTCGGGGTGACCCCGAAAAGTTGAGGGGGGTGGGGTCGTTTTGGCCGGCGTCGGTCCCGTGTGGAACCGTGGCCCCCATGTCCGGCCTCTCGACCGACGCCGTCGCCGACCTCCTGCGCGAGGTCGCCGCGGAGGTCATCACGCCCCGGTTCCGCTCGCTCGGCGAGGGCGAGGTGATGGAGAAGAACCCCGGCGACCTCGTCACCGTCGCCGACCGCGAGGCCGAGGTGGTCATCTCCGCCCGCCTGCGCGAGGCCTACCCCGACGCCGTCGTGCTCGGCGAGGAGGCCTTCGCCGCCGACCACGCCCTGATGGACCGCTACCTCGGGGCCGAGCACGCCTTCACCGTCGACCCGGTCGACGGCACGAAGAACTTCGTCCACGGCTCCCCCGACCACGCCGTCATGGTCGCCGAGACGATCGGCGGCGAGACCGTCCGGGCGTGGATCCACCAGCCCGAGCACGGCCGGACCTGGGTCGCCGAGAAGGGTGCCGGCACCTTCCGCGACGGCGAGCGGATGACCTGCACGCCCGTCCCCGAGGACCGCGCCCCGCAGGGGGTCACCTCGATGTGGAGCCTGCGCGACCACGCGTTCGACGGCCTGCCGAGGATGCGGCTGTCGTGGGTGTGCTGCGGCGTCGACTACACCCGGCTCGTCGAGGGCGCGACCGACTACATCGTCTACTCGCGCTCCAACCCCTGGGACCACGCCCCGGGCACGCTGCTCGTCACCGAGGCCGGCGGCTCGGTCGTCCACCCCGACGGCACCCCGTACGGCCCGCGCTCCCTTCTCCCCGGGCTCGTCGTCGCCGTCGACCCGCACACCTGCGGCGCGGTGCGGCGCCGCGCGGCGGAGCACTTCACCCGCTGACCCATCGCCGCCGGCCGCGGCCGGTGGCGAAGAGCGCTCAGCGCAGCGGCACCTCGGCCACCGAGACCCGGACCCCACCGAGGTCGGTGCGTCGCGGCGGGCGGTCGAGCGCGTGCTCCTCCTCCGGGAAGCGCAGGTCCGCCACCGAGCGCGGCGTGAGGCCGAGCTCCTCGATGGCCTCGGGGCCGTCGGCGGCGAGCAGCACGAGCCGGTGCCCGCTCGAGGACGCCCCGCGCGCGAGCTCCTGGACGAGCACCGCGAGGCGCTGCGGGTCCTGGCGCACCGGGGTCGCCGCGACGAAGAACGGGCGGCCGCACATCCCGCGCACGGTCTGCGGCCACTCCGAGGAGGCCCGGCCGTCGATGCCGAGCACGACGTCGTCGGGGCCCAGCGCCGCGCAGACGCGGTCGGCCGCCTCGAGCGACCCGCGCTCGACCCCGACCCCGCGGAACGGCCACGTCGCGAGCACGGCCGGCACCCCGAGCGCGAGCACGGTCGCCACCGCCACCACCGGTGTCCCCCAAGGGCGCCCGGACGACACCAGCCGCCGCGCCGCCCACGCGGCCGCCACGACGACGAGCACGACGACGAACGGCAGCATGATGAGCAGCCGCCGGTCGGCCCACGGGTGGTCCGGGGTGATGCCCGGGCGCAGCAGCGTGAGGACGGTCGAGCCCGCGGCCATGACGAGGACGGGCGCCCACGGCTCGAGCCGCCCCTCGCCGAGCGAGCGCAGCGCGCGGCGCAGCAGCACGGCCAGCGCGACGAGCGCGACGACGAGCGCGACCCAGCCGACGTACCAGGAGAGCCAGTCGACGGTGTGCTCGGCGTAGGTGCGGCCGCCGTCGACGGGCAGGCCCTGGCGGCGCTGCATCCCGGCGACGTAGCGGGCCCCGGGGTCGTTCGGGTCCTGGCGCACGGTCATCCACCACGGGCGGGTCCACAGGCCGACCCCGACGACGACGGTGAGCGCGCCGACGACGTCCGGCAGCCGGCGGACGACCCCGCCCGGCAGCCGGCGCCCGCGCCGCCACAGCACCAGGCCCCCGACGGAGGCGACGAGGACGAGGGCGGCCATCGCGACGAGCGGCAGCAGGCTCGCGTGGATGTCACCGAGGTAGCGGTAGGACAGCAGCACCGCGAGGCCCCAGGCGACGACGCTCGAGGCCGCGAGCCCCGTGACGAACGGACGCACCCAGCGGTGGCCGAGGGCGGCGCCGACCGCGAGGAAGGGCAGGAGCAGGAGGACCTCGCGCAGCGCGTCGACCCGCGCCAGGGCCGTCCCGCCGACGAGGACCCCGGCGACGAGCGCGAGCCGCCGGGTGCCCGGCACGTCGCGACCGACCGCGAGGGTCAGGGCGAGCAGCCCGCCGACGAGGGTCAGCAGGGCCAGCTGCTCGGAGTACGTGCCGCGGGCGACGTTGAGGACCGGGAAGAGCACGGCCGTGAGGCCGGCGGCGGCGACGCCCCACCACGGTCCGGCCAGGTGCCCCGCGAAGAGCCCGAGGACGAGGAGGACCAGCGCCATGACGACCGCCGGGAGCAGCTGGGCGAGCGGGGGCCCGCCGGCCCACACGCCGTAGCCGTAGACGACGGCCGGGGCCATGAGGAACTGCGGCTGGACGGCGGGGTCGTCGGCGGACCCCACCTGGTAGAACGCGGCGCTGGCGACCGTGACGTCACCGTCCTCGAGGGGCCGCGGCCCGCCGATGACCGAGGGGTCGACGGCGACGACCCGCTCCCCCGTCGCCGCCAGGCTGACGGCCGCCTGGAGGTTGCTCGCGGCGTCACGGCGCGGCAGGACGTGCTCGGAGTGGGTGACGCCCGCGTAGACCGCGAAGCCGAGCACGAGCGCGACGAGCGCGAGGCCCGGTGCGGCCGCGGTCCGGACGGCCGGGAGGCCGCGGACGGCCCACCACGCCCCGACCGCGGCGAGCACCGCGACCGGCCAGCCCAGCCAGGGCGACCAGACGCCCACCGCGGCGGCCACGCCGCCCACCGTCGTGACGACGACGACCCAGAGGCCCGCGCCCAGGCCGGTGGCGGTGAGGCCGCGGCCGGTCACGACCCGAGGCCGGAGATGTGCTCGATGATGCCCGTCGTCGACACCGAGGGGGTGCGCGGCAGGTAGACGACCTCGCACACGTCCGACACCCAGTCGAACTTGCCCGCCCAGTCGTCGCCCATGACGAGCACGTCGGCGCCGTGCTCGACGACGTAGTCGCGCTTGGCCTCGAGCGACTCCTCGACGAACACCGCGTCGACGACGCGCAGCGAGCGCACGATCTCCATCCGCTCGTCCTGCGTGTAGACCGGGGGCCGGCCCTTCTTGGCGACGTTGAGCGCGTCGGCGGAGACCCCGACGACGAGCCGGTCGCCGAGGGCGGCGGCGCGCTCGAGCACCCGGACGTGGCCGACGTGGAAGACGTCGAAGGTCCCGAACGTGATAACGGTGCGCCCACTCATGGTCGCCGAGCCTAGTCGGTGAGGCCCTTGCTACCGTCCGGGGGATGGCCCCCGCGCGCACCCCCGCAGCCCTCCTCGCCGGCCTCGTGGCGGCCGACCCGGGACGGCCCCGGGTCACCGTCTACGACGACACGGACGGCCCGACCGCGGGTGAGCGCGTCGAGCTCTCGGCACGCGTCCTCGCCAACTGGGTCGCCAAGGCCGGCAACCTGCTCCAGGACGAGCTCGACGCCGGGCCGGGCAGCGTCGTCCGCCTCGCCCTCCCGCCGCACTGGCGCACGCTGTACTGGGCGCTGGCCGCCTGGTCGGTCGGGGCCTGCGTCGAGGTGGCGCGTCCGGGCGACGACGGGCACGGCGCCGACGTCGTCGTCACCGACGACCCCACCCGCGGCGACGGCGCCGAGCACCTCGTCGTCGTCACCCTCGCGGCCCTGGCCCGGACCGCCGCGGTCGAGGTGCCGGGCGGCGCCGTCGACGAGGCGCGCGACCTCGCCACGCACGGCGACGTCCTCGTCGCCCTGGACGAGCCCGACCCCGCGGACCCGGCCCTGCGGGACGGCGCCGACGTCCTCGCCTACGCCGAGGTCGTCCCCGCCGCCGGCGACGGGACGGGCGGCCGGGTGCACACGCAGACCACCGACACCGGTGAGCTGCTGCGGCTCGCGCTCGCGGCGTGGGCCGGTGACGGCTCGCTCGTGCTGACCCGGGGCACCCCCGGGCCGGGCACCCGCGCGGCACGCCTCGCGAGCGAGGGCGTCACGCGGGAGGCCTGAGCCCCGCTCAGCGGGCGCGGCCCTCGACGGCCTTCCACGTCACGGTGGCGACGACGCCCGTCTGCGCCAGGTGGGCGGCCCTCTGCGCGGCCTTGACGGCGGTCTCCGTCGCCGGCCCGAAGGACCCGTCGGCGGTGATCCCGAGGGCCCGCTGGAGCGCGACGACCGCGGCGCCGTGCGAGCCCCGCTTGAGCACGGTGTTCCAGTGCGCGAGCAGCGGGTGCACGGAGCGCTCCACCGCGTCCCACGTCGCCCGGTCGACGACGCCGGTCGCCGTGAGCCCGGCGGCGCGCTGGAAGGAGACGACCCGCGCCTGGGTGGCCGGCCCGTAGCGGCCGTCGGCGGACAGGCCGCCGAGGGCGCGCTGGAGCGCCTTGACCGCCGCGCCGGCCGAGCCGGACCGCAGGGTGCTCCCCTTGTGGGCGGTGAGCTCGGTGCTCGTCGTCGCGGGGGTGGACGTCGAGGGCTTGGAGGTGGCCGGCGTCGACGCGGCGACCCCGGACGAGCCGCCGGCCAGCACCTTCCAGTCCTTGGCGTCGACGACGCCGTCGGCCGCGAGCCCCTTCGAGCGCTGCCAGGCCTTGACGCGGGCCTCGGTCGCCGGGCCGAACGACCCGTCGACCGCGATGCCGCCGACGGCCTTCTGCATCGCCTTGACGGCCTCGCCGCGCGACCAGAGGCGCAGGACGACCTTGGAGTACTTCGCGAGCGACGAGCCGGTCGAGCCGGTGGCCGCGGTCGAGGTGCCCATGAGTGCGGCCCACACCGTGGCGTCGACGACACCGTTCTGCGGCAGGCCCTTCGACTTCTGGTACGCCTTGACGCGGGCCTCGGTCGCCGGGCCGAACGACCCGTCGGCGACGAGGCCGCCGACGGCCTTCTGCATCGCCGTGACGGCCTCCCCGCGCGAGCCCTTGCGCAGGACGGTCCCGGCGTACTTCGCGAGCGCGCTCGTCGTGGGCGTGGTCGAGCCGGAGCCGGTCGTACCGCCGGTGCTCGGGGCGCCGATGATCGCGTTCCAGACACGGCTGTCGACGATGCCGTTCTGCGTGAGGCCCTTCTCCTTCTGGTAGCCGAGGACGCGGCTCTCGGTGGCCGGGCCGAAGGAGCCGTCGACGCCGATGCCGCCGATGGAGCGCTGGAGCACCTCGACGGGCTTGCCGCGCGAGCCCCGGCGCAGCGTCACCTTGACGTAGTCGCGCGGGTCGTTGGAGGTGGGCATCTCCGTACCGGGAGGGCCGGTGAGGTAGTTGGTGACCGCCGTGCCGGTCCACCACGACGTGCGCTTGACCGCGCCGTCCCAGGTGAAGGAGAGGTGGATGTGGTCGGTGTGGGGCGAGGAGCCGGTGTAGGCCTGCCAGCCGCGCTCGGGCGCCCAGGCCTTCCAGATCTGCCGGTTCCAGATGATGTAGTTGATGCCCACCCGGCGGGCCATCGCGCCCTGGCGGCCCTGGGCGTCGGGGGCGGCGAGCCAGCGGGTGATCGCGTTGCCCATCGCGAGGTCGGAGCTCTTGGCGGCATTGAGCATCCAGTCGAGGGCGCGTCCCTCGCCGTGCTCCTGGTCGCACTTGCGCAGGACGCCCCACACGTGCTTGCCGTAGGTCGCGTCGAGGAGCTTCGCGAAGGCGACCGGCCCGACCTGGTTCTCGGTCAGGCACAGCGTGCCCGGCTGGTAGGGCGGGGCCACGTCGAGTGCCGAGGGCAGGGTCCGGCTCGGCTTGGGCAGCGGCAGGGTCGCGGCCTCGGCCGTCCCGGCCGCGAGCGGGAACGCGATGACGGAGGCCGACAGGGCTCCGAGGGTCCGCACGGGCAGGCGTCGGTTCGTCGGGGCGTCGACATGGGGCAGGGACACGCAGGGCTCCTCGGCAGGGGGTACGCCCGGGGCAGGGGACCGGACGTGGCCCGGAATCCGTCGTCTCAGATGTCACATCCGCCACCGTCGGATCACCGGGCACACCTGTTCTCTCACTGGGCACGACGGGCGCGCAACCGGTTCCGTCGAATTACACCGCTGTACTTGTCGGCCCGGACCGTCCGGCCGACGTCGTCGGCGCCGACCGGCCGGTCCCCGCGCATGGCGGCCGACCCCGCTCGCCGGCCGGACCTGTGTGGTCGGCACCCGTCGTGGGGCCCCGGTCGGCCCGCGCTAGGGTGCCGACCATGGACAAGGTCGTCGCCACACCAGCCGAGGCCGTGGCCGGGATCTCCGACGGGGCGACCCTCGCCGTCGGTGGGTTCGGGCTCTGCGGCATCCCCTCGGTCCTCATCGCCGAGCTCCACCGGGCCGGCACCAAGGACCTCGAGGTCGTCTCCAACAACTGCGGGGTCGACGAGTGGGGGCTCGGCATCCTCCTGCAGAGCAAGCAGATCCGCCGGATGGTCTCCTCGTACGTCGGCGAGAACAAGGAGTTCGCCCGGCAGTACCTCGAGGGCGAGCTCGAGGTCGAGCTGACGCCGCAGGGCACGCTCGCGGAGCGGCTGCGCGCCGGCGGCGCCGGCATCCCGGCGTTCTTCACGCCGACCGGCGTGGGCTCCCAGGTCGCCGACGGCGGCCTGCCGTGGAAGTACGACGGCTCCGGCGGGGTCGAGGTGGCCTCCCCCGCCAAGGAGGTGCGGGTCTTCGAGCGCGACGGCGAGGAGCGCGAGTACGTCCTCGAGCACGCGATCGTCGCCGACTTCGGCCTGGTGCGCGCCTGGAAGGGCGACCGGCACGGCAACCTCGTGTTCAACAAGTCCAGCCGCAACTTCAACCCGCTCGCGGCGATGGCCGGACGCATCACGGTCGCCGAGGTCGAGGAGCTCGTCGAGCCCGGCGAGCTCGACCCCGACGAGGTCCACCTGCCCGGCATCTACGTCCAGCGCGTCCTGCCGCTCACCCCCGAGCAGGCCGCCGACAAGCACATCGAGAAGCGCACCGTCCGTGCGCCCCAGGAGGCCTGAGCCATGCCGCTGACCCGTGAGCAGATGGCCGCCCGCGCCGCCGCCGAGCTCGAGGACGGCGCGTACGTCAACCTCGGCATCGGCCTGCCGACCCTCGTGCCGAACTACGTCCCCGACGACGTCGAGATCGTCCTGCAGTCCGAGAACGGCATCCTCGGCGTCGGTGCCTACCCGGCCGAGGACGCGGTCGACCCCGACCTCATCAACGCCGGCAAGGAGACCGTCACGGTCCGCCGCGGTGCCTCCTACTTCGACTCCGCCCTCTCCTTCGGGATGATCCGCGGCGGCAAGGTCGACGCCGCGATCCTCGGCGCGATGCAGGTCTCGGCGACCGGCGACATCGCCAACTGGATGATCCCCGGCAAGATGGTCAAGGGGATGGGCGGCGCCATGGACCTCGTCCACGGCGCGAAGAAGGTCGTCGTCCTCATGGAGCACGTCGCCAAGGACGGCTCGCACAAGATCGTCGACGAGTGCTCGCTGCCCCTGACCGGCAAGGCT
The DNA here is from genome assembly GCF_017312765.1 of Phycicoccus sp. DTK01. NCBI lineage: Bacteria > Bacillati > Actinomycetota > Actinomycetes > Micrococcales > Intrasporangiaceae > Phycicoccus > Phycicoccus sp. DTK01. The sequence goes on along the minus strand of NZ_BOPU01000003.1, from coordinate 93,962 downwards.
GTCGTCCAGCGGATCATCACCGACCTCGCCGTCATCGACGTCACCGAGGACGGCCTCGTCCTGCGCGAGCTCGCGCCGGACGTCACCGAGGAGCAGGTCCGCGAGGCCACCGGCGCCCCGCTGACCGTCGACCTCGCCTGACGGGCTCCCCCGCCACACGCCACGACACGACAGAGGGCCGCGCGATGCTCGCGCGGCCCTCGGTCGTCGGGTGCCGTCAGGAGGACCAGCGGGTCCAGGTGCGCCACGTCGAGGTCCCGGCCACGTCGGACCCGGCGGTGAAGCCGCCGGCCCCGTCGCCGCGCAGGACGACGAGCGCCCCCGTGGAGGACTTGCGCGCGACGAGGTCGGCGCGCCCGTCGCCGGTGACGTCACCGGCGCCGACGACGGTGCTGTAGCCGGACCAGGAGCCGGGGACCACGACCGGCGCCGAGAGGCGGCCGTCGCGCGACGGGGCCGCGGCGTAGAGCAGCATCGCGTCGTCGCTCGCCCGGATGCCGAGGACGTCGGGGAGGCCGTCGCCGGTCACGTCGCCCGGCGCCACGAGGACGCGGAAGGCCCCGAAGCCGGAGCCGATGAGCTTGGTGCCGAGGACGCCACCGCGGCCGTCGCCGCGGTAGATCTTCAGCTGGCCGTTGACCTGGCGCGCGAGGAAGTCGGTGCGCCCGTCCTGGTCCATGTCGCCGGTGCCGGCGACCCAGTCGACGCCGTCCCAGCCCGAGCTGATCTTCTGCCGCGGGTTCAGCCGGCCGTTGCCGTCGCCCGGGTGGTAGTACAGCGTCCCCTTGTCGCGCTCGACGACGTCGTGGCGGCTGTCGTTGTCCCACGTCCCGACGTTGGCGACGAGCGAGACCGACGACCAGTCGGTGCCGACCATCGGCCTGCTCGAGAACCCGCCGGCGCCGTTACCGGCCACGACGGTGAGCCGCCGCGAGGAGTCGACGGCGAGGAGGTCGCCCTTGCCGTCGCCGGAGAGGTCCTTCGGGAACGAGGCCGCCGACTGCGCCGGCGCCGAGGTCACGGTCCACCACGTGCTGCGCAGCCCGAGCCTGCCCCGGAAGGAGTCACCCGAGACGGTGCTCTCCCCGTCGAGGCCCTGGACCGTCACGGACGCGATGCGGCCGCCCCACGTGGAGTTCCCGTCGCGGGCGTCGACGCGCAGCGCGGTGAGCCGGCCGACCGAGGGGAAGGCCCGCTCGACCGCGGCGACCGAGAGGGTGCTCGTCCACCGGCTGGGGCTGCCCGAGGGCACGGCGTCGTAGGGGTCGGCCACCGCGCGCTGGTACGGCAGCGACGACGCCACCGTGTAGCCGCCGTTCGACGACGAGAACTCGGTGAGGGCCGGCGCGCCGCCGTAGTACAGCGCGCGTCCCGTCGTCGCCTTGACCGCCGCGGTCGTGGCGGCGTTCTCGAAGGGGATGACCCCGCCGCTCGAGGTGTAGCCGTTGAGGCCCTTGAAGACCTGGCACGACGTGCTGTCGCAGACGTCGTACAGCGAGCCCGAGGGCCGGTGCGCACGCTGGTAGAGCGCGTAGGTGCGGGCGGCGACGGCCTGCGTGCGCAGGGCGGCGCTCGACCACGAGGCCGGCATCTCCGAGGGCACGACGCTCTGCAGGTAGTAGTCGAGCGAGAGCACGTTCGTCGTCAGCGCGCCGGAGCCGGACTTCGTCGTCTCGACCGTGCGCCGGTAGGCGCGCTCCTCACCGCTCGGGAGGACGACGCGGACCTTGCCGGCCCGGGTGTCGACGAGGCGGACGCCGCCGGTCATCGCGCGCCAGCTCGACGTGCTGCGCCAGACGCCCTTCTCGAGCCACTGGAGGGTGAGGCCCTTGGAGTCCGGGACGAGGCGCCAGCGGTCCCGGACGCTGCCGTCGGCGTTGCGGCCGTAGATCGTCGCGGTGCGACCGCCGGTCGACATCACGAGGTCGGGCGTCGAGCGCACCGAGGTGCCACCGCTGCCGACGGCCGAGAGCCAGACCCGCAGCGTGGGGTTGCCGATCGTCGACACGAGGGAGGTCTTCGGGTAGTAGAAGGCGAGCGTCTGCTCGGTCGTCAGGCCCTTGAGCGCAGCGCCGTAGGCCCCGTACTGGCTCATCCCGCGGCCGTGACCGAAGCCCCGGCCCGAGAGGTCGAACGACGACCCGGCCGGGCGGCCGTAGGCCTCGTCACCGGAGGCACCGGTCATCGCGCCGACGCTGCTCGCCAGGTCCTCCTGGTAGCGCGCCTGGACGGCGGTCCGCAGGGCCGGGAGCTGGGTGTAGTAGAGGTTGCCCGGGCACGAGGTGAGGCTGAAGTCGCGGTGCCCCGAGACGCGCGGGCGGGTGATCTTCGTGCCGGGGGTGTACTTGTCGGCCCCCGAGGCGGCGGTGAACGTCGCGCTCGTGCTCGGGTCCCAGCCGTTGAGCACGGCCTTCCACGCGATGACCTTCGCGACGGTCGCGAGCACCGAGCTCGACGGCGTCGTGGCGCCGGCCTGCGAGGAGTCGTGGGTGCCGATCGACGCGATGCCGACGGTCTGGGCGTTGAAGCCACCGGCCTGGGCGCCCTGGACGTTGCGCTCGACGCCGCCGTAGCGGCCCTCGTAGAGCCGGCCGAAGCGGTCGACGAGGAAGTTGTAGCCGATGTCGCACCAGCCGTTGGAGCGCGTGTGGTACGCGTAGATGCCGCGCACGAGCCCGGCCGCCTCGGACGCGGAGTAGTCGTTCGCGTTGACCGTGTGGTGGACGATGGCGCCGGAGATCTTGTCGTTGTAGCTCGGGGAGCAGCCGCGCAGGCTCTCGTCCGCGCCCCACTGGGCGCGGGTCACCATCGCCGGCGCGAGGCCGGCCGCGTGGGCCGCCCCGAGGGCCGGCCGACCGACGGAGGCGTCCGCCGCGCTGTCGCCGGCGTCGACGAGGGCCGCGTGGGCCTTCGTGAGGTCCACCCCGCGGGCGGCGCGGACGCGGATCTGCACCGCCTCGGACCCGGCGACCGCCACGGGCTCGGTGCCGACGCGGGCCCGGCGGGCCTCCTCGGTGTCACCGTCGGGGCCGTCGGGGTCGACCGCGGCCTCCACCCAGGCGTTCCACCGGCCGTCGGTCTTCGTGCGGACCTCGACGGTGGAGCGGGCGGCAGAGGCCTCGTCCGGGAAGCTGACGCCGACGACGTCGAGGCTCTCGCCGTCCCGCTCGAGCAGGCTCTGCTGCTCCCCGGCGGGGGTGGTCGGCCGGGTGCCGACCGTCGGCGTCGCCGAGGGCGAGGGCGACGGGCGCGAGGACGCGCTCGGGCTCGGGGTCGCCGCGCGCAGGGCGCCGGCTCCCGTCGCGTCCGGTGAGGGGGTCGGCGTGCCGGTCGGTACGGGTGTCACGGCGGGCATCGGGACGTCCTCCACGACGGGAGTGACGGCCCGCGCCGTGACCGGACCGGTCACGGGGGCGACGACGGCGAGGCCACCGAGCAGGGTGGTGGCGGTGAGCAGGCGGAATGAGCGCATGGCGAAGTCCACGGAGTGAGGGGATTTTCCCCGACGGCACGGCGTGGCACCTCGGGGACGGCAGGGTCCTTCGAGTCTGTCACAGCCGTCACTCGCGTACCGGGGTTTCGGCGCAACCCGAGGACGGCCCGCCGGTATGCTTCGCCGATGCCCTCCGCGCCCCCGCCGCCGGAGCGCCCCCCAGGCTCCACGCCCGCAGCGGCGTTGCGGGACAACGCAGCGCTGAGCACCTACGCGACGGCGGTCCAGGGGGCCGCCCGCCTCGTCTACAGCGTCATCATCGGCCGCCTCGGCTCCCGCGAGCTGCTCGGCCAGGCCAACAGCGCGCTGTCGATCTCGGTCCTCACGAGCCTCGCCTGGGCCTCCCCCGCGGCGAGCGCGGGCACCCGCTTCGTGGCCCTGCGCCGCTCGCTCGGCGACGAGGAGGGCGCCCTGCGCGTGGCCCGCCACATCGCCCAGCGCTCCCTCCTCGTGGCCACCGTCCTGCCGACGGCCACCGGGCTGCTCGGGGCGTGGTGGCTCGGGCTGCAGCCGGTGCAGGTCGTCGCGAGCGTCGTGCTCTGCTGGACCTACTCCGTCTACGTGACGACCCGCGGCGTCCGGTTCGGGCTCCTCGGGTTCCGGCAGGTGGCCCTCTGGGACACGCTCGCCGCCGTCACCTCCCTCTCCGTGCTCGCGCTCGTGCTGGTCCTCGACCTCGACCTGCTCACCCTGCTCCCCCTCGCCGTCGGGTACGGCCTCTTCGCGGTGGCCACGTGGCCGGCCCGCGTCCGGGGTCGCCTCGACCGCGCCGCCCGGCGCGAGATCGACCAGTGGGTCGCGTTCTCGGCGGTCGGCGTCCTCGCGGGCGGTGGGCTGCTCCAGGCCTCGCAGCTCGCGGCCCACCACTGGAGCGGCGAGAGCGGCGCCGGCGACTTCGCGGCCGCGCTCTCCCTCGCCACCCCGATGTCGATGTTCGCCATCGCCCTGAGCACCGCCCTCGTCCCGCCGCTCGTCGCCGCCGCGGGGCGCGCCGACCGCGCGGCCGTGCGCCGGCACAGCGACGCCATCGCGCGCCGGCTCGTCGCGATCTTCGTCGGGGTCATCGGCGTGCTCGTCATCCTCAGCCCGCTCGGCATCCGGGTCGTCTACGGCGCCTCGTTCGCCCGCTCCGAGGCGGTCCTGCCGGTGCTGCTCGGCGCGGTGATGCTCACCTCCGTCGCCCTCGGCGGGGCGACCGCCCTCCAGTCCACCCGGCGACGCGGCCCGCAGGTCGTCGCGGCGGTCAACCTCGGCGGGCTCGTGCTCGGCGTCGCCACGTGGTTCGTCCTCGCCCCGTCGATGGGTGTCGACGGCGTCGCGCTCGGCTACCTCGTCGGGGCGGGCAGCGCGTCCCTCGCGACGCTCGGCGCCGTCTGGTGGCTCGAGAGGCAGTCCTGGCTCGACCTCGCGCTGCGCCTCGTGGCCGGTGTCGCGGTCGTCGCCGCCGTCGCCCTGCTGACCCGCGACCTCGCGGGCCCCGCCGGCGTGCTGGCCCAGGTGGGTGGGGCGCTCGGCTTCGCCGCGCTCTGGGGGTGGCTGAACCGGCGCGAGGTGGCGAGCCTCTGGGCCACCCTGCGCGGCGCGGGCGGCGACCCGGCCGCCTCCTAGACTGCTGGCCGTGCCCCCCACCGTCACCGTCCTCATGACGACCTACCACGGGACCACGGTCGCCGACCTCGAGCGCTCGGTCGCCTCGGTGACCGGCCAGACGCGGCCGCCGGAGGAGTTCCTCGTCGTCGTCGACGGCCCCGTGCCGGACGCCCTGGACGCGGCGCTCGCGGCGGCCGCCGCGGAGCACCCGTCCGTCCGCGTCGAGCGCCTCCCCCGCAACGTCGGCAGCGGCCTGGCCTCCGCGCGCGGCCTCGAGCTCGCGACCGGCGACCTCGTCGCCCGGCACGACAGCGACGACGTCTCGCTCCCCACCCGCCTCGAGCGCCAGGTGCGCCACCTCGAGGAGCACGGCCTGGACCTCGTCGGCTCCGCGATGCTCGAGTTCCGCGGCGACCCCGGGCACGTGCTCGGCGTCCGGACCAACCCCGCCTCGCACGCGGCGATCATGCGCCGTCTGCCCCTCAACAACCCGGTCAACAACCCCACCTCCCTCTTCCGCCGCGAGCTCGCCCTGCGGGTCGGGGGGTACGCCGACCTGCGCTACATGCAGGACTACGACCTCTTCGCGCGGATGCTCGCGGCCGGGGCGCGGGCCGAGAACCTCGAGGAGCCGCTCGTGCTCTTCAACGCCGGCGACGAGATGATCTCGCGGCGCGGCGGCTGGCGGATGCTGCGCTACGAGTGGGACCTCCAGCGCCGGCTGCGGGCCGCCGGCGTCGTCGGCGTCCCGCGGATGGCCGTCAACCTCGTCGTGCGCGGGGCCTTCCGCCTCGTCCCCGGGCGCCTCCTCGGGCCGGTGTACGCCGCCCTCTTCCGCCGCGGCGCACGCGAGGCGACGGCATGAGCCCCGCCCCCGCCCTCACCTGGGTCGTCGTGTCCTACGGGGGCGTCGACGACGCCCGCGGCCTCGTCGCCTCGCTCGGCCCGGACGCCCCGGTCGACCTCGTCCTGTGCGCCAACAAGCCCGGCGACACCGCGGCCGCCCGGGCCGCCTTCGGGGACGACCCGCGGGTGCGCGTCCTCGACTTCGAGGACAACCCCGGCTACCTCCCCGCCCTGCACCGGGCGCTGCCCGAGGTCGACCCCGCCCTCCCCCTCGTGCTCTCCAACTGCGACCTCGTCGCCGACCCGGGGTGCGTCGCGGCGCTCCTCGACGGGGTGGCGCAGCACCCCGACGCCGGGTGGCTCGCGCCGTCGGTGCTCGGCGCCCTCGGGCAGGACCAGAACCCCAACCTGCTGCACCCGCCGAGCGCCCGCCGCCTGCGCCTGCTCGCGGCGGCCCACCGCTTCCCGGCGGTCGCGGACCTCTTCCTCCTGCGCCGCGGAGGGCACAGCTCGCGCACGGTGAGCGGGGTCGAGCCGGGCGCGGCCGTGTTCGCCGGCCACGGCTCGTGCGTCGTCCTCACCCCCCGCTACCTCGCGGCGGGCGGCCGCACCGACTACCCCTTCGCGCTCTTCGGCGAGGAGCTGTGGTTCGCGAGCGAGTGCGAGCGCCTCGGCCTCACCGTGCGGTACCTCCCGAGCGCCGTCCTGCGGCACGCCGAGCACGTCGCGACCGGCCGGCGGCGCCGCGGCCACGTCGCCCGCGTCAAGTACGAGGGCCTGCGCTGGTGGGCCCGCCGGGCGGCGCGGGCCGGATGGTGAGGGCCTCCCGCCCGGCCCCGTACGCTGGTCGGCGATGAACACCTCACGGCAGGTCGACACCTCGGGTGTCTGGCTGGTGATCCCGCTCTACAACGAGGCCGCGGTCATCGGGGACGTCGTCACCCGGGCCCGCAGCGTCTTCCCCCAGGTCGTCGTCGTCGACGACGGGTCCGTCGACGACGGGGCCGAGGTCGCCCGCGAGGCCGGGGCCGTCGTCGTGCGCCACCCCGTCAACCTCGGCCAGGGCGCGGCGCTGCAGACGGGCTTCGAGTACGTCCGCTCCCGCCCCGACATGGAGTGGGCCGTCACCTTCGACGCCGACGGCCAGCACCAGACCGACGACGTGCTCGCCATGCTCGAGAAGGCGCGCGCCGAGGACCTCCAGGTCGTCTTCGGCTCCCGCTTCCTCGACGACCGCACGACCCCGAGCCTGGCCAAGCGGCTCGTGCTGCGGGCGGCCGTCGGGTACACCAACCTCACGACGCACACGCGCCTGACCGACGCCCACAACGGGCTGCGGCTGCTCCGCCGCGACGTCGTGGAGCGGATCGACATCACCCAGAACCGGATGGCCCACGCCTCCGAGCTCGTCGAGCAGATCGGCGCGATGGACGTGCGCTACGCCGAGAGCCCGGTGCACATCCTCTACACCGACTACTCGCGCTCCAAGGGCCAGTCGCTGTGGAACTCCGTCAACATCCTCGTGGAGCTGATCCTCCGATGAAGCTCGTCGTCGTCCAGGTCCTGCTCATCGTCGTCGTGGCCGTCGTCGCGGCCCGCCTGTTCCGCTCGCGCGGGGCCCGGGCGCAGGCCATCCGCCGCCTCGGGGTGCTCGCGTTCGCCGCGTTCGCCGTCGTGTCGATCATCTTCCCGGACGTGTGGACGCGCCTGGCGCACGTGTTCGGCGTCGGTCGTGGCACCGACCTCGTCCTCTACGGGCTCGTCGTCGCCTTCCTCAGCTTCACGGTGACGACCTACCTGCGCTTCCGCGACCTCGAGACGCGCTACACCCGCCTCGCCCGCCGGATCGCCCTCGACGAGGCCGAGGTCCGAGGACGCCTCGAGGGCGGCCCCGAGCACTGAGCCCGGCCGCGTCCCCGACGGGGCGTCAGCGCACGAGGTAGAGCTCGACGACGCGGTCCGGGGTGGCGTAGACCAGCTCCCAGCTCGCCGGGGGCGTCGGGTGCGCCTCCATCCAGGGGCGGATCGACTCGTAGCAGTGCACGCACACGCCGTCGTCGTAGGCGCTGTAGTAGAGCACCGCGTCGCCGGGCCGGGGCTGCGAGTCGGGGCGCAGGCGCTCCCCCGGGCCGCTCCAGACCTGCGGGCCGTTGAACACCGGCCGCTGGTAGGCGGGCAGCACGCGCATCGTGCGGCTGTCGGTCCACACCGCCGGCACCCGGAAGTCGCGGCCCTCGAGGGCCGAGCGCAGCCGCTCCATCGCGTCGCCGCCGTTCGGGGCGAAGGCGCTGGTCGTCGTCATGAAGCGCTGGGCGTGGTGGGCGGGCACCGCGCAGACGAGCACGGCGACGCCCCCGACGGCGGCGGCACGCAGGAGCCGCCGCCCGCGGGGCAGCGCCCGGGCCAGCCGGGCCGCGAGGAGCGCGGTCACCCCGCCGACGACGAGCGCGATCGGCGGGAAGTACTGGATCCAGTACCGCGGGTTGTCGATGCTCCCGAGCGGCCGGGTCGGGACGGCCACGCCGCCGGCGAGGAGGTTGAGCGCGTAGACGCTGACGAAGCCGAAGGCCATGAGCCGCAGCGCCCGGTTGCCCGCCACGAGGGCGAGGATCGCGAGCACGCCCGTGGCGACCATCCACAGCCCGTCGGGCCGCGTCTCGAGCGCCCGCAGCGGGACGGCCAGGAGGTAGTAGCCGCGGGTGCGCTCCGAGAGGTCGGCCGGCGGGCCGCCGCTCGTCGGCGGCGGGTACCCGACGCCCTCGGGGTTCATCCCGAGCAGCGCCTGCACCTTGGCGAGCGGCGTCCCGTAGGCGAGCGTGCTGATGGCGACGTCGACCGCGGCCCACGCGAGCACCGGGAGCGCCACGAGCGCCCAGGTGCGCAGCGCCGACCCCCGGCGGGTGAGGACGGCGAGGACGACGGGCCACGAGAAGAACGCCGTCTCACGGACCTCGAAGCTCCACCCGAGGAGGAAGCCGGTGGCGAGCACCCAGAGCACCGCGCCGCGGCCGCGCAGGCCTCGGTCGCGCGCGAGGACCGCGGTGAGCAGCGCCAGCACGACGAGCGCCATCGCCATGACGTCGGGGTAGAAGCGGGAGGCGTTGTAGAACAGGACGGTGTTCGCGAAGAGCACGACGACGGCGACGAGCCCGGCGAGCACGCCCCAGAAGCGGCGGCCGAGCAGGTAGACCGAGGCCGCGAGGACCGCGCAGGAGAGCAGGGGCCAGACGTAGTACGTCGCCTCCGCGTTCTTCCACAGCAGGGCCGGCGGGATGGTGGCCAGCATGATCCCGTACCGCGTCAGCCCGAGGGCGATCCACTGGTCGCTCGGGAAGTCGAGGGTCGCCATGACGTAGTGCCACGGGTCGGTCGGCACGAGCGGCGAGCGCCACACGAGGACGACCGCCGCGACGACGAGCCCGACGAGGACGCCGACGCCGACGTCGAGGCGGGTGGTCCGCCGCCCGGTCACCAGGCCGGCGGGGTCGGCGACGGCGGTGGGCGACCCCGCCGCGGGGGTCGGGTCGTGCGTCGCGGGCTCGGTCATCGGGCCGGGCCTCCTCAGGCGTTGCGCTCGAGGTCGGCGTTGTACTGGTCGAGGACCTCGTCCATCGAGCCGTCGACGGCGAGCCGGCCGTGGCGCAGGTAGAGGGCGCGGTCGCCGAAGCGGCGCAGGTCGCGCTCGCTGTGGCTGACGAGGAAGAGCGTGCGCCCGTCGGAGAGCAGGTCCTCCATCCGCTTGTAGCACTTCTCGCGGAAGGCCTTGTCGCCCACCGCGAGCACCTCGTCGACGAGGACGATCGGCTCGTCGAGCGTCGTGACGACCGCGAAGCCGAGACGCACCTTCATGCCGGAGGAGAAGTGACGGTACGGGGTGTCGAGGCCGGCCTTCACCTGCGGACCGGCGAAGGCGACGATCTCGTCGAAGCGCTCGTCGACGGCTTCCTTGGAGACGCCGTGCAGCCCGGCCAGGAGGTAGACGTTGTCGCGCGCCGTGAGGTCGCCGACGAACCCGCCGGTCAGCTCGATGAGGGGGGCCACGCCGCCGTTGACGGTGACCGTGCCCTCGTCGGGCAGGAGCACCCCGGCGATCATCTTGAGCAGCGTCGACTTGCCGCCGCCGTTGCCGCCCACGACCCCGACGGCCTCGCCGGGGTGGATGTCGAAGGAGACGTCCCGCAGCGCCCAGAACGTCTCCTTGGACGTGCCGGACGAGCCGCGGAAGAGCATCTCGCGCACCGAGAGCCGGCGCCGGCGCGAGCGGTAGAACTCGACGCCGAGACCCTCGACGGAGATGACGGGCTCGGTCATCAGATCTCCTTGAGCACGGCGCGCTCGAGGCGGCGGAAGACCGCCACCCCGACGAGCAGCATGACGAAGGACACGACGACGGCCGTGACGACCGACCCCCAGACGATCGGCAGCCGGTCGTGCTTGAAGAAGCCGGCCCGCATCATCTCGAGGATGCCCGTCATCGGGTTGAGCCAGGTGATCTTGTCGTACGGCGCGGGGACCAGGTGCGTCGCGTAGATGACCGGGGTCGCGTAGAAGAGCATCCGCAGCACGATGCGCACGACGCGCTGCATGTCCGTGACGAGGACGGTCAGCGGCGCGAGCACCAGCCCGAAGCCGAGCAGCGCGACGGCCTGGAGGGCGACGGCGACCGGGAAGAGCAGCAGCCACGCGTTGAGCTGGGCCTCCCCCCGGACGAGGTAGAAGAGCAGGAAGGCCAGGAGCACCGGGAGCGAGAGCAGGTACTCGACCCCCTTGCTGAGGACGACGCGCACGACCCAGATCTCGCGCGGGAGGTTCGTCGAGCGCACGAGCTTGGCCTCGCCGGTCAGGGCGCGCGAGGTGTCGGTGAGCACCGTCGAGAACCACTGCCAGGCGAGCAGGCCGACGATGAGGAAGAGGAAGTACGGCTGGTGGCCGAGGTCGCCCCGCTTGAAGATGTAGACGAACACCACGAAGTAGATGAGCGACATGAGCAGCGGGTCGAGCACCGTCCACACGTACCCGAGGACGCTCTGCGCGTAGCGGATCCGCAGATCCCGCACCACGAGCGTCGCGAGCACGCTGCGACGGCCCCAGAGCCGCTGCGTCGTGCGTACCAGTTCCATCGAATCCTCGTCGCTCGGGTCGGGCCCGCGGTCGCGGGCCCGAGGGTCGAGAGTACCCGGTGCGCGTGCACCGCCCGATAGCCTGACCCGCGCCCCACCCGACGACCCCCAGGTGACCCCGTGTCCGGCCCGTCCGTGTCCTATCTCGTGCCCGTCCTCAACGAGGCGCTGCGCCTGCCCGACGCGGTGCGTGCCGCGCTCGCGCAGGACCACGACGGGCCCCAGGAGGTCGTCGTGGCCCTCGCCCCGTCGAGCGACGGCACCGAGGAGGTCGCGGCCCGCCTCGCCCGCGAGGACGCCCGGGTGCGGGTCGTCGAGAACGACGCCACCGACATCCCCGCGGGGCTCAACCGCGCCCTCGAGGCCTCGACCGGCGAGTTCGTCGTCCGGGTCGACGCGCACTCCGAGCTGCCCGCCGGCTACACCCGCCGGATGGTGGGCGTGCTGCTCGAGACCGGCGCCGCCAACGCGGGCGGCGTGATGCGCGCCGTCGGCCGCACCCCGCTGCAGGCCTCCGTCGCGCGGGCGTACAACAGCGGCCTCGGGCTCGGGGGCGGGGTGCACCACGGCGGCCTCGCCGCGGGGCCGGCCGAGACCGCCTACCTCGGGGTGTTCCGCCGCTCGGCGCTGGAGGCCGTCGGGGGCTACGACGAGACGCTGCGCCGCGGCGAGGACTACGACCTCAACGAGCGGCTGCGCGCGGCGGGGCTCGAGGTGTGGTTCGTCCCGGACGTCGAGGTGACGTACTGGCCCCGCGAGGCCTGGCGCCCGCTCGTCCGGCAGATGTGGGCCACCGGTGTGTGGCGCGGCGAGATGGTCCGTCGCCGTGGCCGCTCGCGGCTGCGCTACCTCGCGGCGCCGGCGGTCGTCACCGGGCTCGCCGCGAGCGCGGCCGTCGCCCTGACCGGCGCCGACCGCCGGCACCCGGTGCCGTTCGCCCTCGCGCACGCCGCGCCGGTCGCCTACGCCGGCTTCCTCGGCTACGTCGCGGCCCGCGCCGGCGCGACGGAGCCGGCCGACCGGCTGCGGGACGCCGCGGTGGTCGCGACGATCCAGACGACGTGGGGCGCGGGCTTCCTCAAGGGGCTCCTCGCGGGGGCCGGGACCACGGTCGACCGCTCGCGGCTGCGGCGGCACCGGGCGGTCCCCCGCCCCTGAGGCTCACCGGCGGGGCAGCGCCCCGACGTCGAGCAGGCGCCGCACGACGCGCTCGGCGGCGTGGCCGTCGTCGAGCGCGTTGAAGTCCGCCCGCCAGCGCGCGTAGCGCTCGGCCCAGCGGGCCCGCTCGTCCGGGTCGTCGGCACGGGCCACGGCGTCGGCGACCTCCTCGACCGAGCGCACGAGCGGCCCGGGGGCCCGCTCGCCGAGGTCCCACGCGAAGCCGCGCACCTCGCGCTCGTAGTGCTCGGCGTCGGCGACGTGGAAGACCATCGGCCGCCCGGTGGCGCTGAAGTCGAACATCACCGACGAGTAGTCGGTCACGAGGACGTCGGCGAGGGCGAGCAGGTCGCTGACGTCGGGGTAGCCGGTGACGTCGAGGACCCGGTCGGCGCCCACCTCGGCCCGCAGCCCCAGCGTGCGCGCGTGTCCGCGGGCCAGCACCGTCCACCCCGGGCCGAGCCGGTCGGCGAGGGCGACGGCGTCGAGGGGGTCGGGGCCGTCGAGGGCGTCGTCGCGCCAGGTCGGTGCGTAGAGGACGACCCGCGGCGTCGTGACGCCCAGGCGCGCCCGCACGTCCTCGCCGGAGGAGGTGACGACGACGTCGTTGCGCGGGTAGCCGAGCGTCCACATCGGGCGGGCGACGGCGTAGCTGCGGCGCAGCGCCCGGGCCGCGAAGGGGTTCTGCGCGAGCATCGCCGACCAGCGGGTCGACTGCTTGACGACCGCCGCGAACAGGCGCGGCGTGCGGTCGCGCCGGCCGAGCGCGATCCGCTTGAGCGGCGTGCCGTGCCACGTCTGGAGGACGAACTGCTCGCGGCGCGGGCGCCAGCCGTCCTCGATCCAGTCGTTGAGGACGAGCAGGTCGGCGCGGTCGCGGGCGGCCAGCCACTCGGGCGACCCGACGCGCACGGCCGTCGCGCCGGCGGGCACCTCGACGTCGTCGCGGGAGACCGACCAGTACCGCTGCACGTCCGGCGCGACCCGGGCCAGCTCGCGGTCGATGGCCGCGGGGTTGCACGAGACGTTGCGCCCGTGGAAGCTCTCGAAGAAGGCGGTGCCGCGGACGGGGCCCACCGGCGCGGTGGCGGGCCGTCCGAGCAGGGCGTCGACCCGGTCCACGACGCGCGCGGCCGCGCGCCCGTCTCGTCGCTGGTGGTAGCGGTCGGCCAGGGCGCGGGTGTGCCGCAGCGCCTCGTCACGCCCGGGCGCCCCGACCCAGGTGTCGGAGAGCCGGTCCAGCGCCTGCGCCCAGGTGCGCTCGACCCGTCCGCCGGTCGTCGCCGCGTAGGGCTCGTAGAGGCCGTGCCGCCGCGTGTAGTCCTCGAGGTCGGGCGCGAGGAACACGAGCGGGACCCCGGTGACCGCCGCGTCGAGGACGACCGACGAGTAGTCGCTGACGACGGCGTCGGTGGCCCACAGGACGCGCATCACCTCGGGCTCGAGCGCGGAGTCGAGCAGCCGGACGGCGTCGGACCGGTGCGACCAGTCGCCGACCGCGAGCGGGTGCGGGCGCACGACGAGCACCGCGTCGTGGGCGGCGAGCCAGGACTCGACGGCGGCCCACTCCGCCGATGTCGGCACGACGGGGTCGGCGGCGCCGTCGCGCCAGGTGGGGGCGAGGAGGACGACACGCCGCCCGCCGAGGTCGCCGACCGAGGCCTCCAGCCGGGCCCGCGCGGCGTCGCGCCTCTCCTGCTCGGTGCCGCGGAACAGCACGTCGGCGCGCGGCTCGCCGAGGACCTCGACCCGCTCGGGGTCGGCCCCGAGCGCGGAGGCCATGAGCGGCGCCACCGTCGGCGACGACACGGGCAGGAGGCCGATCCGGGCACCCCCGCGCCGGTACATCGCCCCGAGCAGGGCCGGGACGGGCGGAGCGTCGCCGAGCAGCGGCAGGCGCATCGCGGCCGGGCTGTCCAGGTGCATCCGCTTGAGCGGGCTGCCGTGCCACAGCTGCACGACGAGGGCTCCCCCGGTGCCGAAGCGGCTGGCGTCGCCGTAGCCGTGGGTGAGCACGACGACGGCGGCCCGGGTGGCGGCACGGAAGGCCGCGAGGGAGCCGTGGCGCAGGGCGCGGACCCCGAGGGCCCGGGCGTCCGCGGCCTCCTGCGGGGTGCGGGCGAGCCACGTCACCTCGGCGGCCCGGCCACGCTCCACGAGCTCCTCGACGAGGGCGCGGGCACCGTCGTGGACGCCGTAGGCGCTGCCGACCACCCAGGTCCCGGGACGCCGGGGCACGACCCTCGTCACGAGGTCCCCGAGCACGTACTGCGGGAGCCAGAGGACCTTCTCGGCGTTGCGTCGGGCGAAGGCGGTGTCGGGCACGGCGGTCAGTATTGCCCATCGGGTGACGGCGCCGACGGTGCGCGCGGCGGACGTCAGCCGGCCGAGCAGACGCCGGCGAGGTCCTCGGTGTTGGCGTCGGGGTCGGTGCCCGGGCGCTCCATCACGGCAGGTGTCGAGGCCTTGGGCGTCGGGGCGGCCTTCGGCGCGGTGCTCGTGGTCGCGGCGCCGCTCTTCGCGGCGGGCGACGCGGCCGCGGCACGCGGCGCCGGCGCCTTCTCGGAGGCGGCGATGGCCTTCGCCACGGTCGAGCGGACGACGGCCGGGTCGTAGTCCCACGGCTTGATGAGCGGCGGGACGAAGTTGACCGACGTGATCTTCTCCTGCTTGGTCTTCACCGCGACGTCGGCGAGCCCGGCGAGCGCGTCCTGCGGGATGTCGGTGCTGAACACGCCCTTGGAGGCCGCCGCGAGGTCACCGAAGTTGAGGAGCACGGTCTGCGGGTCGAGCTGCTTGACGAGGGCGGTGACGACGCAGCGCTGCCGGGCCATCCGCTCGTAGTTCGTCGACTGCGTGCGGCTGCGGGCGTACCAGAGGGCGTGGAAGCCGTCGAGGTGCTGGCGACCGGGCTCGATCCACTCGAAGATCTCGCGCGACCCGCCGCCCATCGGCGTGCGGCGCTGCACGGCGATGTCGAGGCCGCCGACGGCGTCGACGAGGCTGCTGAAGCCCTTGAGGTCGACCATGACGTAGTACTGGATGTCGAGGCCGGTCAGCGACTCGACCGCCTCCCGGGTCGCGAGCAGGCCCGGGTCGGGGGTGCCGGCGGGGAACCGGTCGGCGTGGTCGTGGCCCCAGGTGTAGAGCGCGTTGAGGAGGCACTCGTCGCCGCAGGTCCAGCCCTCGGGCATGAGGCCGGCCATGACCGACCCGGGGCGGAACCGGATGTTCTCGGTCTCGCGCGAGAACCCGAAGAGCACGGCACGACCGCTCTGCGCGTCGACGCTCGCGAGCTGGATGGAGTCCGGGCGCAGGCCGGTGCGGCCCGCGCCGCTGTCGCCGCCGAGGAGCAGGACGTTGTACCGGCCGTCGACCGCGCCCGCGGCCTCCCCGGTCCCGAAGACCGAGGTCATCGCGGCCCGGGCCGTGCCGACGGTCGTGCCCAGCCAGCCGACGAGGCCCGGGACGAGCAGGAGCACCAGGAGCAGCACGAGCAGCCGGCGGCGGTCGCCGGCCGGGAGCCGGTCCGGGCGCCCGAGCCGCCAGGCGTCGACGAGCAGGACGACCCAGAGGACCGCGAGGCACAGGAGCAGTCCCTGGAGGAGAACCAGGACGACGCCCGAGGTGAGCACCGAGAGCAGCGTGGTGCGGCTGACCAGCCCGACGAGCACGGCCACGAGGGCCAGGCAGAGCACCCCGGCCCACACCCGCAAGGCGAGGCGACCCAGCCGCTTGTTGCCGGCGGCGACCTGCGCGCTGCCGGGCAGCACGAGGGTGAGCACGAGGAGGGTGACGGCGCGGCGCCGCTCGCGGCTGCCGGCGCGTCGTCCCCGCGTGTCGACCCGCAGCGTGTCCCCGACCGCGTCGCGCTCGAGCAGGTCGGTACCCCGTCGCTCCTCCATGGTCAGCCAGTATCGGCACGCCCGGCGCGGGCGCGGCCGAGGCGCGCCGGGGGCCGGCCGAGCGCGCGACCGGCGCCGCGGCGCGCTCGGCCGGCCCCGCCGTCGCCGCCCTCCCGGCCGGTCCCGTCATACTGGATCGCCGCGACCGACCCGGAGGTGGACCCACGATGCGCGACGACGACCGCGCCCGACCGATCCCCCAGGGGTCCGACGACGACGTCTACGTCGTCGACACGCGGCGGCGCCCCCGGGCGTCCGCGCCCCGGTCCGCACCCACCGGCTCCCGCTCCGCACCCACGGGTGCCCTCCCCCGGACCCCGCGCCGGCCGGCGCCCGCCGAGCCCGCCGGCGGGTACGACGAGTACGGCCGTCCGCTCCCCGCGCGCGGCGGGGACGGAGGTCGCGGCGGCCGCCCGGCGCGCCCGGTGCGCGAGCCGCGGCCCCCGCGCCGTCGCCGTCCCGCCCGCCGGGTCGCGCTCCTCCTCGTCCTGCTCCTCGTCGGCTGGGTGGCCGTCACGGCCGCGGCGCCGTGGCACGCGTGGACGACGGTCAGCCGCGAGGACACCGAGCCCGCCGGCGAGCGCCCCGCCGCCGGCGACGGCCACACCTACCTGCTCGTCGGGTCGGACAGCCGCGAGGGGCTGAGCGCCGAGCAGAAGAAGGCGCTCGGCACCGGCTCCGCCGAGGGCCGCCGGACCGACTCGATCATCCTCGTCCACGTGCCGTCGGGCTCCGGCAAGCCCGCCCTCGTCTCCGTCCCGCGCGACAGCTACCTCCCGATCCCCGGCCGCGGCAGCAACAAGGTCAACGCCGCCTTCGCCTTCGGCGGTCCGAAGCTGCTCGTCCAGACGCTCGAGCAGGCCACCGGGCTGCGCATCGACGGCTACGTCGAGATCGGGTTCGGGGGCTTCGCCAACGTCGTCGACAGCCTCGGGGGCGTCGACATCTGCGTGCCGCGCGACATCAAGGACAAGAAGGCCCACCTCGACGTGAAGAAGGGCTGCCAGACCCTCGACGGGCCGACGGCGCTCGGGTACGTGCGGACCCGGTACTCCGACCCCAAGGGCGACCTCGGCCGGGCCGAGCGCCAGCGCCAGTTCCTCGGCGCCGTGATGAAGGAGGCCGCGACCCCGGGGACCGTGCTCGTGCCGTGGCGCTGGTGGTCCTTCACCCACGCGGCGGCCTCGAGCGTCTTCGTCGGCGAGGACACCTCGCTGCTCGACGCGTACCGCATCCTCTCGACGATGCGGAAGGTCTCCTCCGACGAGGCGCTGAGCCTCGTCGTGCCCGTGTCGGACCTCAACGCGACGACGCGGGCGGGCTCCTCGGTCCTCTGGGACGAGCAGCGCGCGAAGGAGCTGTTCGGCATGCTGCGCGACGGCACCCCGCTCGACGCGCCGCCGCCGGGGACGGACGGCACCCCCTCGGGTCGCTGACGAGGGCGACACCCGGACGGGCCCGACCCTGGACGCGCTCCCCAGCCCGGCTCGTTACACTCCCCGACGTCCCGCACCGCGGGGCCCTGACCAGCACCCGTGGGGAGGACCCGGTGGACGGCGTCGAGCCGGATGCGCACGAGACACCCGCGGCCGACGCGTCACGCTCCCGTCGCCGGGAGGTGCACGGCGGCCGACCGCGGTGGCGTCGCCGCCTCGCGATCGGCCTCGTGGCCCTCGTCGTCGTCGGGGGCGCCGGCGGCGCCGTCGCGGCGTGGCGGCTGAACTCGAACATCACGAAGGTCGACGTCTCGGGCGCGCTCGGTACCGACCGGCCCACGTCCGCCCCGCAGG
The DNA here is from genome assembly GCF_017312765.1 of Phycicoccus sp. DTK01. Taxonomy (NCBI): domain Bacteria; kingdom Bacillati; phylum Actinomycetota; class Actinomycetes; order Micrococcales; family Intrasporangiaceae; genus Phycicoccus; species Phycicoccus sp. DTK01. The sequence continues at coordinate 76,060 of NZ_BOPU01000003.1, read as the reverse complement.
CGCGCGGCGCCGTCAACATCCTGCTCGTCGGCTCCGACACGCGGGAGGGCGACGGCAACGACGCCATCGGCAAGGTCGTCGAGGACCCGGGCCAGCACTCCGACACCAACCTGCTGGTCCACCTCTCCAAGGACCGCTCGTGGGCCACGGTCGTCTCCATCCCGCGGGACTCGATGACCAAGGCACCCCCGGAGTGCTCCCCCACCGCCCCGAAGGACCAGTGGGTCACGCGGCAGTGGAACCACAACTACAAGATCGGTGGCATCGGCTGCCTCATCCGCACCCTCGAGGGCAACACCGGCGTGCGCGTCGACCACTACGGCGTCGTCGACTTCCGCGGCTTCCAGTCGATGGTCGACGCCCTCGGCGGCGTCCCGGTCTGCACCCGCGAGGCCATCGACGACAAGGAGTCGGGCCTGCGCCTGAGCGCGGGCACCCACACCCTCCAGGGCAAGCAGGCGCTCGCGTACGTCCGCACCCGCAAGTCGGTCGGTGACGGCTCCGACCTCGGCCGCATCCAGCGCCAGCAGGCCTTCCTCTCCTCGATCGCGCAGAAGGCCACCTCGAGCCAGCTGCTCTTCCAGCCCACGCGGCTCTACGGGTTCCTCGACGCCGCGACGCGCTCGCTGACCACCGACCCGGAGTTCGGCCTCGGCACGATGAAGGACCTCGCCGAGAGCGTGCGCGGCATCGGCCTGGACAACATCGAGTTCGTCACCGTCCCCAACGAGGCCTACGAGCCCGACCCCAACCGCGTCCAGTGGCAGGAGTCGGCGCAGGTCATCTGGACGGCGTTCCGCGAGGACCGCCGGCTCGGGCAGGAGCCGGAGGCCACCGCGTCGCCGTCCCCGACCGCGTCGCCGCTCACCGTCTCCCCCGACGACGTGCGGGTCGAGGTGCGCAACGGCTCGGGCGCCTCGGGTCTGGCCTCCCAGGCGGGCGCCGCCCTCGCGGTGCAGGGCTTCACCGTCACCGCGACCGGCAACGGGGAGCGCCGGACCGGCACGCTCGTCGAGTACGGCGCCGGGCAGGAGGAGGCCGCACGCACCGTCGCCGCCGCCTTCCCCGGGGCGACGCTCGAGGAGGCGTCCGGGCTCGGGAGGACCGTCCGGGTCACGCTCGGCGCCGGGTCCGAGAACGTCGTCGAGGTCGAGAACCGCACGGGGACGAAGGCCCTGCCGGACCAGCCGGTCAGCGCACCGAAGCCCGCCCCGACGCCGACGCCCACCATCGAGGCCCGCCCCGCCGACGCCGACATCTGCGGGGCCTGAGGACGCACCCGGTCCGACGACCGACGGCGGCCCCGGTGCGAGAGCACCGGGGCCGCCGTCGTCGTCAGGGCGAGGTCAGGGACGCAGCCGCGAGGCGACGAGCCCGCCGAGCACACCGCCGGCGAGCGGCGCGAGGACGAACAGCCACACCTGGCCGAGCGCGGCGCCGCCGGCGAACAGCGCCGGGGCGATCGAGCGGGCCGGGTTGACGGAGGTGTTCGTCACCGGGATGGACACGAGGTGGATCAGCGTGAGCGTCAGGCCGATCGCCAACGGCGCGAACCCCTTCGGGGCGCGCTCGCCGGTGGCACCGACGATGACGAGGACGAACACGGCCGTGAGCACGACCTCGACGACGAGGGCCGCGAGCAGCCCGTACTGCTGGGGCGAGCGGTCGCCGAAGCCGTTGGTCGCGAACCCGTCGGCCGTCGTGAAACCGGGACGCCCGGAGGCGACGGCGAGGAGGACACCGGCGCCGAGGACCGCCCCGACGAGCTGCGCCGCGACGTAGGCGGGCACGTCCCGCCACGAGAACCGGCCCGCCACGGCGAGCCCGACGCTGACGGCCGGGTTGAAGTGCCCACCCGAGAGGTGGCCCACGCCGTAGGCGGCGGTGGTCACGGCGAGGCCGAAGGCCAGGGCGACGCCGAGGTAGCCGACCCCGACGAGCACGGGTCGACCGTCGGCCTGCGCCGTCGCGGTGGCGGCGAGGACGGCCGTGCCGCACCCGGCGACGACGAGCCAGAAGGTTCCGACGAGCTCGGCGCCGAGCCGGCGGGTGGTCGAGACGGTCCCGGTCGTGGCCCTCATCGGTCGTCCTCCTCGGTGTGGTCGGTGCTGGTGGTGGGGTCCGGGTCCTCGAGGTCGGCGACGGTGACGTCGACACGGCCGACGCGCAGGCCGGTCATGCCCTCGACGGCCTCGACGACGTGCTCGCGCACGTCATCGGCCGTCTCGTGGACGGGGCGGTCACCGGTGGCGACGAGCTCGACCGTGAACGAGGCGGTGCCCTCGTCGACGACGACGGTGACGCCGGCGGTCGAGGTGGCGCTGCCGGTCAGGCGGTGCACGACCTCGCCGGCGAGGCGCTCGGCCCCGGTGCCGACCCGGGCGAGGCCCGGTACCTCGCGGGCGGCGAGGGCCGCGACGGTGCCGACGACCGAGTCGGCGATGCGGGTGCGCCCCCGGGCGGTGGGGGCGGTGGCGACGGTCCCGGCCGTCGTGGCGGGGCCTGTCATGGTGAACAGCTCCTTCTCTCTCGACGATGTGTTCCACCCCGTCAGTCGCCCGGGCGCGACGGAGCGCACGCCGTGTCGAGGGTGATGCGCGCCACACCGCCACCTCGTCCCCCGACCCTCGCCGTCGAGGGTTTGACCGCTTCTTGAGGAGATCTTTCTGGAGCCTCCGGCCGCCGCCGCCGATGGGGGATCACGATCCGAGGTGGCGACCGGCCCCTGGGACGCACGAGCCCGAGGGACGGACCCCGATGAGCGCTGCCACCCCGACGACCCCGCGCCGTGGACCAGCCACCGTCCTGCTCGCACCCGTCATCGTGGTCGTCCGGCGGTTGCGGCTCCCCGCGCGCCTGCTCCTCCTGACCGCCGTCCTGCTCGTCCCGGTGCTCCTGCTGGGGCGGTCCTACCTGGCCCTCAGCGCACCGGACATCGCGACGACCACCGCCGAGCGCGAGGGCCTGGCGGTCCTGCGACCCGCGGTCGGGGGGCTGGCCGAGCTGGCCGGTGGGCGTCCGCTCGACCTCTCGCCGCTGCGGGCCGCCGTGGCCGCGCACCCCGAGCTCGGTGTGGAGGAGGAGATGGCGGCCGTCGACGCCCAGGCCCCCGACACCACACCGGCCGGTGTCGCCGACACCGCGGGGGCCCTCGTGGACCTGGTCGCCGCAGTCAGCCGCGCGTCGAACGTCACCCTCGACGCGGACCTCGACTCCTCCAGCCTCGCCGACGCGACCTTCGCCGAGCTGCCCGACCTGCTCCTCGAGGCCACCCAGGCCCGCGTGCCCACCCGGGCCACGACCGTCGACGAGCGCGTCGCCGAGCGCGCCCTGTTCGGGGGCACCCTGAAGACCCAGGCCCGCTCCATCCGCGACGACCTCGAGGTGGCCGTCTCCGACACCGACCGCGCGGCCCTCGCCCGGGAGGTGCAGGGCCTGCGGGACGCGGCCGATGCCGCGGACGCGCTGTCCACGAGCGTCGTCCGTGACCTCGAGAACCGGGAGCCGGCCGACGTCACCACGGTGGCAGCCACGGCGACGAAGGCCGCCGAGCCGACGATCGACGCGTTCGACGCGCTGCTCGCCGGCCGCCTGGACGAGCTGACGGCCGCCCAGCGGGAGGACCTCACCGCGACCCTGGTCGCCCTGGTCCTGGCGTTGTGGCTGGTGGCCGGGATGGTCGTGCTCACCCGCCGCGACGCCGGCCGCACCGTCCACGCCGTCCAGGCC